>JANLPS010000107.1:0-4075 GCA_031367385.1 Archangium sp. | reverse complement strand
TCGGCGATCTCCTTGTACGAGAACTCCTGGAGGTCGGCCAAGATGACCACCATGCGAAAGTCGATCGGCAGGGTGTCGATGGCCAGGAGCACGTCGGCGCTGAGGGCCCGCTGGAGGATCAGATCTTCGGGGTTGGAGGCCTGATCGGTGGTGTCGGCGCTGAAGAAGCGAGCCTCGACCGATTGGCGTTCGCTCTCATCTGACAACGAGCGCTCTTTGACCGAGCGGCGGTAGGTGTTGATGAAGGTGTTGGTGAGAATCTTGAAAAGCCAGGCGCGAAAGTTGGTGCCTTTCTCGAACTTGTCGAAGAACCGGTACGCGCGCATGACGGCGTCTTGCACCAGGTCTTCGGCGTCACGCTCGTTGCGAGTCAGCCGCAAGCCCGAGGCGTACAGGCTGTCGAGCCAGGGGCTGACCATGGCTTCGAATTCATTCTTGTTTTGATTGTTACGTGAAAAGCCGAGCATCGAAGTTCTCCCGGAAATGGCCCGCTGCAACGCGGCTCGAACGAATGGTTGGTGCGACCCATTGCGCTCCAGTGCACGCGACGGGCCGCGTTCGGGGAGGGTGAACCTGCTGAATTTGCCGGGCTTTCAGGAGCGCGACTGCGCAGCGGGTGACACAGTGTCACGGCCACCGCGCAGCCTTGCCACGCCTTAGCGTCGTTTCTTCGACGCTCCGCCCTCGAGGGCGGTGGCGATGGGCACGTAGTCGTAGCCCAGGTCGCGGGCGACAGCCTCGTAGGTCACGAAGCCGCCATAGGTGTTGAGGCCACGGGCCAGGGCGATGTCGCCGTTGACGGCTTCGACCAGGCCGATGTCGGCGATCTTTCGGCCGTAGGGGCGGGTGGTGTTGGTGAGGGCGAAGGTCGAGGTCATCGGCACTGCGCCGGGCATGTTCGCCACGCCGTAGTGCACCACGCCCGAGACTTCGTAGGTCGGGTTGTCGTGGGTGGTGGCTTTGATGGTTTCAATGCAGCCACCCTGGTCGACCGCGACGTCGACGACGACGGCGCCTTTGCTCATTTCTTTGATCAGGTCTTTCGAGACCAGCTTGGGGGCCTTCGCACCGGGGATGAGGACTCCGCCGACGACGAGGTCGGCTTCGCGCACGGCGCGGGCGATGTTCTCGCTGTCAGACATCAGGGTTGTGATGCGGCCCCCAAAGATGTCGTCGAGGTAGGTGAGGCGATCGAGGTTGACGTCGAGAATGGTGACCTCGGCGCCCATGCCGACGGCGACCTTGGCCGCGCAGGTGCCGACCACGCCGCCGCCGATGATGGTGACCTTGCCGCGGCGAACGCCGGGCACGCCGCCGAGCAGAATGCCCTTGCCGCCGTGGGCCTTCTCGAGCGCGGCCGCGCCGACCTGAATCGACATCTTGCCGGCGATCTCAGACATCGGCTTGAGCAGCGGCAGCGAGCCGTCTTCAGGCTGAATGGTCTCGTAGGCGACGGCGGCGATCTTCTTCTTGATCAGCACCTTGGCCAGCTCGGGCACCGCCGCGAGGTGAAAGTACGTGTAGATGATCTGGCCTTCTTGCATTCGCGCGTATTCGGGCTCGATGGGCTCTTTGACTTTGACGATCATCTCAGCGCGCTTCCACACTTCGTCGGCGCTCTTGACCATCTTTGCGCCGACGCGCTCGTACTCGGAGTCGGGCAACCCAGCGCCTTCACCTGCGGCCTTTTCAATCAACACGGTGTGACCCGCGGTGATGTACGCCTTGGCGATGGCTGGCGTCATGCCGACGCGGTACTCACGGGTCTTGATCTCTTTCGGAACTCCGACAATCACGGCGGTGGCCTTTCAAAATGCGGTGGAAATTCGCGCGCTAAAGGATTCGATCAGGCTTCGCAGGTCAAATGGAATCGCGTGACGCATCGCAGAAGCGATTGGACGGGTCGGTGAGCGGTACTCGCTGCCGCAGAGTCCTTCGAGTCCCTCAGGACGAGCGTTCCCCACCGTGGGATTGCTTGGCCCCGCGCCGGGATCGTCTGAACCCACCGCGAGGTCGCTTGGCCGCCGCTGAGCACCCGTTCACAGGAATTTCAGTGCCTTGGAGGCGAACGCGCGGCGGGTGGACGCCGGCGAAGCGCATAAACCCCCAATACGAGGACCGCAAAGCCTGGCTCCGTGGCGCACCCGCAGCCTCTCACGGGCCTGGCGTCGCCCCCCGCCCCACCGTCAATGCTTCCGGCGTCGCTGACCGGGCCCCCGCCCTGGGGGCCCGCGTCGCTCGAGGCGAGGCCGGCATCGGGCGCCTGGCCGGCGTCACTTCGGGTGCCAGCATCGACGGAGCTGCCAGCATCGACGAAGCTGCCAGCATCGACGGAGCTGCCAGCGTCGAAGTCACTGCCACCACCCGGCGGGTCGATGCCGTTCACGAACCGGTACCCCGCGGGGATCATGGTCTCAGAGACCGCGCCTGTGATCGGATCAACCGGAGGCCACTTGAGCGACCCGAACCAGGCCGGCTTGGCCGACAAGAACAGCGAGTCAGGCAGCGCATGATCGGCGTTCGTTGAATCCCACACCACGGCGTTGGTGGCGAAGTCGAAGTTGCCATGCTCGATGAGCGTGGTGGTCGGAGAGGTCTTCGCGCTGGTTCCTCCGGAGTCGCTCTCGCTGGTGTACCCGTAGCTGAAGCACACCGGAGGGTTGTCGTAGCCGCGCGAGGCAGGCTCGGTGACCCTTCTGACCAGGCCCCGGGTCACCAACGGCGCGCTGCCGACGATGTTGCCCAGCAGCGAGTGCATCGACTGCAACTCCCACACATCGATCGCCCGATTCGCTTGAATCAACGTCGCCGTGGTGCCCGTGTCGACCGGGCCGCGCCCCGTGTAGGGCGGGTTGGTGGTGCCGGTGCCGGAGAACCAGTTTCGAAACACGGTGCAGTGGCTCGAGCTGCCCCAATACGCGTCGGCCTGAAACTTCTGCGAGACGTTGCCTTCGAAGAGGTTGAACTGTGGGTGCGCGCCATGATTGCTGTTCATGCTGACCGGCAGCCAGCGATTGCCAGCCGCAGTGGCGGCATCGAAGTTCTCGCGATCGTAGTTGTATGCGATGACGTTGCCCGCCGCGCCCCACTCGGTCATCACCGCGACGTGCAGTCGGCGAATGATGTTGTCGATGACCAGGGTCGCAGACGTCTTGTTGCGCAGCCCGACCATGTTGTCGAACTGCCCCGCCTCGTGAATGAAGGCGTCGTGAAAGTGATTCTTGCGAATCTCGCAACGGTACGACCAGTCGATCGTTACGTGGTCTCCATCAGTCGAGTCGCTCTCGACCTCGGTGACCCACGAGTACGCCGCCTTCTGAAAGAGAAAGTTTCGATTGGTGCCGCTGTTGGTGGCGAAGGTCTTGAGCCGCTCGACGCCGGCCCATTTGACGCCGGCACTGAAGCGGGTCGCCCAGGGAGTTCGCGTGTAGGCCGAGTACAAGCCCGGTGTGATGCCGATGGTCGTGCCTGACACCGAGGTGACCTCGACGATCTGCCCACGGGCGCGGGTGCCCTGCGTCGTCCAGCTGTCGACCCAGGTGGCTGGCCCGTTCAACGTGCCTTGAATCGAGACGAAGCTGGGGTCGTTGAGCTCGGTGATGACGAGGTAACTGCCGACGGTGATGCCGGTGTTGCTCGCGACGACCAGAGACTGCGAGCCCGCCGTGGCGCCCGAGGAAATGGCCGTCGAGATGCTCGAAGGGTCGTACTGCACTGCGTCGGCGCCGAAGATGAAGAGGGCTTCGCCGGTGCCAACAGACTTGATCACCGTGGCCGGGCCCGCGCCTCGCAGGGTGACGTTCGAGGGCATCGAGAGGCTGCCCTTGATTCGAAAAATGCCAGCGGGCACCGTGACGACTTGCCCAGCGGCACACGCGTCGAGCGCCTGTTGAAACGCTGCCCGGTTGTCGGTCGCATCGTCGCCCTTCGCGCCGTACCCGGTGACGACATCGCCGCACACCGTGGTCCGGTGGGGGATGCCGCCGGGGATGCCCGAGGCCGACCAGTCGATTCGCCGCGCCGCCGTGAGCACTTCGGCCACCGCGAACACAGAGACCACCAGCGACGGCACCAG
>JANLPS010000071.1:0-10746 GCA_031367385.1 Archangium sp. | reverse complement strand
CAACGACTCGCGTGGAACGCACTGTCGCTCGGCACCACTCTCGACCTTCAATTCATCGGAGGTGCCGCGATCAAGCCGATGCTTGCCGATCAGCCCCCTCAAGCGCTTGCGTCATAGGGCCCGATACGGATCGCGTGGGTGACAGTCGGAGGAGCCACGACCCGGAAGCTGGTCACTCCCGACGCGGCCGACGGGTTGAGCGCGGTGTCGACCTGGGTGGCGGTGACGCTGTACGAGCCGACGCCGAGGGTGGTCGAGCAGCTCCAGGCGCCGCTGCCATTCGCGGTGGCGATGCACACGACGGCCATCGACGCGTCGCGAACGGTGACCGTGGCCGAGGCCTCACTGGTGCCGCTGATCGTCGGGTTGGCGGCGACATCGGCGCCGTTCGCGGGCACCAGAATCGCGGGAGGCAGCACGACGGTGTCTTTGCGCGTGGTCTTCGAGTCGCTGCCCGTGCCAGCCACGTTGGTCTGCGAGGCACCTACGGTGATGCCGATGCCGTCAGGGAGCGCCGAGACGTTGAGCGTGCCCGCGTAGGTACCGGCGGCGCAGGGCGACGTGCCGAAGATGATACCCACTGAGAAGATCACGTTGCCGGCGCCCGTCGTGCAGGTGCCGCTGACAGGGTAGGCCGCCGCGTTCGCCGCGTTGATGACCGCGGGAACGTCGACCGTGACAGTGGGAGCGACCACGACCGTGAAGGTGCGTGAGAGCGAATCTGTCGACACGTTGCCGGCGGTATCGGTCTGCATGGCCGCGACAGTTGAGGTGCCAGCTCCGAGCGTGGTGGCGCATGACCAGGCACCGAGGTTGTCGGCGGTGGTGCTGCAGATGACGGCCATCGACGTGGTGTCTCGAACGGTGACCGTGGCCAAGGCTTCGCTGGTGCCGGTGATGTTCGGGTTGGGCGCGACCTGCGTGCCTGCAAGCGGCGTCGAGATCAGAGGAGCTGTGACGACCGTGTCTTTTCGAGTCGTCTTCGAGTCGCTGCCGGTGCCCACGGCGTCGGTCTGGCTCGCGCCGACCGTGATGTTGATGCCGTCGACCAGCGCCGAGACATTGAGCGTGGTCGAGAAGGCGCCCGCGACGCAGGCCGTGGGACCCGACACCACGCCGACCGAGACGCTCACGGTGCCGGCGAAGTTCGTACAGGTGCCGCTGACCGGGTAGGCGGCCGCGTTGGCGGAGTTGATCACTGCTGGCGCTGACACGGTCACGACTGGCGTAGGGGCAATGGTGAAGCTCACCGCCGCCGAGACCGGCCCGGCCTGCGCGAGGCTGCTGGTGGGTGACTCTTGCGCGGTGACCGAGTGCGTCGCGTAGCTCAAGGTGCTCGCAGGCGTGCAGCTGAAGACGCCCGAGGCGTTCGAGGTGCCGGTGCATACTTGAACGCCGTCGACGAAGATGAAAACGGTGACGTTCGGGTCTCCCGAGGTCGTGAGCGTGGGCTGTTGATTCGTGGTCGCGCTCCCCGCGGTCGGGGCCGTGACGGTGGCCACGAAAAAGCCTCCAGTGGGGGGCACGACGATCGGCGCGGCGCCGCCTGGCTGTGCGCGAATGCTCGAGACGCCTGCCGCGGTACCCGCGACCCCACCGACCGCGGTCGTGTTGCACGAGCCAGAACCGACTTGGCACAAGACCGTACCCGCCGCACCGCCGCCGCCGACACCTTGGGCCTGAGTCTGAAATTGAGCGCAGGTGCCGTTGTGATCGCCGCCCTTACCGCCGCTGGCCTGCGTCGACGCGATCGCGACCGAGCCTGACACGCGCAAATGGATGGTGCCGCCACCGCCGCCACCGCCGGCCGGGTCGCACTGCTCGGGGTTCGTGATTGCGCCCGTGCCGTTCGCCACCAGCGTGCCGTTCACGGCGCTGATACCGGTGATCGTGCTTGCGCGAATGAAGATGACGCCGCCGCCCGGAGCGCCCGAGCCGTTGGTGCCCACCGATTGGTTGACGTGGCCTGCGCCGCCGCCACCGCCGAGCAGCAATTGTTTGAGGCCCAACAAAATTGACGAGCCGCCGCGCCCACCGAAGTCTGCGTTGTCAGACCAGCGACCGCCGCCGTTGCCGCCCTGGCCTCGGCTGCCGCCACCCGCGCCACCAGCGTTGTGACAGTTGCCGCCACCGCCGGCGTTGGCGAGGTTGCCCATGCCTCCGCTGACTGCGGCCGAGGCGGGCGCTTGAATGCCCTCGCCCTTGGTCGACCACTGGGGGGGCGCACCGTCATTCCCGAGGCAATTCGAGTTGCCGTCGAGGCCCGCGATGATGCCTGCCCTGAAGCCTTTGCCTGAGACGTCGATGGTGCCCGCGCTCGCGATGCCGTTGAGCGAGAGAAACGCCACGATGCCGCCGGTCGTGCCGTTCCACGCGGGGGCGGTGATGCCGAGGCCCGAGGCGATGGTCACGGTGGTGAATTCGGGCACGCGAACGACCTGGGTGACGCCGCCGGTGAAGGTTGTGAGCAGGGGCGCGGTCAAGGTGATGTTGCCCGCTGCCACGCTGAGCACTCGGCCCAATTCGAAGTGCGTCGCCGCGACGCCGGCGGTGAGGTCGATCGCCGTTTGATTGCCGCTGACTGCTCCCGAGTGCCCGGCGACCTGCCACAGCATGACCAGATCGTTCGCAGCGAAGGCGCCGCTGCCGGTGGTGGCCCCGACGGTGAGCGAAGAAGTCGCCGCGGCGGCCGTAACCGTGAGCGGAGCGTACGCGTTGACCACGTCGATGGCGGTGAGCGCGGTGAATGAATTCGAGTGGCCGTCGCCCAGACCGAACGTGTCGGCCGCTCCGAACGAGGCCGAGGCCGTCAGGAGGGTGACCGCGGTGAGAAGCCGCGCGGCGGCGACGAAGGGCTGAGCAGAACGCATTGAGACACCCCAACAAGGTTTCGACGAAGCCCGGGAAAGTACCATTCTGGTCGCGAAGGGCTTGCCCTTCCCTCGTCAATGAACCGAGTAGGTGTTTGCCGACCATGTAGGCGTTGGCCGACGAGAATGATCGGCAGCGCGCCGTGACGCTAACGCGCCTGAAGATGCCACTCCGACACGTTCCACCACAGTGAATCGGCCACGCCCCAGTCGGGCCCCTTGAGGTCTGCCCGCACCGCCGCGAGTCGCGAGGTGAGCACCAGGGGCAGCATCGGCAGTCGCTTGAACCAGGCCTCTTGGAGCTCGAGCTCGAGGGCCCGTCGCCGTTCGACGTAGAGCGAACCTTGAATTGCTTCGACCCGCTCGACCATCTCTTCGTCGTAGTGGGCTCCCGAGGTTTTTGACACGTCGCGCACGTTGAGAAACTGGGTGACGTCTGACGTGTCGCGGTTGAGGAGCGCGAGCCCCTCGAAGTCACCGCGCTGCACCGCTTCAAACACGTCGGGCTGCTCGACCAGCTCGACCGTGATGCCGATCTTCGCGAGGTCTTGGGTGATCTGCGCGGCGAGGCGGGCTTGCAGATCGCTCTTCGATTGCACCGGTGAGATGAACAGCTTCACCGACTGGTGCGCCAACGTCGCTGCGGGCGGAAGCGGGTAGGGCGGGCTCTCTCGCCAGCCAAAAGCAACCCGTGCCGGCGCTGGTTTGAGCAGCCTCGCCATCGCGTCGCGGTCAAGCGAGGTGAGCAGCGCGCTGCGGTTCTCGAGCGACGACCACGGGAGCGACGAGAGGTTCGGCACCAACACCCAGAGCATGTCTCCGGGTTGCTCCAGCACCCGCACTGTCTTCTCGGCCTTCAAGAGCTCGTAGCTCTCCGAGGTCAGACTGCTCAGCACATCGACCTCGCCTGCGACGAGCGCCTTCGCACCCTCGAGTGGAGACATCAGGTGAACCTCGAGCTTCTCGAAGACCGGCTTCATTCCGGCGAAGCGATCGTTGTGAACGAAGGTCGCGCGTTTGCCCGGTTCGAACGCTGTCGAGGTGTACGCACCGGCGGTGAGCAACGCCCCTTCGCCAATGGCTCGCGTGAGTGCCTCGCGGCCCCCGTCGAGTGCAAGCGAGGCCGCGCTCTTGGGGAAGACCGAGAAGCCACCGAGCGCGTCATTGTGCCGCTCGGTGTAGGTGACGTCGATGGTGCGATCGTCGATGCGCTCGACGTCGTTGCGGAGTGGGTCAGCGGTCAGGCCGAGCGAAAAGAGGAGGTCATCGGCCGTGATGCGCGTGCCATCGCTCCACTGGGCCTCCGGCCTGAGCTTCCACCGAATGCGCATGCCTCCATTGGGCAGCAGGCGAACCGACGGGTTGGTCATCGATGGCGCTTCTTGCGCGAGCACGGGTTTGAACGCGCCGTCTGCTCCACGCACGACGAGCTGCGCCGCCCGCGCCGGCAACTGCCCACCACCGCCGAGCGTATCGAGCGAGGTCACCGCCACCCGCAGCAGAGGCTCTGCAAGGTGCGGGTTGATCGGCGCGCCCGGCTCGACGATCGACTCGTGCGAGAGCACCACGCCAGCGAAGAGGCTGATGAGCCCCAGCAGCGTCAACGCCGGCAACATCCACAACCCGACCTGGTCGGCTCTGCGTGCCGCTTCGGGCCGTCGCTCGCTGAAACGAAAGGCGATGATGCTGATCAGCAACGTGCTCGCGACGAACACATACGAACCGAGAAACAGTTTGTCGGCCGCCACGAGGTAGGTGACGTTGGGCAGCGTGTCGGCCTGCGTGTAGTGAAATGCGATGCACGACAGCAGCGCGGTGATGCCCATTGCCGAGCGCACGTCGAGGCGCTCCGGGGGTAGAAACAGGGCGAGCAATGCCATCAACAGCAAGAGCACCAGCGGCAGCGCGAACTTGATCAGATAGGGGCCGAAGGGCCTTCGCATCTCGACCGAGAACGTCGTCAGCCGCTGCTTCGCGTTCTTGCCCTCACGCCACACGCTGCCCAAATCAGAGCGATAGACCCGCTCTTCGGCCCGTGCCGAGAAGTACGGCTCGTATGACCACCCGCTCACTGAAAAGCGGGGGCTCATGCCAGACGCGCCGAGGTCGGGCACCAGACGACCCAGATCTTCGTTGAGCCCGAAGATGATCGGCAGCGTCTGTCGATCGAAGGGGAAGGCGTGCACCGGAAACTCGCCGCGAAACGTGCCTTGCACCCGCCACTGCATCGAGTGCCAGGCGCCTTCGCTTTCAACACCGAGCTCCTGCTTTTCGTCGAGCTCTCCGTTCTCGAAGCTGATCGCCGGCACCTGCTTCTCGTCACCAAGCCACTTCACCCACACGTGCAGGTCAGCCTTGAAGCGGCCCGCCTTCAGATCGAAGTCAGAGACGTCTGAGAGGTACATGCCCACGTAGACGTTCTTGGGGGCAGGAGCGGCAGCAGTGAAGAGCGCGAGCGCGAGGGCTGAGAACACGCGCGCACCATACCTGCTAGAACGCAGGCCCATATGGCGATGAACCCGACCGACGTTCTCTTCGAAGGCGTTCACGTCAAGCTGGTGATTCGCCGCCCAGCGCCGCACGTGACGGTGGTGATCTTGTCAGGCACCGACATCGGCGAGCTCAAGGGCCGGCCTTTTCAGGAGCTCAACAAAGACCTCGTCGGTCAAGGCCGGCTCGAGCTGTTCATCGACGCGCGCCACGTGCAAACGGCGACGGTCGACGTCAGCGGAGAATGGGCAATCTGGCTCCAGGCGAACCGAGCGCGGTTTCGCCACGTGAGCATGCTCACCGGCTCGCGCTTCATTCAAATGAGCGCGGAGTTCGTTCGAAAATTCGCCGGGCTCGAAGACGCGATGCGCCTGTACACCGACCCGGCGACGTTCGACGGCGCGCTGGCGCACTCCATTGCCAACGCGCTGTCTGCGTGACTTGCGCCTTACTGAACGACCGCCGCCAACCGCTGCTCCTCGGCCGCCCGGTCTGCGTCGGAAAGCGAGCGGAGGTAAATCTCTTTCACGATCTCAGGCTTGATGAACGGGTTGCGGGGGTTCGGGCCCGAGAAGATGGGCGCTTGGGTCGGCCGCCAGAGAAAGTCGGGGCTCGACGAACCTGAGGCCCAGCCGCTATTCACGATCTCGCCGTTTCGTTTGGCGATCCAGTACTGGTACGACTCCTGGCCGCCGCTTTCGCCGGCACCCGACGCGCCGAGGGTGACCTTGCGGTCGACGTAGGTGACATCGTCGCCAGGTTGCACCGGGCCCGAGAAGCCGTTGGTCAAGTCGACCTGGTCGGCCCAATCGGGCTTCTGGCCCTTCTCGAACATCGTGTCCTCGAGCTTGTGAAAGTTGTAGTTCCACAAGTGCAAGCCGTCGTCTTTGTCCATCACCGCGGGGCGGCCGCTGGCGAGCCAGTCGATCATCTTGGTGTGGTACATCGCCGGGCTCTCTTTGCGCAGCTCACGGGTGATCGAGTCGACCTCTGAGCCCTTGACGGTTCGCGTGGTGCCGTCTTTCAAGACGACCTGCAGCTCGGGCGCGAAGCCACCATTGAACGTCGCGTCGTCGTAGTTGAAGCGGGTGCCGCTGCCGAACTTGAGCTCACCGGCGACGCGGCCCAAGAACTGCTCGCCGTTCTTCAAATGCACCGAGTCGAACTCTTCGTTGTTGCGGCTGCCGACGTACTCGGTGTTGCCACCCTGGCTCTGCGAGATCATCGACAGCAGGCCTTTGATCATCACCGGCGTGAACTTGGCGCCGTCGATCTCAACGTCTTTGACCGGCTCGCGGAACATGATGCCCGCGGCACCGACCTCGTCGCAGTGACCCCACCAGCTGACCCCGACCGAGTCTTCGGCCTTGCCGTTGCCGACCGAGTTGGCGCGAACCAGGGTGCCGTTGTAGCCGATCACGTCCCACTCCACGTTGGGGGTGATCTTGCCGTCGCCGTTGAGGTCGAGCCCGGTGGTGACCTCGGCGTTCTTCTCGTCGACCGTGCCGTTGGCGAGGTAGCCGCCCGAAGGCTTGCCCACGATCCAGTTGATGGCGGGTTGGAGCTCGAACTCGCGGGCCCCTGGCGTCAGGTGACGCGCGCTGAGCACCTTGTCGAATTCGTCGGCGGCGCCGTGCTCGGCCCACAAGTTCGACTCGGGGCTGCCCTTCTTGTCGCCCGAGTAATCGGCCATCGGGAAATAGGTGGTCGTCCACGAGGGGCGCGACTCCTGCGTGAAGACGCGCGGGGTGGGGGGCAACGGCGCTCCGGTCGCTGCCGAGTACGAGGCCAAGAAGCTCTGGCGGGCCGCAGGGCTCTCGAAACGGTCGGCCGGAGCAGCCGCCAACGCGTCGAGCTCGGCGCGCTCGTCTGCGTCGATCTTGCCCCCGTCTTGAGCGCTGGCGATGATCTTCTTGCTGCTCGCTTCGGTGATGATGGCCGAGGCCAGGCTGCGAATTTTCAAGACGCTCATTGGGTCGTTTCCCTTGGTTTGGAAGGCTTGCCTGATTGTCGTGGCGCTGCATTCGGGGTTGCGCGCGATGCGCACATTGGGCGCCTTGCCGAGCTCTCAGAAACCAAGAAACAGCAGAGGCGAGGGCGTGTTCGAGGCTTTACAGAGCTCAACTTGCGAGCTGCCGCTGGCCGAGGCGGTGGCGTCAGCGCTGGTCACGCTCATCAGGTGCAGCTTCGAAGAACCCGAGGCCGGTGGGCGAGCTGCGGCGTGCTGCCTTGCAGCGGCGCCGTCGAGGTCATCGACTCTCGTCGCGGCCAACTGCGCCGCTGCATTTCAAAGCGAGGGGTCTACGAGCAGTGTCCCCCGGCGATGCGCGGTGACCGATACACCGCGATATCTCTCCTACATGGGCGCCCCGTCGCCACTCCCAACGCGCTGACAATCGCCCACCATTACAAGTGGACTCATCGGGTCAATCAGCCACAATTGAGGCACATGAACAGCTCCCTTCGATTCGTTCTCGTGGCTGCCGTCGTCGTTGTGTTCGGCGGGTGTGGTCCTGGAATCATCGAGACGGCTGACAGCGGAGTAGGCGGCGGTTCAGGTGGCGGCTCCGGCGGTGGCACTGGCGGCGGGTCAGCCAAAGACGCGGGCGGGGCCACCGGCGGCGGCACGGGCGGCGGCGTCGGCGGCGGCATGGGTGGCGGCATGGGTGGCGGCATGGGTGGCGGCAGCGGGAGTGATGCGGGCGGCAATTCGGGCGTTGATGCCGGCGGCAACACCGACGTCGATGCCGGCGGCGCTCCGATTGACGCCGGCGGCGGCACGATCACCGACGCGGGGGGCGGCACGACCACCGACGCGGGCGGCGGCACCACCGACGCGGGCGGCGGCACGACCACCGACGCCGGCGGCACGACCACCGACGCCGGCGGCACGACCACCGATGCCGGCGGCGGTGCCACCACTGACGCAGGCGGCGGCTCGACCACTGACGCCGGCGGCCCGGTCGACGCGGGAGCCCCCTCACCCATCGGGCTTCTCACCCTCTCGAAGTCGGGCCGGGGCGACGGCGCGATCTTCGGAGCCGGTATCAACTGCGGCGATGACTGCACCGAGAATTTTCTCAAAGGCACTCAGGTCACGCTCACCGCCTACGAAGACTCCCAGTCGGTCTTCATCGGGTGGAGCGGCAGCGGCTGCAACGGCACCGCTCCCTGCACGGTGACCGTCGGCTCGGCCACGACGGTCAACGCCGAGTTCGCGTCGGCCATCTTCCCCGTCACCGTGGTCAAGCTCGGCAACGGTACAGGCAAGGTGACGGGCACCGGTGTCGACTGCGGCAGCGACTGCAGCGCCGCGATCGTCAGCGGCGGGAGTTTGGCGCTGTTGGCTGAGCCCGACACGGGCATGAACTTCGACGGCTGGTTCAACGCGGCAGGGCAGTGCGGGTTCAACCCCGACTGCAACCTCACCGTCACCAGCTCGATGAGCCCCACGGTCTATTTCAGCAAGCAAAGCTACTACTTCGACCTCTCTGGCCCCTCAACCGCCTCGGGCAAGGTCACCGGGAGCGGGTTCGACTGCACCGGTTTCGCGACCTGCCGCCAGGTCTTCAATTACGGAGACGTCGTCACCCTCACCGCCACCCCCCGCACCGGCTACTACTTCGCCGGGTGGACGGGCGATTGCCTCGGCCAAGGCCAGACCTGCACGCACACCGTCACTGGGTACACCAGCACTGGCCCCAAGCTCTTCGCCTACGAGTACTCCGTCAGCGTCGTGAAGACGGGCACGGGCGCGGGTTTCGTTCAGTCGAGCCCCGCTGGCATCAACTGCGGCTTCGGCTGCACGATGGCCGCCCGCGCGTACGGCACCGTCATCACGCTGACCGCGACCGCCAACGCCGGCTCCACCTTCATGGGGTGGTCTGGGGGCGGGTGCTCCGGTACGGCCGACTGCACCTTCACGCTGACGGGCGACACCAACATCGAGGCCGCGTTCTCGGGGCCCACCTCAGTGCTCACTGTCGCAAAAACCGGCACCGGCACTGGCACTGTGACTGGCACCGGCATCACCTGCGGCGCTGATTGCACCGAGAGCGTCGCGACTGGCGCCAACGTCACTTTGACCGCCACGCCCGATGTCGGCTCGACCTTCGTCGGGTTCACGGGCGGCGGCTGCGGCACGACCAGCCCCTGCGTCGTCACCGTGGGCTCGTCGACCACCGTCACCGCCATCTTCGGGCTGCCGCAGTTCGCGCTGACCGTGACCAAGACTGGCACCGGCGCTGACACCAGCACCGTGACCGGAGGCGGCATCGCCTGCGGCTCGACCTGTTCTGCGTCTCTCGACGTCGGTACCATGGTCACCCTCACCGCGAACCCCGCCGCAGGCGCGAGCTTCGATGGGTGGTCGGGCGCCTGCACTGGCATGGGCACCTGCACGGTCACGATGAGCGCCGCTCGCACCGTCAACGCGCAGTTCACCGCCCCCGTCTTCACGCTCACCGTCGCACGGCAGGGCGCCGGCCTCGGCCACGTCACCAGCGACCTGAGCGGCATCGACTGCGGCGTCGATTGCACTGAACGCTACTCCGTAAACACAGCTGTTCTGCTGACCGCAGAGCCCGATTCAGGCTCGATCTTCCTTGGCTTCGGAGCTCCCTGCGTGGGCACGGCGCCGACGTGCTTGGTGACCATCACCGCCGCGACCACCGTGGTGGCGACGTTCGCGCCCGCCACCGTGCCGCTCCAGGTCTCTCGAGATGGCACCGGCACCGGCGTCGTCACCTCAGCCCCGGTGGGCATCAACTGCGGCGCCGATTGCTCAGAAGACGTCAATTACGGTGCGACCATGAACCTGAGCGCCATCGCCAGCGCCGACTCGACCTTCACCGGGTGGAGCGGCGGCCCCTGCACCGGCACCGGCGTCTGCACCATCTCGATGACCGCCCTCACCAGCGTCACCGCGAACTTCGCTTTGAGCGACTACGCGCTCAACATCTCGAAGATCGGGTTGGGCGATGGCACCGTGAGCTCGTCGCCCGCTGGCCTCAGCTGCGGCTCGAGCTGCTCGGTCTCGTTCGTGTCCGGCACCCTCGTCACCTTGGTCGCGACGCCCAGCCCCGGCAGCGCCTTCGCCGGCTGGAGCGGCGGTGGGTGCGCGGGCACCGGCACCTGCAGCGTGTACATGAACGCCGTCGCCAACGTCACCGCTGACTTCACCCTGCAGCAGTACACGCTCTCGGTCTCGAAGCCCGGGCCTGGCAGCGGCACCGTCACCTCGACCGGCGCCGGCATCAACTGCGGCACCGACTGCTCGGAGGCCTACACGTCAGGCACCGTCGTTCAGCTGAGCGCAGTGAAGGCCACTGGCTCGACCTTCACCGGGTGGAGCGGCGGAGGCTGCTCCGGCACCGGCACCTGCACC
>JANLPS010000067.1:0-21860 GCA_031367385.1 Archangium sp. | reverse complement strand
TGTCGCTCCACCGGCGCCGCTCCCGCCGGTGCACCCGACGAAGCCTGCGAATGCAATGACCCAGATGAAGCGCATGTGTTCAGCCCTTTGAAGTGTCGAGCGTTTTACCGCCGCGCGTTGTGTCACCGGTATGCCCCGTTTTTCAAGCTCGCGCAGCCACCCGTCGGCGGGGTCAATCGCACGCCCTTCGTCACCCAGGCTGACGATCGCCCCCTCGCACGACGATGAGTCAACGAGTCACCCAAAGTTCACGCGCCAACGCGCCGGTCGCGACGAGCAGTGGGCCGCAAGAACCCCGAACCCGCCCACCTCAAAAGCCGCCCTCGACCCCCGACTTGACAACCTGGGCACTGTGCACCCGAATGCCTGGCCCATGCCCCCACCCGAGAACGCCGACTGCGCAACCCAGGCGGTGCTCGAAGACCTGGTCAACAGCCGCCTGACCTCGGCCGACCGCTCGCGTCTGGTGCCGCACCTCGGTGAATGCGCCCGCTGCTCGACCGCCGTCGCCCAACTGCTGACCCGAGGCGACTCCATTTCCGCGCTCAGCGGAGAACCCCCCGCCCACGCTCCGAAGCTCGGCGAGCACCTGGGCCGCTACCTCGTCGTCGAGCGCCTCGGCGCCGGCGGCATGGGCACCGTCTACCGTGCCTTCGACCCGGTGCTCGCGCGTTCGGTCGCGATCAAGCTGTTGCACTCCCCTCAAACCGAAGTCGACGCCGCGCTGGTCAACGAAGCGCGCGCGCTGGCGCAGGTCTCCCACCCCAACGTCGTGCACGTGCACGAGATCGCCACCGACGGGGCGACCACCTTCCTCGTCATGGAGCTGGTCGCAGGTGAAACCCTCGCCCAGTGGCTCGCGACCCCGCGCAGCTGGCGCGCCGTGCTCTCGAAGTTCATCGACGCCGCCCGCGGGCTCGAGGCCGCGCACGCCGCCGGCCTGGTGCACGGCGACTTCAAGCCAGCCAACGTGCTCCTCGGCGTCGAAGGCGTGGTGAAGGTCGCCGACTTCGGTCTCGGCCGGGCCACCGTGGTCGACGAAGCGCAGATGGCGACGGGCATTCGCGGCACACCGGCGTACATGTCACCCGAGGTCTTCGACGGAGCCCCCGCCGACGCGCTGAGCGACCAATTCAGCTTTTGTGTCGCGCTCCACGAAGCTCTCTTCGGCACCAGACCCTTTCGCGGCGTCACCATGACCCACCTCCGCGACGTCACCCGCGCCGGAGCGCCCGAGCCCATCACCGACACCCGCGGCGTGCCCCGGTGGCTCCAGCAGGCCGTGCGTCGGGGGCTCGGGCCCAGGGAGACCCGCTTCGCCTCGATGACCGCCCTTCGCGCTCACCTCACCCGAGACGCGACGCGAGCGGTGCGCCTCGGGGCGATCGCGGTGCTCGCAGTGATGGCGGTGGGCGCGGTGGCCTTCGCAGGCGTGCAGCACCGTCAGCAGCAGCAACTGCTCTGCTCCGACGCCGCGCGGCATCTGCGCGGCGTCTGGGAGCGCACCGACCAGGAGCGACTTCGCGCCGCCTTCACCGCATCGACCTCGAGCTTCGCCGCCCGCTCGCTGACCGAGGTCGAGCGGGCGCTGAACCAATACGCTGAAGGCTGGGTCGCGGCTCGCACCGAGGTCTGCGAGGCCACCAACAAGCGCGGCGAGCAGTCCATCGCCGTGCTCGATGCCCGCATGGGCTGCCTCGACCAACGGCTGCTCGAATTTCACTCGTTGGTCGGCCTGTTGGCCGAAGCCGACGCGGCGTTGATTCAATTGGCGCCCAAAGCGGTGGCGAACCTGGGCCCGGTGTCGAGCTGCGTGAGCGGCGCGAGCCTCGATGCGACCGTCAATGCGCTGCCTGAGGCGCTCAAGCAGCAGCTGGCCTCGGTGGCGGCGCTGCGGCTGGCCGGGCAGTTCGAGAACGCGCTGACGCTGGCCAAGACGAGCGATCAGCGCGTCGAAGCCGACCCCGAGCTCTCGAAGTCTCCAGGCGCGAGGGGAGAAACGCTCTTCGAGCGGGCCGAGTCAGAGCGCATGGTCGACGACTGGGCGGGCGCCCGAGCCGATTTGCTGGAGGTTCAGTTGCTCGCCGAGCAGGCCGGCGACCCGCTGCTCTCGATTCGCGCCGACACCTCATTGGGTGACCTTCTCGCCCGCCGCTTCGCGCAAGGCACCGAGGGCCTGCATTGGGTGCTGCTCGCACAAGCCAAGCTCAAGCGCATCGGCGCGAGCCCCGAGCTCGAGGCGCAGATGGCGGCGAGCCTCGGCTCGATTCAGGCGGTGGTGGGCCAGCTGCAAGAAGCCGAAGTATCGCTGCGTCGCGCGGTCTCGCTGCGTACAGCCTCCGCCAGCACCTCGCCGCTGATGGTCGCGCGGCCGATGTTCGAATTGTCGAAGCTCCTGACGGCCATGAATCGCTCGGCCGAGAGCATCGAGCTCTGCCGTCGGGCGATCGACCTGGTCGAGAAGCAGCTGGGGCCCGACCACCCGCTCTCTCTCGAGGGCCGCTTCATGCTCTCGGCCGCGTTGCTCAACTCCGGAGACATCGTTGGCGCCGAGAAAGAAGACCGCCAGACCCTCGAGCGGTACGAGGCAACCGGTGCGCCGATGAGCGCGGTGCAAGCGGCGGGGTTCGAAGGGCTCGGCGTCGAGCTCAGCTACCTGGGCCGCTTGAGCGAAGCGAAGCTCTCGCTGGAGCGCGCCCTGGCTGGCTACGAGGCCACCCGCGGCCCCAACAGTGAATCGGTGGCGGGCGTCATCTCGAACCTGGTGTCAATCAAAGGCGGCTTGGGTGAATTTTCAGACCTGGTGCCCCTGGTGCGGCGAGCAGTGCAGATCTACCGCGCCGGGCGCCCGCCCAACGTCGAGCGCCTGGCGATGGCCTTGGGCAACCTGTCGAGGGCGCTCTTCGCGACCGGTCAACGCGACGAGGGCCTGAGCGCGGCGAAGGAGTCATTCACCCTGAGCCGGCAGCTCCCCGACCCCGAGGGGCCGGGCCTCATCTGGAGCTTCATGAACCTGGGCGAAGCGCTGCTCGACGCCGGCCACCCGGGCGAGGCGCTGCCGCTGCTCGAGAAGGGCTTCGCGCTGGCCCACGGCCCGGGGCTCGAGGCGCAGTACCTGCCTGAGACCGAAGAGATGCTCGGGTGTGCGTTACTCGCGACCCGGGGCGATGCCAAGCGAGCCAACGCGCTGCTGACCCACGCCCGCGCCGAAGCCGTCAAGGCCGGTGAGAGCGGGGTGGCGAGCGTGAAGCACATCGACACCTGCCGAAAGTAAACCCGTTCACGCTCATGCTCGCCCCACTCCTTTTTACGGCTCGAGCGAGGCCAAGGCCTGCATTGCCGCTTTGATGTCGGCTTCTTGTGGCACCGACGCCAGCTCGAGCGCGTCGGCGAGGCCGATGCCCGGCACGAACTTGCCCGCCAGCACCTTGGGAGGCGCGAGCAACTTGTAGAACAGCTGCTCCGTCACCCGCCGCGCGAGGTGCTCTCCGAAGTTGCTGATCTCGGTGTCTTCGTTGACGAAGAGCACGCGGCCGGTCTTCTCGACGCTGCGCTTGATGCACTCCCAGTCGTAGGGAAAGAGGGTTCGCAGGTCGATGACCTCGGCGTCGAGCCCGTCTGCGGCCAGCGCCTCGGCGGCCTTCTTACACAGCGGCAGCGTGCGGCCGTAGCTCACCACCGTGAGGCCCGCGCCGGGGCGAACCACCTTCGCTTCTCCGATGGCGATGCTGGCGTCGACCAGCTCGGGCCAGGCCGCGCGCCAGGCCGAGCGGTCGCCCAGCGGAGCGTCGATCGCCTTCGACAGCGCCCGGTCATCACCCGGCTCACCGGGGATGAGCTCGTCGCCGCGCACGCGCATCAGCGCCTTCGGTATCAAGAACATCACCGGGTTCTGCTCTTTGCAGGCCGACAGCATCAGCCCGTACGCGTCGAGCGGGTTCGACGGCATCACGATCTTCCACCCGGGGATGTGGGTGGCCGTCGCGTCGAACGAGTGCGAATGGTAGAGGCTGCCGCGAATGCCCGAGCCCACGGGCGTCATCAGCACCATCGGCAGGTGCCAGTCGCCGTTGCTCGCCCAACAGGTGTTGCCGGCGAGCTTGAGCAGGTCGATGGTGTTGTAGATGTAGTCGCTGAACTGAATCTCGGCGATCGGCCGGGCGCCAGCCATCGCGAGCCCAATCGCCATGCCCACGATGCCGCGCTCGTCGAGCGGCGTGTTCCACGTGGTCTTGAGGCCCTGGGTGCAGGTGAAGACGCCACCCAGTGGGTTGCCGGTGTCTTCACCGAAGATGTCGGTCACGCCGAGGTTCTCTTCGGCGTAGTGCAGCGCCATGCGAATGGCTTGAGCCATGTTGGCCATGTGCTTTTTACTCCGCGAGCGGGTCGCGACCCGGCTCACCGTGAAAGGCGTGGTCCCACAAGGTGCTTGCGTCGGGCATCGGCTCGTCTTTGACCTGGCGGGCCAGGTCTCCCATCATCGTCGCGTACTGGTCGCGCAGCGCCTTCGACTCGGCCTTCGAGCGAACGCCGTGCGCGTCGAGCTTCTCTTCGAACTGGGTCAGGCAGTCGACCTCGGCGCCGGTGATGTTCGCCCCCGACGCCGATGAGTGCCCGTAGAGCCGCGAGACGTGGGCCTCGACCAGGTACGGCTTGCGCTCGGTGCGCACGTACTCGATGGCCTCTTTGAGCTCGAGGTAGGCCGAGATGGGGTCATTGCCGTCGATGGTCTTGCTCTGCATGTTGAACGCAGCGCCGCGGTCAGAGATGCGGGTGACGGCCTGCACCTGGCTGTACGGCGTCGAGATGCCCCAGCGGTTGTTGGTGACCAGAATCAGCACCGGCAGCTCTTGCCCCGGGCGGCTCGACCAGACCAGACAGCTGGCGAAGTCGCCCTCGGCCGTGCCCGCGTCGCCGCCGGTGACGATGGTGATGCCGTCTCCGCCGTGGCGCTTCTGGGCCAGGGCCGTGCCTGGCGCCATCACGTACTGCACCTCGATGGGAGAGCTGACCGGCGCGATGTTCCACGCGCGCTTCGAGAAGTGGCCGGCGAAGTTGCGGCCGCCGGAGTACGGGTCGGCCGCGACGTTCTTCATCTGCCGAATCGCGCCGATGGGCTCTTCGCCGAGCGCCAGCATGGTGGCCGACTGGCGGTAGTGAAAGTGCCCGTAGTCGAACGCGGGGCCTTGGCCTTTTTTCATCAGCAGGCCGAGCGGTACGTTGAACGCTTCTTCGCCGGGGCCGCCGATCCAAAAATAACCGTGGCCCTGCTTGTACATCGCGATCAGCCGCTCCTCGAGGCAGCGGGCTTTGACCATCGTGTCGTGAATGCGCAGCAGCAGCTCAGTCTCGAGCGGCAGGCCGGTGCTCTGGGTGACCAGCGGCTGCGTTCGCGGGGCAGTTCTCTTCGCTTCTCGGGTTGCCATGCAGGCAAAGAGGCGTACACCGCGTCTGCCTTCGTGTCACTCGGTCTTGAAGAACCGTTTTTCGAGCTTGTCGAGCTCGTCTTCGCAGTCATACAGCCCGCCCAACGTGGTGGCGGCCGCGCAGGTGGCGTTCACCTTCTCGAACGGCACCGAAAAGTACTCGCGCTTGTCGTTGTCGATGGCCATCGTGGCCTTCACCCTCGAGAGCTTCTCGTCGATGTGGTGGGCGCGGCGCCATTCGCCCAAGAAGACGTCGTCGCGGGGCTCTTTGAGGTTCTCGGGCGGCGCGTCTGGCTCTTCGACGCTGGCGTCGGTCTCTTCGGCGTCGGGGGGCCGGGGGTCGACCGCCACCTCGGGGCCCGGCTCGTCGGGCGTCTTGCTTGGGCCAGGCTGCGGCCTGGTGAGCACCTCCGGAGGGGTGACGCCGACCACCGGCGGAGGCTTGTCTCTGCGTACAGGCTTGGGCACCACCTCGAGGGGGGCCGCGGGCCAGACCACGTAGCCCACCACGCCCAGCAGCCACAGCGCGATGATGCCGCCGATGATCAGCGGCCAGTTGCGACCAGCCTTGCGCTTCAAGTCGGCCACCTCGGCCTGGCGCGAGAGGGCCTTGCCGCGGGCCTTGTCGTTCGCCGCCGCCACCGCCTGGTTCTTCACCGTCGGCAGCGACTGCAGGCTCATCATCGTCGAGGCGTTGCGCAGCTGCTTGGTGGCCGCGCGCAAGTCGGCGCTAACCTGTTCGGCGTCGGGGCGGTCGCCGGGCTCCTTGCTGAGCAGCTTGAGAATCAGCTCCGAGAGCGGCTTTGAAATGGTCGCGTCGAGCTCGTGCGGCACCGGAGGCGGGCTGTGCACGTGCTTCTCCATCACCTCCATCGGGCTGGTGCCGGTGAAGGGCAGGCGGCCCAGCAGCATGTGAAAACAGAGCACGCCGAAGGCATAGAGGTCGGCGGGAGGCCCGGCCGGGCGGCCCTTGGCGTGCTCGGGCGAGATGTAGTCGGGCGTGCCGGCGATGCGGGTGACCTGCTCTTGCTTGCGCCTGGCCAGGCCGAAGTCGAGCAGCTTGACGAAGTGGGTGGGGCCCTCTTTGACCAAGAACACGTTCGCTGGCTTCAAGTCGCGGTGCACGATGCCCGCGGCGTGGGCGGCGGTGAGCGCCGAGAGCACCTGCTCCAAAATCACCACCGCGTCGGCGACCGGCACCATGCCCATGCGGGTCATCAGGGTGTCGAGGGGCTCACCTTCGAGCAGCTCCATGATGAGGTAATGCCGGCCGTCTTCGAGCGAGCCCGCGCTGAAAATGTTGATGATGCCGCGGTGCTTGATGCTGTTGACCACCCGGGCCTCGTCGAGCAGGCGCTCGATGTCGCGGGGGTCGGTGACCACGTCGGGGCGTAAGATTTTGATGGCGACGTGCTTGCCGATCATCGGCTGCACCGCCCGGTAGACGTACCCCATGCCGCCCGAGCCGATGCGCTGCTCGATGACGTATTCTTGCAGCTTCTGGCCGACCAGCGGGTCTTTGCCCGCGGTCGAGGTCTCGGCCTTGGGGCTGCCGACCCGCCGGCTCACCGACGCCTGCCGGGGCTTGGTCGGGGGAGTCGCCCTGGGCGAGGGCTCGTCATCACCCTCGATGGTGGCCCCGGGGTCGTCGTCTTGGGTCTGTGGGGTGGGCGCCCGGCGGGTGCTCGGTGCCGCGCTTTTGCCCTTGCCGGCGGCCTGGAGCGGCGCGTTGCACCGTGGGCATACCCGAACGTCGGGAGCAGACACGGTTCCGCAGCGGGGGCACGTCACACCAGCCATGAGCAGCCCGCACTTAAAGCACAGCTGACCGACACTTCGCCGCTTTTGCGCGTGATCGCTGGCAATCGACCCGCGCCCGTTTCGTGAGGGGCCCCCCGCCGCCTTTTTTTAGAACTAAGAAGGCCCGGGGTTGTCACTGACCGCCGCATCGCCCCCTTTTGGAGACTGAAACCATGCTGACTCTGATGCTGCTGATGCTGGTCGACCAGGCACCGCCCAAGCCGTTCGTCGCGAAGGCCACGGTCGAGGGTATCTCGGAGTACCGCCTGCCCAACGGCCTCAAGGTGGTGATGGTGCCCGACCCCTCGACGCCGAAGGTGGCGGTCAACCTGACGGTGTTGGTGGGCAGCCGCAACGAGGGTTACGGCGAGAAGGGCATGGCGCATCTGCTCGAGCACATGCTGTTCAAGGGTACGCCGACCAACAAAGACCCGAAGTCGCTGATGAACCAGCACGGGGCCAACTTCAACGGCAGCACCAGCGAAGACCGCACCAACTACTTCGAGATCATGAATGCCAGCGACCTGAACCTCGAGTGGGCGATTCGGTTCGAGGCCGACCGCATGGTCAACTCGTACGTCTCGCGCAAAGACCTCGACACCGAGATGACCGTGGTGCGCAACGAGTTCGAAGGCAGCGAGAACGATGGTGAATACGTGCTGAGCGCCAGGGTGCGCGCCGCCGCGCTGCCCTGGCACAACTATGGCCGCGCGATCATCGGCACCCGTGCCGACATCGAGCGGGTGCCCGTCGAGAATTTGCAGGCGTTTTACCGGCAGTTCTACCAACCCGACAACGCGGTGCTGATCATCTCGGGCAAGTTTGACCAGGCCAAGGCCTTCTCGGTCATCGCCAGCAGCTTCGGCAAGATCCCCGCTCCCAAGCGCAAGCTGCCGACCACCTTCACCGAGGAGCCGGTGCAAGACGGCGAGCGCTCGGTGGTGGTGAGGCGGGTGGGCGGGTCTGCGGTGGTCGACGCGGTCTGGCGGGTCGCTGCTGCGTCAGACCCCGATTTCCCTGCGCTGATGGTGTTGCAGGGCCTGCTGGGTGACGTGCCGCAGGGCCGTCAGCACCAGGCGCTGGTCGACGGCAAGTTGGCCGCCAGCGCGTCGTGCGATCTCGACAGCCTGCGAGAGCCCGGCCTGTTCGGCTGCACCGCCAAGCTGCGAGCCACCGATGACGTTGAGAAGGTCAAAGCGACCTTGCTCTCGGTGGTCGAGCAGTTCGCCAAGAAGCCTCCGACGGCCGCCGAGGTCGATCGCGCCCGCACCGGCTGGTTGTCTCAGATGGAAAATTCGCTCAACTCGGCTACCAGCGTCGGCATCAGCCTCTCGAACTGGGCGTCGATCGGCGATTGGCGCATGCTCTTCGTGCAGCGCGACCGGCTCAAAGCGGTGACGCCGGCCGATGTGCTCGCGGTGGCCAACAAGTACTTCAAGCCACAGAACCGCACCGTGGGCGTGTATACCCCCACCGAGAAGCCCGACCGCGCCGAGATACCGCTCGCGCCCGACCTGGCGCCGCTGGTCAACGCGCTCAAAGAGGGTGCGGCGGTCGCGCAGGGAGAAGTGTTCGACACCAGCCCGGCGAACATCGACGCGCGCACCACCAGGTTCACCTTGGGCAACGGGGCCAAGGTCTCGCTCTTGGCCAAGAAGACCCGGGCCTCGACCATCAACGGCTCGATGACCTTTCACTACGGCACCGCCGAGACCCTCAAGGGTCAGCAAGACGTCGCAGATCTGGCGATGGAGATGCTCTTTCGCGGCAGCAAAAAGCTGCCCTACAAAGAGTTTCGCAACAAGCTCGAGTCGCTCAAGGCCCAGGTGCAGAACCAGACGGCGCCCCAAGCGCTGGTCGTCAACATCGAGGTGAAGCGCCCCGAGCTCAGCGAGCTGCTCGACGTGCTCGCCGACGCGCTGACCGACCCGGCGTTCGACGCGGCCGAGTTCGACGTGCTCAAGAAGTCACAGCTCGCCGACATCGAGCAGGCCAAGAATGAGCCTGAGGCGCTGGGCGACATCGAGCTTCGCCGGGCGGTCGCTCCACGAGGCAAAGACGACCCGCGCTACGTCGAGACGCTGGCCGAAGCGGCCGCCGCGGTGAACGCCGCGACGCTCGAGCAGACCCGCGCCTTCGCCGCCCGCTTCGTGGGGGCTCAGAACGCCGAAATGGCCCTGGTCGGCGACTTCGACCCGGCCGAGGTGAAGGCCAAGCTCGAGGCCCGCTTCGGCAAGTGGTCGGCCAAAGAGAAGTACGTGCTCGCGCCCGACGCGTTCGCCGAGTCGAAGGCGGGTGAGCTCGTCATCCCCACTCCAGACAAAGCCCAAGCGTGGATGGGCTTCGGCGTCGCGTTCAAGGGCAACAAAGAGGGGCCCGACGCGGCGGCGATGATGGTCGCCGACATGGTCTTCGGCGGTTCTCCCGCGGCCCGATTGTTCGCCGAGCTCCGCGAAAAGCAGGGGCTTTCATACGGTGCATACTCGATGTTGGAGCTGCCCGAGCCGCCAGTGGGTGACCGCGCCGTGTTTGCCGGCTTCGCGATCTACGCGCCGCAGAACATGAGCAAGGTCGAGAGCGCGTTCAAGAAAGAATACGAGCTGCTCACCACCACCGGCGTCAAGGCCGCTGAGCTCGAGCAGCAGCGCAAGGCGTTGCTCGATCAGCGTCAGCAAAGGCGCGCCTCAGACCGCAGCCTCGCGACCATGCTCAGCCGCAACGAGCAGTACGGCCGCACCTTCGCCTGGGAGCAGCAGCTCGACGAGAAGATCAAAGCGGTGACGGTCGAGCAACTCAACGCGGCGATCAAGCGCTCGGTCGACCCGAAGAAGCTCACCGTCATCAAGGCGGGCGCGTTCAAGACCGTGTCGACCCCCAACTAGCCCGGGTGCCGTGAGCTCGGTTCGGTCATCAGCGGTCTAAAATCGGGAGCTCACGATGGCGCCTGATGACGTACGCCCTCACGGCGTCGTTGACTGCACACGTGCCCCCGTCGGCCGAGGTCCTCTCTTCCCCCAGGAAGAAAGCTGCGCTCGAAACACCACCGTCGGGGGGCGTGAATGCCGGCCCATGGCAGGCGGCGCAGATCAGAACTGCGCCAAGAGAAAGACGCATGGGCGAGAGTCTCCGTTCGTCGCTCGGTTGTCTCATCTGGCGCACGCTCGCAAGCGGCCAGGTCTCGAGCGACCGCGCGGGCTCCAACATTGGCCACCTTGAGAACCACTCGAGGTCTAGCGCTTCGCTTTGGCGGCGCCGGCGGCGAAGCTGCGGTCGGGCCTCGCCGCGGCAAGCCAGTCGCGCCGGTCGAGGTTGCGGCAGCTGATCGCGAAGGCCAGGTCTTGATCTTCGATGCGCTCGTGGTGCTCGAGGTCGGCCCGGGTTCGCGCCATCTTGATGATGCGGTCGTGCGCGCGCGCCGAGAGCCCGAAGCGGTTGACCGCCATGTGGAGCTGCCGCTGGGCACTGGCGCCGAGCACGCACACCCTCCGCAGCAGCCGCGGCCCCATCTGGGCGTTGCAGAAGATGCCGGCGTCGTTGCGAAAGCGCGCGGTCTGAATGGCCCGCGCGGCTTCGACCCGGGCCCGGTAATACGCCGACGGTTTCTCTTCGTGCGACAGCTGGGTCAGCGCCAGCACGTCGACCGGCCGGGTCTCGAGCGAGATGTCGATGCGGTCGAGCAGCGGGCCCGAAATTCTCGCGTGGTACTCGAGCACTCGGGTCGGCAGGCAGCTGCAGCGGTGCGCCGGCACGTTGAAGTAGCCGCAGGGGCAGGGGTTCATCGCCGCGACCAGCATCACCCGGCAGGGGTAGGTCACGTGCTGCGTCGCGCGGGCGATGCGCACCACGCCCTCTTCGAGCGGCTGGCGCAGCACCTCGAGCACGTTGCGCCGAAACTCTGGCAGCTCGTCGAGAAAGAGCACTCCGTGGTGGGCCATCGAGAGCTCGCCGGGCCGCGCCGACGGGCCTCCGCCGACCAGGCCTGCGTCTGAGATGGTGTGGTGGGGTGCGCGAAAGGGCCGCTGCTGCACCAGCGACTGCCCCTCGCTCAGCAGGCCGAGCACCGAGGCCATCTTGGTCACCTCGAGCGCCTCTTCGAATGACATCGAGGGCAGAATCGTCGGCAAGCGCCTGGCGAGCATCGTCTTGCCCGAGCCGGGTGGCCCACACAGCATGAGGTTGTGGCCCCCCGCGGCGGCGAGCTCAAAGGCATCTTTCACGTCGTTCTGACCGCGCACCTCACTCATGTCGGGCACGCCGTTGCCGCCGACGGCGCACTCGGGCCCTTCGGTGCGGTGGTACGGCGCGATGGGCAGCTCGCCGGTCAGGTGCATCACCGCCTGCTGCACCGAATTGACCGCGATGACCTCGATGCGGTCGACCAGCGAGGCCTCGCTCGCGTTGGCGGCGGGCACCATCACGCCGCGAAAACCTCCGTCGCGGGCGGCGAGCGCCAAGGGCAGCACCCCGCGAATCGGCTTCACCGCGCCATCGAGCGAGAGCTCTCCGCCGAAGAGAAAGGGGCTCAGCAGGTCGTGGCCCAAAAACCCGGCCGCTGCGAGCACGCCGAGGGCAATCGGCAGCTCGAAGGTGGCGCCCTCTTTCTTCAAGTCGGCCGGGGCCAGGTTCACCGTGATGCGCTTCTGCGGCAGCTCGTAGTCGCAGTTCTTGAGCGCGGAGATGACCCGCACTTTGCTTTCTTTCACCGCGCCTTCGGGCAACCCCACCACGTTGAAGAACGGCATGCCCAACGACATGTCGACCTCGACCGTCACCACCACCGCGTCGACGCCCATCAACGCTCCCGACCTCACCCGTGCCAGCACTTTGAAGACCTCCGTGTCTTTGAAAGAGGCGAGCATTGAGCAACCGCCGCGCCACCGCGCTCTCGCGGCTCGAGAACCGGGTTCTCACTGGGGGCTCTTACGTCTCGCGACGAAAGTGGTGCATCGACACCCGTCCGCGGCGGGAGATTTGGCTTCGTTCGCGGCCGGGCGATGATGGCGCCCAATGACCAGCGTGAACCCGTGGAAGAAGCCACCCATGCATGTGACGGTGCGGCACAAGCACCCGCGCACGGGCCTGCGAAAGCTCGGCTACGGGCTGTTTCGGTTCGCGATGTACGGGTTCTTCGGCACCGCGCTCGAAGTTTTCTTCTACACGCTCGTCAAGGCGGGCCGCGGAGTGCCGGTGGTGCAGTGGCTCTTCGGCTTCGACTGGCGGGTCGATGAGCGGCTCAACCTCGGAGCGGTGTGGGCCGCGCCGCTGATCTCGCTCTTCGGCCAGTGCTCGCTGTGGATGTTCATGGTCTACGCGGTGGCCTCGTTCGGCATCGAGACGCTCTACCGGCGCATGTTCGGGCTGCACGTCGCGGTGCGCGCGCTGGCCTACGGCGCCCTGATTTTGAGTTGGGAGTGCGTCAGTGGGTGGCTGCTGCTCTGGCTCACTGGCTACAGAATCTGGTTCTACGCAGACCCGGGCGCGCTCTTCGAGATGACCTCGCTGTTGATTTTGCCGGTGTGGGTGGTGACCGGGCTCTTCGTCGAGTACCTCTACCGCCAGCTGATGGACCCGGAGCTCGTCAACGCGATTGAGACCGTTTCACCGGCGCCGCAGTTCAAGCCCAGCTGATGCGGTACGAGCAGGCGTGGCCGTCGTGCCCAGTGAACTCGACCTTGGGCAGCGAGGCCCCGGCGGCCTCCATCGCGGCGTGAAAGATGCCGGCGGTGAAGGTGGGGTAGGGGCCGACCTCGTTCATCCACACCTCGAAGCAGGTGGGGCTGACCTCGATGATGCGGCTGACGGTGTAGTTGTTGGCGCTGCGAAAGTTGTGGGTAGCGCGCATCAGGGTGCGCTTGGGCCCGATGACCCGAATCATGCCGAGCACCGCCCGGCCCATGAAGGTCTCCTGATACCCGGAGATCGTGTGCTCGCCGATCCGAAACATCGCCTCCTCGACGGTCAGCTCGGGAAACAGGTCTTCGGCGACGACTTTGAGCGCGCCCATCCACACGTCGAAGGCGTAGGCGGGCAACAGCTTCTTTTCGAGGTCGAGGCCGGCCCCTTTGAGCCGCGCGCGAATGGGCGGCGTCAGGCGGGGGCCGAGGGCGCGGTTGAACAGGCCGTCAATTGCTTGTTCGAAGACCACCTGCTGTTCGGTCACGACGCGAACCCTAGCAAGCGCTCGCGTCGGTGACTTCTCGATTTTACGGCGTCGGAGGCGCGGGTGGCGTGGGCGCGGTGGGTATCGCCGAGCCTTCGATCTTCTCGGTCATCATGCCGAGGGTCTCTGCACCAGCCAGGCGCGCACCGTCGAGCGCGGTCACCAGGCGGGCGTAGTTGGTTGAATCTTCAGCCATGAAGAAGACCAACCGGTCGCCCTTTTCTTTGGCGGCGATGTTGCGCTTGAGCCGCTCGACGTAGTCGGCGTCGGCGATCTTCTCGGAGTTGATGCTGAAGGCTCCGGCCGCGTCGACCGAGACGACCAGCTGGTCAGGAGGCACCTCTTGCTGCTCGATGATGTCATCGGGGGTCGGTACCTTGACCTCGATGTCTTTCTCGAGAAGCGGGGTGACCACCATGAAGATGATCAGCAGCACGAGCACCACGTCGACCAACGGCGTGATGTTGATTTCGGAGTTCGGGATGCTCGCGGGCGCCACCGAGAACTTGCGCATCTTGTGTTTGCCGGACATCAGTTCTTGACCTCTTCGACGCCCAACGCGATGGCCTTGGCGCCGCCTTTGCGAGCGAGGTTCATCACCTTGCGCACGTCGTCGAACACCAGGGTCTCATCACCCTTGAGCAGAATCTTGCGGCCGGGCTTGGCGAGCAGCTTCTTCTCGATTTCAGCGGTGAACGTCTCGTCGGTGTACTCGTCTTGGTCGATGTAGACCTTCTTGTCGGTCGTGATCGACACGTAGAGCGGCTCTTCTTCAGTGCCCTTCTCTTCGTGCGGCTGCGCCTTGGGCATGTTCACCTGCTTGCCCTTCTGGAGCATCGGCGTGATCACCATGAAGATGATCAGCAGCACGAGCACCACGTCGACGAGCGGCGTGATGTTGATCTCACTCTTGATGGCGCCGCGTGCGCCTCCTCCGCCCATGCCCATGGCGGGTTACCCTTGCGCGAAGTGGCGCGAGACCACGTCGAGAAATTCGTTCGATGACTCGCTGATGTCGACGGTGCGCGCGTCGACCCAGCCCTGCAAGAAGTTGAACGCCGCAACGGCGGGAATGGCGACGAGCAGACCGAAGGCGGTGGTGATGAGCGCCTCAGAGATACCGCCGGAGACGGTGCCCAGACCGCCCGAGCCGGAGACGGCCATCTGCTGAAACGAGTTCACGATGCCCATGACGGTGCCGAGCAGCCCGACGAACGGGGCGATCGAACCGACGGTGGCGAGCACGCCCAGGCCGCGCTTGAGGCTCGAGACCTCGCGGGCCGCCTGGCGCTCGAGCGCGCGAGCGACTGACTCGACCGCGGCGTCTTTGTCTTTGGGCGCGATCTTGAACGCCATCAGGCCGGCGTTGATCACGCGGCCGAGGTGACCGACCTTCTTGTTGAGGCCCGCCGAGGCGGCACCGGCGATGTCACCGTTCGAGAGCAGCTTCGACATCTTGGTCGCGAACATCACCGACTCAGAGCGCGAACGCATGAACGTCGCGATGCGCTCGAACATCACGAGCAACGACGCGACTGACATGAAGCCCAGCACGAACACGATGAACTTCGCGAACATGCCCATCGACTGCCAAAGGTGTGCGAGTGAAAAATCCATGAGTGAAATGCTTCCTTAACGGGTGTGCTGTGAGAACGAAGGGAGGGGAGACGACATACTTATTTCGGCATCACGAATCGAATATTGAACACGTAATCGATGCCGATGGGCTTACCCTGAAAGGTGCCCGGCTTGGCTTTGAGCTCGCTGATGATTTTGAGCACGTTCTCGGTCATGAACGGCACGGGCTTGATGACCCGGCAGTCGCGCACGGTGCCGTCTGCGTAGACCTTACACTTGACGATCATCATGCCTTCGACGCGGGCCTCGCGGGCCTCGCGGGTGTACGCGCTGCGAATGATCTCAGACATGTCGAGCACCGGGCGGGTCATGCCTTCACCGAAGGCCACCACGTCGGTTGCGTTGCCGGTGCCGCCGACAGTGCCGCCGACCACGCCTCCGACGACGCCGCCCACCACGCCGCCGACCACGCCACCCGGCACGCCGCCAGCCGCTTCTTCGGGCTCGGGGTTCTTCTCGGGCTCAGCCTCGGCCGGCTTCTCTTTGGGTATCTCTTTGGGCTGAATGATCTGATCAGGCTTCTTGATCGGCTTCTTCTTCACCTCGGTCTTCGGGTGGCTCGCGCCCGCGGGGGGCGGAGGCGGAGGCGGAGGCGGCGGCGCGGCGAAGAACTTCACCTCGCTGACCACCTCTTTTTCAGGAGGAGGGCGTGTGGTGAAAAACACCACCACACCGAGGACCAAGACGTGAACGATGATCGAGATCACGGTGCCCGTGCCGAAGCGCGAACGAGGCGTGTTCCCTGTGTTGAGCACTGAGTCGAACATGGTGTGGGCGCCCCTTTACCAAAATTTGCAAGAAAGCAATGATCTCTGTTGACACCAACGGCACACACTGTAGGGTGCCCGCCGCATTCGTTCCCAACCCGCTGGAGGGTGTCTCCGTGCGCTCCAAAAATCTGTTGTACAAGGCCGCGCTCATGGCAGCGTCGGTCCTTGCGTCTGTCTCCTATGCCCAAGGCCAGTCAGTCATCACCGGTACGGTGACTGATGCAGCCTCAGGTAAACCTGTTCCCGATGTGGTCGTCACGGCCACCAGCCCCTCTCTGCAGGGCGAAGAAGTGGTGGTCACCGACGCGTCGGGTACCTACCGCCTGGGCCAGCTTCCCGCTGGTACGTATCTCCTCAAGCTCGAAAAAGAGTCGTTCAAGCTCTTCAACCGGCCCGACGTCGTCGTTCACCTCGACAAGACGGTTCGCGTCAACATTCAGATGTTGCCTGAGTCAGTCGGAGGCGGCGATGTCATCACCGTCGTCGGCAAGCCCCCCACGGTCGACATCGGTTCGACCACCACGGGCGTGACGGTCGGCAAAGAGTTCATCAACAACGTGCCCTTCTTGCGCCCCTCGGCGACCGGCGTGCGCTCATTCGAGTCGCTCGCGGCTGCTGCGCCGCAGGTTTCTGCCGACACCTACGGGTACGGCTTCTCGGGTGCGACCTCGGCCGAAAACCAGATCTACCTCGACGGCGTCAGCGTCAATGACCCGCAGACGGGCGTCAACGGTGCGACCTTGCCGGTCGACTTCATCGAAGAAGCCAACGTCATCTCGGGCAGCTACAACGCCGAGTACGGCCGCGCCGGTGGCGGTATCATCACCGCGCAGACCAAGTCGGGCTCGAATGAGTTTCACGGCTCGGTGTTCACCAACTTCACCCCTGGCGTCTTGGCGTCGTCGTCGCCGCAGATCATCACGAAGGGTGCCTCGGTCGTCACCCAGAGCCAGCTGTGGAACATCGCCGACTTCGGCGCTGACCTCGGTGGCCCGATTCTCAAAGACCGCTTGTGGTTCTACGCGGGCTTCAGCCCGACGTTCAGCCGCCGGCAAGACACCCGCACCCTCAACGCCTACACGGTTGACCAAGACACCGGCGGCTACAAGGTTGACGAGAACGGCGACGTCGCGACGACTGAAATCGCGGGTTACGCGAAGAAACGCTTTCGCGACAACCGGTCGATCAACTACATCGCCAAGCTGACCTTGTTGATCAACTCTGACAACAACGTGTCGTTGTCGGTCATCGGCAGCAACGAGAACCAGCACACGCCGAACGGGGGCTTCGGCAACCGCGTCGCGGGTAGCTCCGTCGCTGACTCGAGCATCACCACGGTGCTCAAGTACTCGGGCGGCTTCTTCGACAAGCACTTCTTGATCGACGCCTCGGTGGGCTACTTCCGGCAGACCAGCCAGCCCAACGGCTTGCCTGACGACGGCTCGCAGATCGCTTCAGGCCAGGGTTCGGCCGGTACGCCTGCGGTCATCTTGCGTAACGCAAAGAACCCCATTTCGTTGACCGACATCGAAGACCTGCCGGCGAACGTTCAGGCCGCCTGCGCGCCTGAGCACCCGGGTGACACCCTGCCGCGTTGCCCTGCAACGGCGACGGGCATCACCTACACCTTGGGCGGCTTCGGCTTCTTGCAGCAGAACACGATGGACCGTGTTCAGGCCCGTGGCTCGTTGACCTACCTGCTCAGCGCGGCCGGTCACCACGTCTTCAAGGGCGGCATCGACTACGAATACGACCGTTACAACGTGCTCAAGGCCTACTCGGGCGGCGTGCTCGGTCGTCAAGCGACCAACGGCGCCAGCATCGCCGACTACCGCGCGTATGCGTTCTTGACCGGCCCTGACGAAGTGAATCGTCAGCTCAGCGTCAACGTGACGCCGACGACCAACCAGTTCGGCGCCTACCTGCAAGACAGCTGGTCGATCTTCGACCGGGTGACCTTGAACGCCGGCGTTCGCTACGACACCCAGCAGTTGTACGACGCCACCGGCAAGCTCGGCATGGCGCTGAACAACATGTGGTCGCCCCGCATCGGTGTGATCTTCGACCCGACCCAGCAGGGCCGCTCGAAGATCTACGCGAACTTCGCTCGGTACTACCAGGCGATGCCGCTCAACATCGCCGACCGCGCGCTCTCGGGCGAGAACCAGGCCTCGTTCACCCGTCGCTGCGACATCGGCCGCGACCCGAACGCGATCAACGGCCCGGCCTGCGACCAGAGCACCTACGCTCCGACGACCTCACTCAACGCGCCCAGCCGCTTCGCGACCGTCACCGGTCAAGGCCGGTCGCCGGTTGACCCCAACCTCCAAGCGCAGGCCAAAGACGAAATCGTTCTTGGCGGCGAGTACGAAGTCGTCAGCGATCTGCGAATCGGTGTGACGTACACGAAGAGCTGGGTTCAGAACATCATCGAAGACATGAGCAATGACGAAGGCGCGACCTACTTCATTGGCAACCCGGGCTACGGCCTGGCGACCGCCTTCCCCAAGGCGACTCGTGACTACGACGCGGTCACTGTGATGGCGACGAAGGTGATGGCCGACGGCTGGTTTGCACAGCTGAGCTACACCTGGTCGTACCTGCGCGGTAACTGGGCCGGCTTCGTGCGCCCTGAGACTGGGCAGCTCGACCCCGGTTCGAACTCCACGTTCGACTTGAAGTCGTTGTTGGCCAACCAGACCGGCCCGTTGCCGGGCGATCGCACCCACTACATCAAGGGCTTCGCCTCGAAGCAGTTCGTCATCTCCGGGGGCTTGTCGTTGCTCCTCGGCTTGACCTACACGGCCTCGAGCGGCACGCCGTTGAGCTACTTGGGTTCACACCCGGTCTACGGGCCCGGTGAAGCCTACATTCTGCCCCGTGGCTCAGCTGGCCGTACGCCCTGGGTGCACGAGATCAGCGTGAAGGGTGGCGTCGGGTACCAGATCAACAAGGACTACGGCATTCAGTTCTCTGTTGACGTCTTGAACCTGATGAACTTCGCCGCAGCCACTGCGCTCGACGAGAACCTGACCCAAGAGAACGTGCTCCCGTACACGCTTGCTGCTGGCCAAAACCCGCAAGAAGCGCTGTGCATTGGTGGCAACGTGAAGCCGGGCTGCACCACGCCTGTGGTTCGCAGCGACGACATCACCACCAATCTCGACCCGAGCCAGTACAGCAAGAATTTCAAGCAGCCGACCAACACGAGCGGTATCCCCGCGTATCAGTCGCCGCGGCAGGTTCGTTTCGGCATCAAGTTTACGTTCTAAGGATCGACGCCAATGAAAACTCAAATCAGCTTTGCATTTCTGACATCGGCGTTGGTGGGAGGGTTGCTCAGCTCATGCTACGTGGCCCAGCCTGCCTTCGAATGTAGCCCGGCGACGACGACGTTCGCCGGGAAGTACACCCTGGTGACGGGTACGGAGGGTGGAGCCTGCGCGGGGTTGGCGGGTGAGAACTTTCGTATTCAAAAGTACCAGGCCCCGGGCGCGACCAGCGCGACCGTCGCCGTGTTGGCCAGCGGCATGGGCGCGGTGACGCGCGTGAAGAACCTCGACGTCACGGGTGGCCCTTTCATTCGCATCGACCCGACTGACCCGAACTACACCAAAGAGTCGGCGCGAGGCCCGTTGGCGGGCATCGCAGCAGACACCAATGGTGTGTGCAGCGCGACCCTGGCGCCGGGTGAGCAGACCTACCCCGCGATTCAGCAGCACACGAAGGACTTCCCGAAGGATGGCGGCGTCAAGGATCTGCCCGCGACCCACATCAAGTACGAGTGGAAGAACTTCCGCTTCCTCAACTCGGCTCGCTTCCCCGGCACGGTGGTCAACGCCACCCTCGAGATCACCCGAGACACCTGCACGGCGACCTACAATGTCGACGGCATCTGGCCGGCCATCGGTTGCGAGACCGATGAAGACTGCAACCCCAACGCGAACCTCGATGCAGGCCGCGTGCAAGGCTCAGGGTTGAGCCTCGATTACGCGCCGAAGTGCGACACCGACTTCGGCGAGTGCGTGCCGACGGTCTCGTTCGATACGCTCTCGAAGCTCAAGTAATAAGCAACCCGCTGAAGTTTCAGCCCGTGACCCCCGCCCCACTTGCTGGAGCGGGGGTTTCGTGTTTCTTGCACCCCACGTGTCGCGCTTTGAACTGCTCGAGGCTGCCCGAGGTCGCTTAGCGGCAGAGCAGGGCACGCTCTTCAAAGAGGCGCCGCTCAAGGTCGCGCTCTGCTACCCGAGCCCGTACCACGTCGGCATGAGCAGCCTGGGCTACCAGGCGATTTACCGCGAGATGCACCTGCACCCGGGGGTGACGGCCGAGCGGCTGTTCTTGCCCGATGACGTCGAGGCGCTGGTGAAGGCAGGGCTCGAGCCCTTCAGTGAAGAGACGCAGTCGCCGCTCAACCGCTTTGATTTGATTGCGTTTTCGGTATCGTACGAGCTCGAGCTCGCGGGGGTGTTCACCCTGCTCGAGCGCGGCGGGTATTCTGTGCTGCGAACCGAGCGGCCGAAAACGGCGCCCCTGGTCATCGCCGGCGGGCCTCTGACGTTCTCGAACCCCGACCCGCTCGAGCCCTTCGTCGACGTGCTGCTGCAGGGCGAGGCCGAAGACACCATTCATCAGCTGCTCGACGTCGTGCAGGGCGGGGGCGACAAAGAGGGCTGGTTGACCCAGCTGGCCACGATGCCTGGGTTTCGGGTGCCTGGCCTTTCGGCCGAGTCGACCCGGTATCAGGTGCACCGCACGGCTGACGCGAGGTTGCCCGCGCGCTCGTCGATCATCACCGCCAACACCGAGCTTCGGAGCATGTTTCTCATCGAGCCCGAGCGCGGCTGCTCGAGGGGCTGCCACTACTGCGTGATGCGCCGCACCACCAACGGGGGCATGCGCACGGTGGCGCCTGAGCGGGTGCTCGAGCTGATACCCGAGCACGCGCGCCGGGTCGGCCTGGTGGGCGCGGCGGTGACCGACCACCCGCGCATCGTCGAGCTGCTCGAGACGCTGGTGAAGGCGGGGCGCGAGGTGGGGGTGTCGTCGCTGCGGGCTGATCGGCTGACCCAGCCGCTGGTGAGCGCACTCCGGGCCGGCGGCGCACAGGCCTTGACCGTCGCCAGCGACGGCGCCTCGCAGCGAATGCGAGACCTGGTCGACCGAAAGCATTCGGAGACGCAGATCTTGAACGCCGCGCACTTCGCCAAGACCGCCGGCATGAAGCGGCTGAAGGTGTACAACATGGTCGGGCTGCCCTTCGAGACCGACGCCGACATCGATGAGCTGGGGCGCTTCACCACCGAGCTGTCGAAGATTCTGCCGGTGGCGTTGGGGGTCGCGCCGTTCGCGGCGAAGCGAAACACGCCGCTCGATGGGTCGGCCTTCGCTGGCATCGACGTGATTGACCGGCGGCTCGAGCGGCTGCGCAAGGCCCTGCGAGGCCGCGCAGAGATTCGCCCCGTCAGCGCGCGCTGGGCGTGGGTCGAGTACATGCTGGCCCAGTGCGGGCCCGAGGGTGGGCTGGCGGCGTACGACGCGTACAAAGCCGGGGGCGCGTTCTCGGCGTGGCGCAAGGCGTTCGAGGCGCACGGGTGCGTACCGTATGAGGCGCGGCGAACCCCCGATGGGCGGCGCAAGGCGACCGAGTGGCCGACGCTGGGGCCCAAGGTCGCGGTGCAGACGATGCTTTGACCGGCCCCGCGCGGCCTGTGGTCGGGCTCCCGGCCCCATGGCCATCACGCTGATCGGCACATCGGGGCTTCGGTCGGCCCGGGGGGTATCTGCCGTCAGGCAGGCCGATGCCAGAAAAGTGGCACACCGCTCGAAGACGTCGAGCTGTTTCGGCGCTTCAGAGAAGACGCGCAGTCACCGATGGCCCTGGCGGAGCGAATGAAAGAGATTCACAGCTCGCGCTGAGACTGCCTCTGCTGCTCGAGCTGAATCATCTCGCGCACTTCAGTGCGGCACACGTGCTGCATTGCCGACCGCCATCGACACGGGGGTGGTTGCGGGCGGTGGGTGTCGAGAGGGTGACTGCAGTCGTTACCCGGCGTGACGCGCGCG
>JANLPS010000044.1:0-11657 GCA_031367385.1 Archangium sp. | reverse complement strand
CGACCTGCGCGACCCGGTCAGCCACGAAGCCGGGCAAATCTTCTTCTTCGTGGTGAAGGCCGGGCAACAGCACGCCGTCGCTGCCCATGACCGAGGTGAGCGTGCCCCACTCGTGCACCACGAAGCCGTCGCTCGAGGCGTAGGCGACCGCGGGGCATTGAGGGCAGGCGGCGAGCGCGCTGGCCAGCTTCAGCTTGGGGTCGGGAGCGATTGCCGGGTCGCCACAGGCCGCCACCATCAACCACAGAACGAGGGTCTTGCGGGTCGAGTTCATGGCGCCTGGTATGCCGGCCGCGCGCGCGAGGACAATCGGGCTGAATTTTGTCCCTCCCCCGGGTGCCCGGCATAAGAGTGCCCAAGAACCAAACCGTGGAGCCACTGCCACTTCAGGTCGGCGAAACCACCGAGTTGCTCGTTCGCTTCGCAGGAGGCGAGCGGGCGGCTTTTGTCGAGGTGTATCGAGCGCGTGGCGTGCAGGTTCGGCGGTGGGTCGGTCGGTTCTTTCGCAGCCCCTTCGAGCAAGAAGAAGCAGCGCAGGAGATTTGGTTGATGGTGCATCGCATGCAGACCAGCTTCGACGTGAACCGAGGCGCGCTTGGCCCGTGGCTGCGCGTGGTCGCCGCCAATCGGTGTCGAGAGCTGGTTCGCGCGAAGGGCCGACGGCTTGAGAGCTCGATACCCCTCGACGACGTCGATGAGGCGCGCTGGCTCGAGGCGCCCACGCCCGCAGACCCGACCCTCACCGCGCGGGTCACCCAGGCGATGCTCGCGGTCACGGCCACGCTCTCGGCCGATGAAGCCCTCGTCTTGCAACAGTCGCTGCTCGAGGAGCGCCCCCACGACGAAGTCGCCCGAAACCTGGGGGTGAACCCGCGTCGCTCGAAGTACTTGAAGAAGAAGCTGCTCGAGCACCTCGCCGCCGACTCGATGTTGGGCCGCCTGGCCAAGGAGCTCTTGTGAGCCTGCTCTGGTACGGCCGTCGAATCACCCGCGCGGTCGCGGGCGAGCTGTCAGGCCCCGAAGAGCTCGACCTTCGTCGTCACCTCGGCGGCTGCGACGCGTGTCGAGCCCGCTACGACCTGCTGACGGTGACGGCCCGGGTCGCCAGACAGCCGCAAGCGCCGACCGGTGAAGAGCTCGAGCGGGGGCTCCATCGGCTGCTCGAGGGGCTGCCGACCGACCGGCGTGCCTCGCCCAGAACCGCTGGCATCAAGTGGGTGGCGCTGGCCGCCGCGCTTGCCCTCGGCGTGGCGTTACTCGTCTCGAGACCTCCCGAGCCCGAAGTGCGAGAGCGCGGTGGAGGCGATGCCCCACGGGCCCTCTCGGTGCGGGTGTACGCGAAGACCAAGAACGAGCCGGTGCGCCTGGTGGCCGACCTCCCCACGGCCGGAGAAGCGCGGGTCGCTCACGGAGACTGGGTGCAGTTCAAGCTCGACGGGGCGGCGATCGTCTCAGGTCAACGCGACGAAGAGCCCCCGCGGGTGTTCGAGCCGAATCAAAGCGTCGCGCTCGAGGCGGGTCGCTGGCGGCTCTTCATTCAAGCGGCCCCCCTTGCTCAAAAGCAGCCGGCCGGTGTGTTGTGGGTCGAGTGATGCGCCCGCTGGCGACAGTGCTGTCGATGTTCACGCTCGCGGCGTGGGCCGAGACCCCTGCCGATGCCGACGTCTACGCCGTGGTGGTCGGCTACAATGGTGGGCTCACGGCGACCTCCGAGCGCCCCGAGCTCTCACCGCTTCGCTACGCAGACGATGACGCGCTGCGAATGGCGCGCTGGTTCGAGCTGCTCGCCACGCCCGCGCACGTGTGGGTGCTGACCGAGCCCGATGAAACGACGCGCGCCGGCCTTCAGAGCGCAGGCATCGCTTTGCCCAAGACCCAGGCCCCCACCCGCGCGAATCTGTTCGCGACCCTCGACGCCGTTCAAGCGCGGCTGGCCCGCCGAACCTCGAAGCGGCCCGCGGTGCTGTATTTCTTCTACGCCGGCCACGGGCTCACCGGCCGAATGCTGCTCGCGCCCGAAGGCACCGAAGAGTCGGGCCTCACCGGCCATGAGCTGCGCGTTCGACTGGCGGCGCTCGAGCTCGATCGCGTCGACCTGTTCATCGATGCGTGCCGCTCGCAAAGCCTGTTCGTCGAGCGCGGCGGGCCCGACCTCTCGGCTGAAATCGACGCGCTCGAGAACCGCGGCCGGCGCGCCGTCTTCGGGGTCATCACCGCCACCCAGAGCGACAAGCCCGCGGGAGAAGCGAGCGATCTCCAAGGTGGTTTCTTCTCGCACGTGCTGGCCTCGGGCCTCGCCGGCGCGGCCGACGTCAACGGTGACGAGTTGGTCAGCTTCGGAGAGCTCGCCGCGTTCGTGGCGTTCAACACCGAGCGGCTCACCGGTCAACGGCCGTGGTTCGAAGCCCCTGCAGGCGATCTCCGCGCGCCCGTGGTCGACCTGCGCGGCAGCTCGAAGTTGGAGCTCGCGCCCGAGGTCGAGGGGCGCATGCGGGTGGTCTCGTCGACCGGCGCTCCGGTCTTCGCCGAGGTGAACAAGGCCAAGGGTCGCAGCCTCTCACTCACGCTGCCGGCCGGGCGTTACCAGGTGCAGCACCTCGACGGCGCGAATCGGGCGCGCGTGGCGATGGTCGACGTGGTCGCCGCCGAGACCAGCCAGCTCTCGCCCTTCGGTGAGCCCACCGCGCTGCCGCACGTCGCCGAGCGGGGCGATGTCGATTGGCAGACGCGCTCGTTTCAGACGCCGTTTTCACTCGAAGCCGTCGCCGCTTTAGAGACGGGTTTCGTGGCCGGCCGAGAGCCACCCCTCGCCCGAGCCTTGGGCACCGCGCTCGACGCGTCGTACGTGTTGGCGCCAGCGCCATTCGGCTTGCCGGGCGTCGAGCAGGGCGCCGAAATCGGAGCGCGGTTTCACCTCGGCGGCTTGCTCCTCGGAGGTCGAATCGCCGCGCGCGCGTCGACCTACTCCACCCTCGGCACCCGCAGCTCGATGTTTCGCCTGGGGGTGCATGCGCAGGCCGGCTGGCGGTTTCTCTTCTTCAAGAACCTCTTTGCGCTCTCGGGCTCGGCGCTGGTCGGCTTCAAGACCATCGTGCTCGGTGCTCACGGCGACCCCCTCGCGCCATCGATTGGCGCCGACGTTCGCGCCGAGCTGTTCTTGTCGCGACGCATCTCGGCCTGGCTCGACGGGCGCTTCGAAGCCGCCTGGGTCAACCTCGATGGCACCCGCTTGCCCTTTGCCGAACCCTCGCTGCTCGTCGGAGTCAGTGTATGGCTGTGAAGATTTGCCTCGTTGCGGTGCTGCCGTTGCTCGCCGCCTGCGGCCTCTCGCCGCTCACCAGCGAAGAGGTCTTTCGGCTCTCACCCGCGCCGCAGGCCTGGCTTTTGGGCACCACCTACGACGCGCGAAACGGTGCGCCGCTGCCCGCCGTCGTGATTGGCGCCGCCACCAGTGATTCGCGTGGCGCGTACCGGCTCGACCACGTCGCCGTCGGCCCATGGAGCGACGTCGCGCTCAAAGAAGGGTACGCACCTCGCTCGCTCGAGGGCAGCATTCACGCCGGCGCCAACCACCTCGACATCGCGTTGAGCCCGCTGGGCTGCGGTGGCTGTGGTGGAGGGCAGGTGTGCGACACGGCGACACAGCAGTGCGTGGCGGCGGCGATTTTGAGCTCCGACGTGGTGAGCGCCTGCACCGGGGCTCCCATCTCAGCGCGGGTCACCGTCAACGGGCATTCGCTGTGCTCAGAGACCCGAAAGGGGTACTTCGAGCTCCGCAACCTGGCCCCCGGAGGCCCTCAAACCCTCGCGGCAGGCAAAGGTGGGTACGCCGCGTTCAGCACGATGATCACCCTGGTGTCAGGCTTCAATTCGCTCGACCCGATTCGACTCACGCCGCTCGCTGGGTGCGCCGCACCGGCACCGGCCGACGAGCCCTGCGTCTGCGACGACGCCACTTGCCAGCGGTAGTGCTACTTCTTCGCGACCCGCCCGGGGATGTCGGCCTCAACGAAGATCTTCAGCAGCTCAGGGTCGAGCTGCCCGCCCGCTGCCTCTTTGTGCAAAATGTCGAGCGCCAGCGCATGGGGCACCGCCTTCTTGTACGGCCGGTCGCTCGCGGTCAGCGCATCGTAGATGTCTGAAATCGCCATCATCTTCGACTGCACCGGTATCAGCTCGACCGCAATGGCCCGCGGGTAGCCCTTGCCATCGAGCTTCTCGTGATGCGCATACGCAATCTCCGGCACCCGCTTGAGCGTTCGTGTCCACGGTATCTGCGAGAGAAACCGAAAGGTGTGCGTCACATGCGACTCGATCTCGCGACGCTCGGCCACCGACAGCGAGCCCTTCGGTATCGAGAGCACCTGCACCTCACCCGGAGTCAGCAGCATCTGCACCCGGTCGCGCGAATCGTTGAACGCGATGCTCGAGAGCCCCGCCAGCTTCTCGAAGCCACCCTGCGCCAACACCGTCGGCCGGTTCGCCTGCAGCACGAACTCGAACGCCTCATCGAGCTCCTTGAGCGACGCCTCGAGCCGGGCTTTCTCTTCAGCTTCAATCTCGTCGAAGGCCCGCTCACCACGAATCTTCACTGCGTCGAGCTTGCGCTGCAGCGACGACATCTGCCGGTCGCGCCGGGCCAGCTCGAACCGCTGCTTGAGCAAATCGAGCTCATGCCCGTACAGCTTGTCGGCCTTGACCAGCACGTTCTCGCGCACGCCGATCTTGCCGAAGTCGTGAAGCAGTGACGCGTAGCGAAGCTCCTGCAGCTGGTCGGCGGTGAACGTCAGCCCGCGGTACGGCCCCCCCGGAGTCATCTCAGTCGTCTGCGCCAACGCCACCGTCAGCGACGCCACCCGGCTCGAGTGCCCGGCCGTGGTGGGGTCGCGTGACTCAATCGCCCCCACCGAGGCCTGCACGAAACCCTCGAACAGCGAGTTGATCTCTTCGTGCAGCATCGCGTTTTCAATTGCCTGCGCCGCCTGCCCACCCAACGCCAGCATCAGCTCTTCGTCTTCAGCATCGAACGCCGCGTGCACCGAATTGAGCGCCTGAATCACGCCGGTCACATCGCCCCGCGTATCGCGCATCGGCACGCACAGAATGCTCGAGGTGCGATAGCCGTTCTTCACGTCCCACTCCCGATTGAAGCGGGGGTCGGCGTAGGCGTCTTTCAAGTTCACCAGCACGCCGGTCTGCGCGACCGAGCCGGCGATGCCCTGGCCCATCGGCAAACGAATCTCGCCGGTGGTACCCTGCGCGACCCGGCTCCACAGCTCGTTGCGGTGCCGGTCGACGATGAACAGCGAGCACCGGTCGGCTTCGACGACCCGGGCCGCCTCGACCATGATCAACGGCAGCAGCGTGTCGAGGTTGTGGGCGGCGGTCATCGCCTTCGCCACCTCGAGAATCGAGTTCAGCTTGTTGACCCGCCGCATCGTGGCTTGAAGCGGGCTTACCGATGGGGAGGTCTTTTCCTCTTGAAAGTCAGACACGCTTGCGATGTTCCTCCCTCGAAGGGGGCTCCGCAACACGGCAAACACAGTTTCGTCGTGGAAATCGGGGCCGCCACAAGTGATGTTGCCCGCCGTGAACCGACTCATCGCCGCGACGGCCTGCTGTGCGCTGCTCGCCGGGTGCGCCGCGCAGATGTTTCTGCGGGTCGACAAGCGCCGAATCGACGAGCGGGTGCTCTTCTTTCTCGGAGGTGGGGGCAACTCCCTGGTGCTCACCCACGATGATCAGGCCTTCATCACCGACGTGAAATTCGCCGGCATGGCCCGCCAGCTGCGCTACGAGGTCGAGACCGAGCTTGCCAAGTCGGTGCGGCGGTTGCTGCTGACCCACTCGCACCCAGACCATGCCGGGGGTCTGAACCTGTACCCCAATGTAGGTGCGGTGATCGTGCACCCCGCCACCCGCAAGCGCCTCGAAGCCGAGGGCACCCACGCGCCCTTCGTCGAGGTCGAGCACTCCATCGAGCTGCTCCTGGGCGGAGAAACCGTTCAAATCATGTACCTCGGCGCCGGCCACACCGATGGAGACCTGGTCGCGCTGCTGGTCTCTCGAAAGATTCTGGTCGCCGGAGATCTGCTGGTGAATGGCTACGAGCCGCGAATCGACGAGCAGGCGGGGGGCAACGCGCTGGCCTTTCGCTCCACGCTCGACCGGTTGCTCGCGCTCGATTTCACCCAGGTCTTGCCCGGTCACGGAGACGTGATGACCCGAGCCCAGGTCGAGCACGTGCGCGATTACCTTGCGGCGGTCGAGGCAGCGGTGCGGCAGTCGCGTGAAAGCGGCAAAACCGCTGACGATGCGGTACGTGAGATTCACCTGACGGGCTTCGATGACCTGCAGGCGATGCCGTTCGGTGGCTCGAGTCGTGAAAAGACCATTCGGCAGATGTACACAGCTTTGGAGCACCCATGACCGCCGTGAAAATTGCGCCCTCGATTCTCTCAGCCGATTTCGGGCGCCTCGCCGAAGAGGTCAAGGCCATCGAAGCCGCCGGTGCTGACTACGTGCACGTCGACGTGATGGACGGCCGCTTCGTGCCCAACATCACCATCGGCCCGCTGGTGGTCGAGGCGGTGCGCAAGGCGACGGGCCTGCCGCTCGATGTGCACCTGATGATCGTCGAGCCCGAAAAGTACATCGCTGACTTCGCCAAAGCCGGCGCGAGCATCATCACGGTGCATGCCGAGACCTGCCCGCACCTGCACCGCACGCTGCACCAGATTCGCGACGCGGGGGCCAAGCCGTCGGTGGTGCTCAACCCGTCGACGCCGCTGGTGGCGATTGAAGAGGTGCTGGGCGAGGTCTCGCAGGTCTTGCTGATGTCGGTGAACCCCGGCTTCGGCGGCCAGAGCTTCATCACGGCCACGGTCGACAAGGTTCGAAGGCTGCGTGAGCAGCTCAACGCCCGTGGCCTGGGGCACGTCGACATCGAGGTCGACGGAGGCATCAACGCCGACACCGCCAAACAGGTCATCGCCGCCGGAGCCACCGTGCTCGTCGCGGGCAATCACGTCTTTCGCTCGAAAGACTACCGAGCGGCCATCGCCGCGCTGCGACCGTAATGGCGAAGCCGGTGCCCTGGTTGATACCCGCCGTGTGGACCGGGGGGCTGCTGCCGGTGCCGATGCTGCTGCTCGAAGCACAGAGCGGGGGCCTGGGCGCCAACCCGGTGGCCGAGGGCTTGAACCGCCTCGGGCTGCTCACGTTGGTGAGCTTGTTGGCGTGCTTGAGCTGCACCCCAGCGCAGAAATACCTGGGCCTCACCTGGCCGATTCGCATTCGCAAACACCTCGGCAACCTGGCGTTCACCTACGCGTGCCTGCACTTCATCACCTGGTCGGTCATCGACCATGGGCTCGACTGGCAGGTGTTGCTCGACGACGTGGTGAAGCGGCCGTTCATCACGGTGGGCTTCGTGGCCTGGCTGTCTTTGATACCCCTGGCGGTGACCTCGACGGCGAACGCGGTGAAGCGGCTCGGCTTTGCCCGGTGGAAGAGGCTGCATCGCCTGGTCTACGTCATCGGCGCGCTGGCCTGCGTTCACTTCGTCTGGCGCGGCAAGACCCTGGCGACCGAGGCGTTGATCTACTCGGCGGTGTACGTGGTGTTGATGGGCCTGCGAGTGCTCACCTGGGCCCGCGATCGGCAGAAGAAACGCGCCGCGATGGTCAATCGATGGTGACCTCTTCGACGCCGGTCACCACGAAGCCGCGACGGCAGCGGTGGCGCTTGTCGACGATGGCCCACGCGTGGCCGACGAAGCTGTCGACGTCGTAGGTCTGACCAGGCTTGAGCCAGGTGTAGAGCTTGCGGTGGCCCTCGAAGTCGAGCCAGTAGAGCCCGCGCAGGTGCTCCGAGCGGTTGATGAAGACCACGCGCACTTTCTGCGCCGATGGCGGCGACGGCTGGCCCTCGACCTGCTCGCACGCCCGAAACTCAGCCCACGACGGAGCCGCGATGACCAGACAGAGAACGAGCCACCCCGTTCGTCCTAAGCGCAGTCGAAGGACTCTCATCACCTCGAGTTAACACGATTTGAGTTGCCGCCGCCGCGTGCAACGCTCTTGCCTGCATGGCGAAGAAGACGCTGATTGACCAGCTCCGTGGAGCCACCACCTTGGCCATCGAGGCCACGCGCAGCGTCACCGACATCGTCGAGGCCATGCACCGCACCATTGGCGCTGGGCCAAACGTACTCGGGCGACCCCTCGAAAAGATCGTGAAGGTGGTGACCGCTCCTACCTACGGAGCGATTCGGGGCGTCACCGGCCTGGTCGGCTCGACGCTCGACCTGGCGCTCTCGAAGTTGGCACCGGTGCTCGACCAAGCGGGTCTCGAGCGCAGCGCGGTGCTCTCGGCGCTCAACGGCGTGATGGGTGATTACCTCGCCGAGACCGGCAACCCTTTGGCGATTGAGATGCAGCTGCTCGCGCGAGGGGTCGGCGACAGAATCGCGGTGCTGGTGCACGGGTCGTCGATGAACGACGAGCAGTGGCGTCGCGCGGGCCATGACCACGGGGCTGAGCTGGCGAAAGACCTCGGCTTCGCGCCGGTGTACGCGCTCTACAACAGCGGCCTTCATGTTTCTGTGAACGGGCGGCTGCTGAGCGCCGCGCTCGAGCAGCTGGTCACGACCTGGCCGTCACCCGTCACCGAGCTGGTGCTCATCGGTCACAGCATGGGCGGCCTGGTGATGCGGAGCGCGTTCGTTCACGGCGAAGGGTCGCAGTGGCGACGTGCGGCGACGAAGGTGGTGACGTTGGGCACGCCGCATCACGGGTCGCCCCTCGAGCGCTTGGGCAACCTCACCGACGTGCTGCTGACCGTGAGCCGCTACAGCGCGCCGCTGGCAAGGTTGGGGCAGCTGCGAAGCGCGGGCGTGACTGATTTGCGGTACGGCAACGTGCTCGACGAGCACTGGGAGGGCAAGGGCCGCTTCGAGCCCGGGGCCGATGCTCGCAGCGCAGTGCCGCTCCCGCCCGGGGTGAAAACGCTCGCCATCGCCGGTGACACGGGTTCAGGCAGCGACGGGTTGGTGCCGGTCGACAGCGCCCTTGGTCGTCACGCCAGCCCCGCGTTGACGTTGGCCTTCACCGAAACCTGGGTCGCCTCGAACACGACGCACCTGGCGCTGTTGAGCAGCGAGCCAGTCTACGAGCGGCTCCGTGACTTTCTGAAGGCTTAGTTGCAACCGCCGTCGGGGCTCACCAGAGCCGCATAGATGCCCAGGTGGTTGTACTGCGTCGTGCCTGCCACCTGACCCACGCCGCGCGCCTGCAGCAGCTTGACTTGAAAGGGTAGCGTCGAGCCCAACGAGGGCAGAGCGACCGCGGGCAACCCCTTCGACAACGCGGGCTGCGCCAGTGTCAGCAGGGTCGGCACCAGCTTGGCGATCGCGGCCAGATCTTCAGAGAGCAGCTCTGAGTTCTTCACTTCGACCTTCTTCACCGCGTTCATCAAGTCGCCAATCACCGGCTTGAGCGAGCCGCAGCCTGACAGCTCGAGCCCCAGCGGCAGCTCGAGGTCGGCGCTGATGGTGAACAGGCGCACCAGGCGCTCTTCAACCTTCGCGTACATGTCGATTTCAACGCCCGGCCAGCTCAGCTTGATCAACGGGTCGAGCGGCTTGCCTTGCGCGTCGAGGGTCCCCGTACCGATGAGCGCTGTCGGTGGGTTGACCGGCCGAATCACCACGCGCATCGGCACGTTGGTGCCGTGAGAGAATACTTTGAGCGAGGGCAAGAAGGTCTCGAGCGTGGCCGAGTCGAGCTGGGTCACCGTCTCGGTGCCGATCTCGAGGCACAGCGCGCCCGACTGCTGCGCGTGAAACATCGCCTCTGAGACCAGCTGCTGAGAGAGCGAAAACGCCAGGTCATACGACGCCGGCCCATCGAGATCGAAGTTGGGCAACGGCAGGTTCGGCAACGTCGTCGGCGTGAGCGGCGTGACGCACGGAGCGATGACCACTTCTCTCATCCCTCCGCGCATGCCGATGCTCGCCCCTTTGGGCTCGGCCGTGGTCGAGCCGCCGAGCGCGAGGCTCACGTCGAGGGCCGCGGTGCCTGGCACTCCGAAGCTGGCCAACGAGGTGCCCAGGTCGGCGCGCCCTTCGAGCCCGAGAAAGCGTGGGCTGCACAGGCCTCCGGCGCTTTCCATACAGGTGCCGGCATCGGTCACGGCATCGACGACGCACGCGGCGTTGGTCGGGCAGAGATTGGTGCCGTTCGCGCAAGGCTGGCAGGTCACCTTGTTCAGCGACTTGGTGAGCTGCGTCTTGAGCGACTTGGTCAGCTGGTCGATGAGCAGCTGCTTCACCAGGGCCGAGTTCAAGGTCGAGCACACGTTGCAGCCGCCAGTCACCCGGGAGATCAGAATGTCGTCGGGGTCGATGCACTCCTGGTTCGCGCCCGAGCCGCAGGCCTTGGTGCCCGTGAGGTCGGCGAGCTCGAGTGAGAGCAACCCATTGCGAATCGCGAGCTTGATCTGCACCGTCAACACATTGGTCAGCGGTTGCTGCCGAGTCGAGTCGAAGTCGAAGGCGCATTTCACCGGGCCTCCACCGAACAAGAGGCACAGGCCCGAGCTGCGCTTGGCCGACGAGATGATGATGTCGCCGGTCTTCACCGTCGCGGTGAGGTTGGCTTCGATTAAATCAGGGGTCGCCGAGTGGAGCGTCAAGCTGCTCACCGCGATCGACACCGGTTGAGGTACATCGAGGGCGTCGCACTTGCCGTCTCCGCGGCCACACGACTCGTCAGTGCAGCCCACGCCGCCTTGATCAGACGTCGCGAAGGTCTCGCCCAAGAACACCTGGGTCGCGCAGCTCACTTTGGTATCGAGAGTCCCTCCGGGCGCGATCAGCTCGAGCAGCGCGGTGCCGCCGTTGGCGCTGAGCGTCGCGAAGCCGTGTTGGCTCACCCGCAAGGCCCCAGCAGAGTCGATTTTCGGGCCCTGGTACGTGCCCGGAGCCTGCGAGACGAAGCCGCCGCAGCCCGTGCCCGAAGTACAACCGAGCGCCGTCAGGGTGACACACACGGCGAACAACCAACGGGGACCCACGAGCATCGGGCGGACTTATCAAAAGACTCCGCCCAATTCTCAACCCGAGGTTAGCGACGGCTCTTTTTCTTCGAGGCCGACTTCTTCTTCGCCGGCGCCGCCTTCTTCACGGCCTTCGAAGCCTTGGCCGCGACCTTCTTGGCCGGCTTGCCCTTGAGGGCCTTCGAGGCCTTGGCCACGACCTTCTTCACGGCCTTTTTCGCCGACAGGGCGGTCTTTTTGGCGCTCGCCGCCGCTTTTTTCGCGGGCTTGGCCTTCGCTTTGGCCTTGGGCTTGAGGGCCGCCCGCACCTTGTTGCTGAAGCTCGACGCCGCCTTCTTGGCCGACTTCACCGCCTTGGCTGACCCTTTTTTCGCGCTGTTGACGACCTTGGTCATCTGGGCAGAGGCCTGGTCGACCGCCGCCTCGACGGCGTTCTCGAGCGCATCGGCGGCCTCTTTGAACTTGGCGCCGGGCGTGCCGAAGTACTCGGTCATCGGCGTGAAGTAGAAGTCCTTCCAGCCGGCCTCATACCCCGGGCCTTGCCCATCAGGCAGGTTGCTCGCTTGAACCGTGACCTGGGTGCCGCCGTCGGTGGGCGC
>JANLPS010000038.1:0-12749 GCA_031367385.1 Archangium sp. | reverse complement strand
CCCGGGTGGTAGTCGATCTCGAGCTTGACGCCTTGCCACTCGTCTTTCTTTCGCTCGTAGCGCGCCGACAAGAAGGCCACGAAGTTGAGAATCGGCTGGTCGCTCTCGAAGCTCGCGAAGTTGCGGCCGTTTTCGGTCCACTCCCGGGTCACCGTGCCCGGAGCGACCGGTAGCTGATCACCGCTCGTGCTCACCGTCGCCTTGAACGAGATGAAGTCGGAGTCTTGGCGAATGTAGTTGTTGGCCAAGCCGACCGGGTCATCGCGGTCGCGCATGCGCTCCTTGGGCTCGAGGCCGTACTTCTTGCGGTCGTTGTCTTCGCCCAGCTCCTGCCCTTCTTGGTACCCGACCGAGGGGAACCAGCCGTTGTTGATGAAGGTGCCGTTGCCGACGACCGCGTGGGGTGCGCCTTTGTGTGAGAACCCTGCTTCCGCCCACGTGAGGTCGAAGGCCAGGTCGGCCTCTTCTCCGGGGGCCAGCGCGGGGGTGAGCTCGAAGAAGCGAGAGCCGTTTCGATCGGCGCGTGACTTCTCGGGCTCGCCTCGAAGCGTGATCGACTTCGTGGCGTCGTGCTCGGGCACGTTGATCAACACTTTGCTGATCGACTGATCAGTCTTGTTCTTGATTCGGTACACGCCCTTCGCGTCGAGCCGGTTCTGCTCGGGGTAGATGTCGACCTTCACGTCGAGGCCGATGATGCGAGGTTGGGCGAGGGTGCCGTACTCGGCTTTGTAGGCCTTCTCGTACGCAGCCTGCTGGCGCTCGCCGTCTTTGGCGGTCTCGTAGGGGTTGAGAATGTGCGTGTTGTAGAAAATGAACGCGCCGGTGCCGATCACCAGCGCCAGTGCCACCGCGAACCCCAGCTTCACGGGGCCGGTGAATCGCCGCCGCGCTTCGGCCAGTCGCATGCGCCGAGAGGTCTCGCGGCCGCGAACCATGAACAGCCAAGCGGTCAGCAGCAGCAACGCCGCCCACGCCCACCAGTACCCGCGAAACCAGGCCACCGCCCCGAGCTTCTGGCCGTACCCGTTCATGTCGGAGTACTGAATGCGCGGCTCTGCGCCGTACAGCACGAGCTGATCTTCGATGCCGAAGAGGTTGAGCGCGATGCTCGACGCGAAGTACAAAATCATGCCGAAGTGCGCGAGGTACTTTTGGTTGATCAACACCTGCAGCACCATCGCCAACGCGCACAGCGCGAGATCTTTCAAGAACCCGAACACGGTGAGCTGAATCACGTACTGGTGAAGGTCGATGCCGAAGTAGCCCTTGCTGAGCTGCCAGCCCAGCGCTGCGGCGCCCACCACCACCTGCAGTGAGGCCGCCACCATCACCAGCGCGATGAATTTGCTGCCGAAAATGACCCAGGTCGGCGTGCGCGTCGACGAGACCAGATCATCGAGCCCGGCGTCTTTCTCGCGCCAGACGATCTCGCCCGCGTAGAAGGTGATGGTGATCAGCGCGAAGAGCCTGAACGCACCGGCCGCCAATTCGAGCACCTGGTAGGTCACCGGCAGCGTCGCGGTGCCGAAGATCTGCTTCGAGACGGCGACCAGCAAAATCACGAACGCGAACCCGGCCGCCAAGAACGACAGGTACACCGGCGAGCGAATCACATCGAGAAACGAGAGCCACGCGGTCGAGAACATCGTGCGCAGCCACGAGCCCGTCGTCGGAGTCGCCGCCACGGCCGGCACCGCCGCCATCGCTGGCGCCTGCTCGAGATCTTCTTTCGGCGTGCCCTTCTGCTCTTCGACCAACGGGCGAAATCGAGCGATCGCCAGGCCCAAGAAGGCAAACCCCACTGCAACCCAGATCACGCGATTGGCCAGCAACAACCCACTCAAGCTGACCAGGTCTGCGTTGCGCTCCGCCGGAGACCAGTAGCGCGTCACCACCTCGAACGCGGTGATCCCGAACGGGTCGAGCATGGCGGCCAGTGTCTTGTTCTGCACGTCTTCCATCAGGGCGGAGACCACCAGGTAGCCCATCACCAGCACGACCATGCCGACGTAGACCGGGGCCATGCGCCGGGTCACCGCGGCGATGGTGAAGAAGAGCGCGCCGCAGGTGAACAGCATCGGCCACACCTGAACCACGTACGGCCACAGATACGCGATGAGGTTGAAGTGGGTGAGTTGCTTGGGCTCGAGCAGCGCCACTACGCCGGTGCCAAAGAGCAACCCAGCGGCGATCGCCAGCATCAACCCCGATGAGAAGACCCACGCGCCCAAGAAGCGGCCCAGCAGGTACGGCGCCTTCTTGATGTTCTTGGTGAAGATGATCTGCCAGGTGTTGTGCTCGAAGTCTTGATGCGCTGCCTGGCCGAAGATGGCCGCGACCGCGAGCAAGCCGAACAAGCTCACCCCGCCCACGATGTTGAAGAGCGTGTAGGGCGAGTTGGCCAGCACCTTCTCGCCACCCGAGCTGGTCGAGATCGACTTGAAGACCCCGCCCGCGTCGAGAATCATCAACATCGGAGCGAGAAACAGCACCAGGGCATAGACCCAAGACGACAGCATCTTGGTGCGCCGCTTGAGCTCGAAGGCGATCAGCGAGGTGAGCACGGTGGGTCAGCTCCTCGTCGCCACAGAGAGCTGGTGAAAATAGACGTCTTCTAAATCAGGCCCCGCGGGCTCGAACCCGGAGTCAGGCGCGGCCTCGGCGTACACGTGGGCCAGGCGCTTGCCCGCGACCCGCCGCACGGCGATCACCTGATGCGCCTTCGAGACCGCCTCGAGCTCAGCCGGAGTCACGAACTTGCGCCACAGCTTGCCCTTCAAGTCGTCGATCAGCTTCAGCGGGGCCCCGCTCAGAATGACCTTACCGCCGCTCAAGACCGCCATGTTCGGGCACAGATCGGCGACGTCTGAGACGATGTGCGTCGAGAGCAGCACCACCACGTCTTCGCTGATCTCGGCGAGCAGGTTGTGAAAACGAAACCGCTCCGCCGGGTCGAGGCCCGCGGTGGGTTCATCGACGATGATCAACTTGGGGTTGCCCAGCAGCGCCTGTGCGATGCCGAAGCGCTGCTTCATGCCGCCCGAAAAACCGCCCAAGCGTCGGTGGCGGTTCTCCCAGAGGTTGACGCGCGCGAGCAGACCTTTGACAGCGTCATGTCGCGTCTTTTTCACCGAGAGGCCCTTGAGCTGGGCCAGGTGATCCAACATGTCCCAGGCGGTGACCTTTGGGTACACGCCGAAGTCTTGGGGCAGGTAGCCGAGCACCTCGCGCAGCTTCTCTTTGCTGCGCTTCACGTCGATGCCGTCGAATGAAATCGTGCCGGTGTCGAAGTCTTGCAAGGTCGACACGCAGCGCATCAGCGTCGATTTGCCCGCGCCGTTGGGCCCCAGCAACCCGAACATGCCGCGGGGTATGGTCAGGCTCACATCGCTCAGCGCTTGGACGCCGTTGGGGTACTTCTTCGAGACGCCTTCGAGCTTGAGCTCCATCGTTACCGCCCCAATTCGTAGAGGTATTCGACGTGCGACTTCACGGCCTCGTCGTAGCCGCCGATCTTCGGGTTGGTGCTGTCGATCAAGAAAAACTCATTGGGCGCGTGCGCTCCGTCTCCGTGGCCAAGCCCGAAGTGGCCTGACGCGAGCGAGAGCGGCGCTCCGGTGAACACCCAGCCCGGGTACGAGCCGGCGTTGCGAGGCCACAGGCTGGGGTTCAAGCCGCGGGCTCTGTAGGTCGCGAGCTGCTTTCGAATGAGCTCTGCGCTCGCGGGAGTCGAAGTCGGGTCATAGCCGCCGCTGACGTTCACTTCGATGTCGCCGAAGCCGCGCTTGGCGAGGTGCGCTTTGAGCGCCGCGACGGCATCGTTGAAGGTCATGTCGGGCACCAGGCGCAGGTCGAGCTTGGCGACCGCTCGGTGCGGCAACATGGTCTTGCCGCCGGGGCCGGTGTAGCCCGCGACGAGGCCCTCGATGTTCACCGTCGGCCGTGAGACCAACTGCGCCAACGACTCGCGGTACCCGGCGTCGTGGGCCCATGCGGTGACCTGCATGCGCTGCTTGTCATCGGCCTCGCTCTGCTTGGCCATGGCGATGTCGAGCATGCCGTTCTCGTCGGCGCTGATCGGCCGGGCCTTCGTCGCGAAGGTGTCGATGGCGGGGTCTCCGTTGGCGTCGACCAGAGTCGCGAGGGCCTGCACCAGGTGAAACGCCGGGCTGTCGAGCCGCGCACGGTTCGCGGAGTGCACGTCTTTGCCAGGCCCCTTGCCCCACTTTTCGCCGCTGGCGACCAGCTCGAGCTCGACGACGCCCTTGGCGCCCAAAGAGACCTCGACCTCGCCCTGGGAGCCTTGACCGGCCCCGGGCATGAACACGCCGATGGTCTTCGAGAGCGCCGCGCTGATGTCGGGGCGCCGAACGATTTGGGCAAAGTGGGGGGAGCCGATCTCTTCTTCACCCTCGGCGACGAGCACCAGGTTGACCGGCAGCTTCTTGCCCGCCGCTCGAATCGCATGGAGCGCCGCGAGAAATGCCGATTCAGGGCCTTTTTGATTCACCGCGCCCCGGCCGATCATCACTTTGCCGAAACCCGGCTTGTCGACGATCTTCCCGGCGAGTGGAGGGCTGCTCCATTCTTTGGGGTCGAACTGCTTCACGTCGTACATGAAGTACAGGCCGACCGTTTTCGCGGCGCCGGCGTCGAGGGTGGCGAAGACTCCGGGCTTGCCGTCGGTGGCGACGCGCTCGACCCTTTGAAAGCCCGCCTCGGTGGCGAGCTTCATCATGTATTTGACGCCCTCTTCGGTGTTGAGGCCCTCGGCCGCGATGGTCGGCAAGGCGACCCACTTGCGCAGCCGCTCGACCGACTGAGCGTGCTGCTTGGTGACCTGGTCGTAAATGGGCTGCAGCTCGGCGGGGGCCGCGGCGAGCGTGGCGGTCAGAATCAGATTGAGCATCGCGTGGGTCTTACGCCTTGAACGCAGCGGCGAGAAGTTCTAACCCCTGCTGCATGAGCGACGCGGCTTCCATGATGCTTGATCTCCAGACGAGGCTCGGCGGCCTTCGGGGGTCTCTTTGACGTAGAGCGCAAGAAGAGCCGCATCATGCTGATCGACCGAGACTCGACCCAGCCCGGTTTTTGGGACGACAACGTCAAGGCCCAGGGGCTGTTGCGCGAGAAGGTGCAGCTCGAGAAGCAAATCGCTTCGTATGAAAAGGCCCAGCGCGGCCTCGATGATGCGCGAACCTTGCTCGAGCTGGCCGCAGAGATGGGTGACGAGGCTTCGAAACAAGAAGCGGTCGCGATGTTGCCCGCGGTCGAGACGCAGGTGAAGCAGCTCGAGCTCGAGAAGATGCTGTCGGGCCCGAATGACCGGCTCAATTGCTTTCTCGACGTCAACTCCGGAGCAGGCGGGACGGAGTCGATGGACTGGGCGTCGATGTTGCTTCGCATGTACACGCGCTATTGCGAGCGCCGCGGGTGGAAGGTCGAGCTCAACGACTACAACGCGGGTGAAGAAGCAGGCATCAAGAACGCGTCGATGCGCATCGAAGGCGACAATGCCTACGGCTACATGAAGGCCGAAATCGGAGTGCACCGGCTCGTTCGAATCAGCCCCTACGACTCGAACGCGCGCCGGCATACTTCGTTCGCGTCGGTCGACGTGTACCCCGAGGTCGATGACGACATCAAAATCGACATTCCCGAGACCGATTACGAATTGAAGTTCATTCGCGGCTCGGGGGCTGGTGGGCAGAAGGTGAACAAGACCTCGTCGACGGCGCAGCTGCGTCACTTGCCGACCGGGTTGATCATCACCACCCAGACCGAGCGAAGCCAGACCGCCAACAAAGACATGGCGTTCAAGATTCTGCGGGCCCGGTTGTACGACCTCGAGGTCAAGAAGCGCGAGAGCGAGTCGGCGGCGCGTGAATCAGAAAAAGCAGCGACCAGCTTCGGCTCGCAGATTCGAAGCTACGTGCTGGCGCCGTACCGGCTCGTCAAAGACCTGCGCACCGGCATCGACTCGGGGCAGCCCGACAAAGTGCTCGACGGAGACTTGGACGAGTTCATCGTCGCCCAGTTGATGGGGGTCAAGAACCCGTCGAAGAACGCCCCAGAATAAGGGAACCTTTGGTTCGTTCTGAGGGCCTCGAAGGACCATGCAATTCAAGCTCGCGCTCGTTCTCTCACTTTCTTTGCTCGGCAAAGACCGGGTCGCCGACGCCCGGTCGCGCCGCGGTGACGACATCACCAAGCTCCTGATCGCCGCAGGTCTCACCACAAAACCCACAGAGGTCTACCTCCGGGTCTTGAAGACCGAGCGCCAGGTCGAGCTCTGGGGCGGCCCTCGCGGCAAGCCACTCTCGCTGATCAAGACCTACGGCATCTGCGCGGCCTCTGGTACCCCTGGCCCCAAGCGCATCGAAGGCGACGAGCAGGTGCCCGAAGGCTTCTACGAGGTGCCCGAATTCAACGCCGTCTCGAGCTACCACCTGGCGATGAAGGTCGGTTACCCCAACGCCTCAGACCGAATTCGCAGCGACCCGAAGACGCCTGGTGGCCTCATCTACATGCACGGCAACTGTGTCAGCATCGGCTGCATCGCCATCGAAGACGTACAGATCGAAGAGGTGTACCTGATCAGCCTCGATGCCCAGGTTCGACGCATCGACATCTTCCCGATGCGCTTGCCCGAAGGCGCGCTCGACAACGCGTCTGAGGTGAACCGCTCGTTCTGGCTCGAGCTGCAACCGGCCTACACCCAGTTCGAAAAAACGCATCGGCCCGCGGCCTACAAAATCGAGCCAAAAACAGGCAAATACGTCGTCAAATCAGCACCTTGAACAATTTTCACCCCCCGCTGGAACCCGCCTGAAAAAGTGATGTCTGATGGCGCGGTGAGCGAGCTCCTCGACCTGGCGGTGCGAACGATGGAGACCGAGCGTCCTCCGGCTTCTCCTCCAAGCGCGCCGCAGTCAGCCTCGAGCAACGCCGACATGTCGGAGCGGGTGCTGGTCTCGAAGCTGCGCCGCCGCGACCCGGGCGCCTTCGAATCGCTGGTTCGTATGCACCAAGATCGCGTGTACGACTTCTGCGTGCGCATGGTGACCGACCGCGAAGAAGCGTTCGATCTCACTCAAGAAATTTTCTTCTCGATTCACCAGAACCTCGAAAAATTTCGTGCCGATTCGAAGCTCATCACGTGGATCTTTCGAATCGCCAAGAACCACTGCCTCAACCGCTTGAAGTACCTGAAGCGCCGGGGCCGGGGTCGGAGTGAAGAGTTCGGTGAGGTGAATGAGCTGTCGATCGTCGAGTCGATGGGCGCTCCGCAGCAGGCTGACGATGTGTTGAGCGCGCAGAGTGACCGCAAGTTCGTGCACCTGGCCATCGCGCAGCTCGACGAAGATCAGCGGGTGCTGGTGGTGCTTCGCGATGTCGAAGGCCTGACGTATGAAGAGATCATGGAGATCACCGAGCTGGCCGAAGGCACGGTGAAGAGTCGCTTGCACCGGGCTCGCGAGAAGCTGGCTGGCATTCTTGCCAAACTTGAGTCCAGCTTTGCAGACAGGGGAGCGTGAGTCGTGCGTCGAGAACTTTCTAAAGCCGAGGTCGAGCGACTCTTCATCGAGGCCACCGATGGTGCGCTTGCCGATGAAGATGCGGCGCGTTTCGACGCCGAGCTGCAAGCCGACGCTGCGCTGAAGACCCGCTACCAGAACTACCAACGCGCGGTCGGGCTGATGCGCGAGCAGCCGCGTGAGCGGGCGCCTGATGCGTTGGCCTCGGTGATTCTGCGTCGCACCCGCCGCCGTCGCTCGATGGGGTACTCGCTGCGGTTGCACGAGCTCAACTTCAGCCGTTTGCCGGTCGAGGTCATCATTCCCCTGTTGCTTGCCGCCGCCGTCGCGCTGTTCTTGATGACGGCGTCGCCGTAGTTCTTCACAGACTCTCGTGCCCGGCCCCGCTATGTAGGCTCCATGGCATTGATCGAGATTTTCAAATCCAAAGGGCCGACTGGCTTCGGGTTCGGCTCCACGGCTGAAGAAGTGACCGAAAACCTGTCACTTGCGGGCCAAAACATCCTGATTACTGGTTGCAACTCGGGCCTCGGCCTCGAGGCGATGCGGGTGCTCGCGATGCGTGGCGCCCATGTCATCGGCACCGCGCGAACTGCCGAAAAGGCCACCGAGGCCGGCAAAAAAGTCACCGGTACCGTGACCGGCGTCGCGTGCGAGCTCTCAGACCCAAAGTCAGTGCAGGCCTGCGTCGAGACAATCAAGAAGCTCGGCCTCAAGCTCAACGCGATCATCTGCAACGCGGGCGTGATGGCCCTGCCGAAGCTCGAGCAGGCCTTCGGCTACGAGATGCAGTTCTTCACCAACCACATCGGCCACTTCATCTTGGTCACCGGGCTCATCGACACCCTCACCGACGACGGGCGAGTCGTGATGCTCAGCAGTGATGCGCACAAAATGGCGCCCAAAGAAGGCATTCAGTTCGACAACCTGTCGGGCGAGAAGAGCTACGGCGCCTGGAGCGCCTACGGCCAGTCGAAGCTCGCCAACATGCTCTTCGCCAAGGAGCTCAGCCGCCGCTTCAACGGCACCAGGCGCTCGGCCGTCGCCGTGCACCCCGGCGTCATCGCGACCAACTTGATGCGAAACCAGAACCCCATCGGCGGCATCGTGATGCGCATGGTGAGCCCGCTGGTGCTCAAGAGCGTTGCCCAGGGCGCGGCGACCGAGGTGTTCGCAGCGGTGAGCCCCGCTGCCGCGAAAATGACCGGCGAGTACCTGTCTGATTCGAACGTGGCCAAGCCGCGCTCTGACGCGAATGACCCGGCGCTTGCACAGAAGTTGTGGGTCGAGTCAGAGAGCATCGTGCGAAAGGTGTTGCCGTCGTAACGAAGTGCTTGCGAGTCGCCCGAGGGCAAGTAAAGCCCTCGCATGGCAGCCGAAGTCACTGCTGAACCCGTCTCCGAAGACAAGCTGTACGCCGACCGCACCGCGAAGGCTGATCAGCTGCGGGCGCTGAAGATCAACCCGTACGCGAACGGGTTTCGACCGAAGCACCTCGCCGGCGAAATCGTCGCCAAGTACAACGGGCTCGACGAAGCCGGCCTCGCCGCGGTGACCGATTCGTTTCAGGTCGCCGGCCGGGTGGTGATGCTCAACAACATGGGCAAGGCCGCGTTCATACGCATCGCCGAGCGCAGCGGCACCATTCAAGCGTACGTGCGCAAAGACGTGCTGAACGAGAAGTTCGAGATGTTCAAGGCCGTGCAGCCCGGCGACTTCGTCGGCGTCACCGGCACGCTGATGCGCACCAAGAAGGGTGAGCTCAGCCTCACCGCCACCGACCTGGTGGTGTTGACCAAGGCGCTGCGGGCGCCTCCGGGCAAGTTCGTTCGCGAGAATGCGTCACAAGAAGAGAAAGACTGGGTCGCCAAGCAGGCCCTGGCCGACGTCGAGCAACGGTACCGTCAACGATACGTCGACATGCTCGCCAACCCCGACGTGCGCGAGACGTTCAAGAAGCGCTCGAAGCTGGTGCAGTACATTCGCTCGTTTCTCGATGCCCGCGATTATCTCGAGGTCGAGACGCCGATGATGCACCCGCTGGTGTCGGGCGCGGCCGCCAAGCCGTTCGTCACGCACCACAACGCGTTCGACATGAAGCTCTACATGCGCATCGCGCCAGAGCTCTACTTGAAGCGCCTCGTCGTCGGCGGGCTCGACCGCGTGTATGAAATCAACCGCAGCTTTCGCAACGAGGGCGTGTCGACGCGGCACAACCCCGAGTTCACGATGATCGAGTTCTACGAGGCCTACGCGACCTACGAAGACTTGATGGACTTGACCGAAGAGATGATTCGCGGCGCCGCGCAGCACGTGTGTGGGTCGACCACCGTGCCGTACACGATGGGCGAGGTGACGCACCAGATCGACTTCGGCCAGAAGTGGGCGCGCATACCGATGATGGAGGCGATTCGCGCGAAGGTGCCCGAGCTTGCCGCCGGTGACATGGCCGACCTCGAGAAATTACGCGCAGTGGCCGGCCGCGGTGTCGACCCGAAAGAGCGCGCCGTCATCGCGACCATGAATCGCGGTGAGCTCATCGGTCTGCTCTTCGAGCAACACGTCGAGCACACGCTGATTCAGCCGACGTTCATCACCCAATTCCCCGTCGAGGTGAGCCCGCTGGCCCGCCGCAACGACGACGACCCGACCATCACCGATCGCTTCGAGCTGTTCTGCGTCGGCCGCGAAATCGCCAATGCCTTTAGCGAATTGAACGACCCGGTCGATCAAGAGGGCCGCTTCAAGTCGCAGGTCGAGGCCAAGGGGCGTGGCCAATTGGAGACGATGGACTACGACGCCGACTACATTCGCGCGCTCGAGCACGGCCTGCCGCCGACTGCGGGCGAAGGCATTGGAATTGACCGGCTCGCGATGCTGTTGACCAACTCGCCCTCGATTCGCGACGTCATTCTTTTCCCCCTGCTCAAGCCCCAGAAGTGACCACTCCTCCCGTCAGGTTGTCGTCGCGCCCTGCGCTTCGCTGGGCCGTTGCGCTGTGGCTCGCGCTCTCCTTCGCCGTCGTGATGGCTGGCCTGGTCAGGGCTGGGCTCATTACCCTCGTCGTCGGTGACCTCGGCCTGAATGCAGTGGGGTGGGGTGGGTTTCTCGCGCTCTTCGGCGGGGTCGGCACCGCGGTTGGCATCGGCACGAGCGCTCTCGATGTGAGCGCGTCGATCATCGGCACCGTCGACCTCACCACCGAGCTCGAGCTGGGCACAGGCTTGGCGGCCTGGTGCCTGGGCTGGGGTGTGCTCGCGTTCTCGTTCAACGCAGTCACGAAGGCAGAAGCGGCTCCATCAGAAGCAGTCGGCAAACCGCTCTTTCCCCGGCTGGCGCAGTACCGAGACCTGCACCTCGGTACCCTCGCCGCCTACGGCCTCGGAGTGCTCTTCGCGCAGCTCGTCTTCATCATCGGCTACACCCTGATGGTCGGGAAACAGGCCGCCGGCCTCACGGTCGGCGCAGGGCAGTCGGGCCTCTCACCAGTGTCGGCCTTCGTCTGGGCCTTCGCGATCGCCCTCGGCATCGCCTTCGCCGGCGGGTTCTTGGGCGCGGCGAATTCGAAGCGCCTGTCGACGCCTGAAGCGACGATGGCGTTGCTCTACTTCGGGTTGCCGGTGCCGTTCTGCTTGACCCTGATTCACCAGATACCGTCCCTGACCTTGAACCTCGGCTACCGCCTGCGCGAGGTGGTCTACCTCGCGTCGCTGCTCGGAGAGAATCGGCCCGAGCTGGGGTATTGGCTCATCACCCTCGCGCTGGGCATCGCGATGTACCTGGGCATCAGCCTGGGCTTCGTCTCGACCTCGTCGGGGCGGCTCGACCTACGCACCAACTACGAGCTGTTCATCGCCACCCGGCACGTCACCGTGCTGCGCCCGAACCTGATTCTCGGCGTGTTCTCGGTGATGTTCTTCTTCGTGATTCCTCCGCTGGCGCTCTACGCGATCGTCTCGGCGGCCGAGGCGGCGGTCGAGCGCACTCGCATTCGCAGGCTGGGCCAGCGAGACCCGTTGCTCGCGGCCGAGGCGCTCAACGAGGTGAAGCTCAAAGAGCAGACTCCCACGTCGCTGATGACATTCATCTCGGTGCTCGGCGTCGGCATCGGCGTGTGGGCGATGGTGATCGTGCTTTCGGTGATGAGCGGCTTCGAGGCTGACCTGCAGAAGAAAATTCTCGGCACGAACTCGCACGGCGTCGTCATGAAGTACCCGCCTGACATGCCCGAATACGCCGAGGTGATGCAGAAGATCGTCTCGGTTCGCAACGTCATCGGCCAGACGCCGTTCATCTTGAACGAGGTGATGGTCTCGTCAGAGGGCAATGTCTCAGGCGCGATAATCAAGGGCATCGACCCCAAGACCGTCGGCTCGGTGACCGACCTGCCTGACTACATGTTGCCCGGTGGCTCGCTCAACGGGCTCGACGACCCCAAGACCATTTCGCAAAAGCACTTCGGTGCCGATGGCGCGCTCGATGACAAGCCGGCGGTCAAAGGCGGCGGCACGCCTGACATCGAACGCGACCCGTTGATCGACGTGCAGAAGGGCGAAGAAAATGTGTTGCCCGGCGTCGTGCTCGGCCGCGAATTGGCCGCGTCGCTCAAGGTCATCGTCGGTGACCGGTTGAACGTCGTCTCGCCACTGGGTGGTGACTTGGGCCCCCAGGGCCCGATGCCCAAGATTCGCCCGTTTCGCGTCGCCGGCATCTTCTACTCGGGCATGTACGAGTACGACTCGAAGTTCGTCTACATCGCGTTGCGCGAGGCGCAGACCTTCTTCAACGTGAAGGGCGCCAACGGTATCGAGATCAAGGTCGCCGACGTCGACAACGCGCGAAACACGATGAAAGGCATTTACGACAAGCTCGAGGGCTACCCCTACCGCACCAAAGATTGGGGCGAGATGAACCGCAATTTGTTCTCGGCGCTGCGACTCGAGAAGCTGGTGATGGCGCTGATCTTGTCGATCATCGTGGTGGTCGCCGCCGGTCTCATCGTCGCCACCATGTTCATGCTCGTGCTCGAAAAGCGTAAAGAAATCGCGGTGCTGAAAGCCCTCGGCGTACCCGACGGCGGCATCGTGAAGATCTTCTTGATGGAGGGCCTGCAGATCGGCGTCGTCGGCGCCGTGCGCGGCCACGTCGCAGGCCTCGCCCACAGCCACTTCATCGATAAGGTCGGCATCAAACTAGACGCGCAGGTCT
>JANLPS010000002.1:0-2640 GCA_031367385.1 Archangium sp. | reverse complement strand
TGCGCGCTCCGACCGATCGTGATCGCCGGTTCCGGGGCATCGTGGTCACCCATTCCGACGCATCGTGGTCAACCATTCCGACGTCGTGATCACGCGTTCCGACGCATCGTGGTCAGCGCAGCCGGAAGGGGGGCGTCGGGTCGGGAAAGAGCTTCGTGATTGCTGGGCAGTGGAGCCACAAGGGCGCCCTTTCAAGGAGGGCGTCCCGTGGCGACCGAGAGACTGTCTATGCGAAACGTACGAGAGATTCTGAGGCAGAAGTTGGAGCTCAAGCGCACCCACCGGGAGATCGGGACGGCGCTGGGCGTGAGCTACGGCGCCGTCGGCTCAGTGGCCGTGCGGTGGAAGGCGCTCGGGTTGGCGTTCGCCGACGTGGCGTTGCTGACCGACGACCAACTCGAGCAGCGCCTTTACGGACCGCGGCTACCGTCGACGGCGCCCAGACCGATGCCCGACATGCTGTGGATGCACCGCGAGCTCAAGCGGCCGGCGATGACGTTGGAGGTGTTGCACCTCGAGTACTTGGAGCGGCATCCCGACGGCTATCGGTACTCGCGCTTCTGCGACCATTTCAACGAGTGGATCGCCAGACAGCGGCTTTCGATGCGGCAGGAGCATCGAGCCGGCGAGAAGCTCTTCATCGACTACTCGGGCCGCAAACTCGCCGTGGTCAATGCGGTAACCGGCGAAGCGCGCGAGGTCGAGATCTACGTCGCGGTGCTGGGCGCCTCGAGCTACGTCTACGCAGAGGCAACGTGGACGCAGAAGCTGGCCGACTTCGTCGGGAGCACGACCCGGGCGCTGGAGTTTATCGGCGGCGTTCCCCGCGCCCTCGTCATCGACAACCTCAAGTCGGGCGTGACCAAGGCTGACCGGTACGAGGGCGACGTCAACCGCACCTTCGAGGAGATGGCGCGGCACTACCAGACGGTCGTGCTTCCGACGCGGCCGTGGAAGCCGAAGGACAAAGCCAAGGTCGAGGTCTCGGTGCAGGTGGTGCAGCGGTGGATCCTCGCCCGCCTGCGCAACCGCGTCTTCCACACACTGGGCGAGATGAACCTGGCGATCGCCGAGCTGCTCGAGTCGGTGAACGGCCGCGTCACCAAGCACCTCAAGCGCTCGCGCGAGCAGCTCTTCGTCGAGTTAGAGAAGCCCGCGCTGAAGCCGCTGCCGGCGAGCAGGTACGAGGTTGCCTACTGGAAGACAGTGCGGCCGAACATCGACTACCACGTCGAACTCTTCGAGCATCTCTACTCGGTGCCGTACGCGCTGCGCAGCGAAATGCTCGAGGGCCGCGCGACAACGAGGACGGTTGAGTTTTTCCTCCGCGGCGAGCGTGTCGCCTCGCATGTGCGCAGCTTCGGCGCGGGGCACACCACGCTCGCCGAGCACATGCCCAGCTCGCACCGGGCTCACGCAGAGTGGACACCTTCGCGTTTTCTCCACTGGGCTGGCGAAGTGGGCCCGATGACGCAGACGCTGGTGCAGGCCATTCTCGAAGAGCGCCCCCACCCGGAGATGGGCTACCGCAGCTGCCTCGGCATCCTGCGACTGGCGAAGAAGTACGGCGCAGACCGACTCGAGAAGGCCTGCACCCGCGCAGTGCGGGTCCGCGCGCGCAGCTACCGGCACGTGGCCACGATGCTCGAGAAGGGCCTCGAGTCGGCGCCGCTCGCCTCGGACGACGCGCCGTCGCTACCGCTGTTCCACGAGAACCTAAGGGGGCGCGACTACTACCACTGAGCTGAGAACAGGCCAGCTCAGTACGCCTGCGCGCGGCCTTCGGCCGTGCTCGGCAGACCACACGCCTGACAACCAAGGAGAATCACCGCCGTGCTGACACAACCAACGATGGAGCAGCTCCAGTCTTTGCATCTCCACGCCTTCGCTCGGGCGTGGGAAGAGCAGCAGAAGCAACCCGACGTCCTCACCATGTCCTTCGACGAGCGGCTCGGTCTGCTCGTCGGCGCCGAGTGGCTCGCTCGCGAGAACTCGCGAGTCGCCCGCAACCTGCGGGAGGCGAAGCTACGCATCTCGCAGGCAGCGCTCGAGGACGTGGACTTCAGTGCGAAGCGCGAACTCGACAAGTCGCTCGTCCGCCAGCTCGGCAACTGTCGCTGGGTCAATGACAAGCAGAACGTCATCGTCACCGGCATGACGGGCACTGGGAAGACGTACCTCGCGTGCGCACTGGCGATGGCTGCTATCCGCAAGGGGCACCGGGTGGCGTACCGCAGGGCACCGCGGCTCTTCGAGGAGCTGGCCCTCGCGCACGCAGACGGCAGCTTTCCCAGCCTGCTCAAGCGGCTCGCCCGCGTAGACGTACTCGTGCTCGACGACTGGGGCCTCGTCCCACCGAAGGACGCCGAGCGCCGTGACCTGCTCGAGCTCCTCGAAGACCGCTACGGCGCTCGCAGCACGATCATCACCAGCCAGCTCCCGACCACGAAGTGGCACGACTACCTCGGCGATCCGACGGTCGCCGACGCGATCTGCGACCGCGTGTTGCACGGCGCTCACCGCCTGGTGCTAAAGGGCCCGTCACGACGAAAGGAGGAAACGGCCAACTGAACCAGCTTCACGGGCTTCGCCCCTGATCACGATGGCTGGAACTGCTGACCACGATCGTCGGAATGCGCA
>JANLPS010000559.1:0-1554 GCA_031367385.1 Archangium sp. | reverse complement strand
CCCCGCTCGGGCCGATCGACCTGATGATCGACGACGTGAAGCTGAAGGTCGGCGTCGACGGCGGGTTGAGCCTGGGCTCGGGTCACAGCCTGACTGATCAGATCATCGCCGCGAAGGCCGCCGCGCTCCGCTCGCTCGATGCGCAGCCGTTCGGCAAGGTCACCGACATACCCCTGTTGCGAAACATCGCCTCGAACGCCGCGCACCTGCACGAGGCGCTGCTCAAGACGCCGAAGACCGACGCCGAGGCGCTCGAGTTTCGCTCGGGCCGGGCCGCCGCGCTGACCCTGATGCAGGCCGCCGCGCGCAGGGCCGGAGCGTTGGGTGACACCGTCACCCGCGACGCGCTCGCACTCGGCATGATGATCAGCATCAAGAACGAGCCCTACCGGCCGCTCAAAGACTTCATGTTCGAGCAGGCGATTTCGCGCGCCCAAAGCAAAGAGCTGCCGCCCGTCGAGTCGGCCCGCGAGGTGCTGTACCCTGACTCCTTCCCCTATGACCGGTGGTTGCAAGACGGAGTGATCAAGATCAAGCACTACACCGACAACAACGGCAGCCCCCGCAGCAGCAGCATCGAATTCTACGAAGAGCGCGGGTTCACCCAAGAAAACAAGCCCGATGGGAGCACGCTGATGACCCGCGCCGCGAGCGGTCAGAAGCCGAAGATCGAGGTCACGATTCCGCCCGCGCCGACCAAAGATGCGCCGCCCGCGTTGTTCGAGAGCATGGGCGACCCCTCGACCGAGATCATCGTGTACTTCGGTCACGCCGGGTACGGCAAACGGGTCGAAGACGCGATCGCCAAGGGTGTCGCCGGCACCGGAGACGCGAAGCTGGTGATGTTGATGCAGTGCTACGGCGAAGGCAGCATCGAGTCGCTCAACCGCGCCTTCCCCGACGCGCAGCTGATCAGCACCCGCGGTTCGAGCACCGACACGTTCGATTTTCCCACCTTGACGCACGTGCTCGATGGCATCGACAAGCGCTCGAAGACCGCTGAAATCGAGAAGGCGAACATCGTCGACTTCAACAAGTACGTCGCCGCCACCCCGTGGATGAAAGCGACCGCCAAGGAGCACCCGATCGAGAAGCAGTATTTCTACCCTCACAGCCGCTCGGCGATCTTGCCGAAGCTCGACCGCGACCGCGACGGCATTCGCGACGACTCCGACCCGGTGTTCAACGTGGTCTTCCCGAAGCGGGTCGACGCGGCGGGGGGCTACGACCCGCTCGAGCCTGGAGTACCCCTCGACAGCCTCGATGGCTCCGCCACCAGCGCGGCCACCAACCAGCTCAACCTCTTCGCGCGCTACGTGAAGCTGCCCGACGGGCTGTTCAAGAACAAAATACCCTGGCACGCCGAGATGTTCGCGCCGGCGGGCTTCTACGAGGGCTCGCCCAATGACTTGCGGGCCTTCTCGTTCACCATCGACCCGCTGACCAACCGGGTGATGGTCGCGGTCAACTCGCTGTACGCGCACGCCAAGCCCGACGCATTGGGCCGCATGCTGGCGATCGAAGCCGGCCAGTTCATCGGCGAAAAAGCGGGCC
>JANLPS010000554.1:0-7584 GCA_031367385.1 Archangium sp. | reverse complement strand
CGTTGTTCGAGATGGCCAACCAGCCCAAGGCCGATGACGCGAAGCTCACCGAGACGGTCGAGGGCCTGCACCGCCTCGAGCTGATGGACGAGCTGGCCCGGTTGGGCAAGCGGGCACCGCTCAAGGGCAGCGAAGCGCCGACCTTCATCGTGCCGCAGTCGCAGACCCGAGCCGACGCCGTGGTGGAAGACGACACACTGCCTCCGGTGCCGGTGAAGCAGGCCGAGACGTTGATCAAACCGCCCCGGCCGACGCTCGTCTTGCCGCCGGAGCCCACCGATGAGGCGCCGCAGCTCGAGAACACCCGCGGTCGCATTGGGCTCATCATCGCGGTGCTCTTTGCCCTGCTCATCGCAGCCGGGTGGGCGGTGTTCTTCGGCCCGCTGAGCAAGGGCTGAGCCCTCACGATCTCCGGCCAGCGAGGCCACGCTGAGGCGAGGCGCGCTACCGGGCGGGCTGGGTGATCGCGCTCTTCTGAAGCGTGACCGCAGTCTGCGCGAAGAGTCGGCCGCTGACCGACGCTCCGGTGTTGACCGCGATCAAGGTCTTCGACAAAACGATGCCTTCGAAGTGCGCCGTGGTGCCGATGGTGACCGCGCCAGCGACCTGCCAGAACACATTCTTCGCCAAAGCGCCGCCGGCCAGAGTCACCCGCTTGGCGTTCGACTCGTTCAGAGTGCCCGCGACCTGAAAGATCCACACATCGTTGGGGCCGCCCGACAACGTGAGGTCGGTCGAGATCTGCAGGTTGCTGCTCCACTTGTAGAGGCCCGGCTTGAGGGTCAGCCCGCCGATTTCGCCAGCGCCCAGCTCGGTTGCGTCAGGTGATGAGCGCCCCGCTGCGTCGGTGTACGCGAGGCTCATGTCTCCGACGGCCAGGGTCAGGAGCGTCGCGTCGGTCACCGCGCACGGCAGCGGCCCGGCGGCGTTCACGGTGTACACCGTGCCTTGTACTTCGGAGCACGAAAGCAGCAGCGCGGCGCCGGTGATCGGGCTCGTTCCGACATCTCCGACGACCTGCGAGGCGTAGACGTCGGTAATGCCGGTCTTGCTGAGAATCGCGAAACGGCCTGACTCACCAAGCTGCACAGTCGCCGGGCCGCGGGCCGAGAGCGGGTCCTGGGTCAGCCCGCTTTCGGGGAGATCTCCGGCGGTTCCATCGCACCCCGCGAGAGCGAACGAGAGCAGCGAGACAATCGAAACGACGAGCGAAGGTGAGTGTCGGGTCATGGAGATCCTGGTTGGGGGTGGAGCGGTGGTCGGCGCCATTTCTGACGTCCAGCCTCCGCTCCGTTCGTTCAAGCAACCGCGGGCCCACCGCGCCGAACTGAGTGAACACACCGGGTTGAGTCACCCACCAGCGCACGTCGGCGAACCGAGATGGTCTCACTGAGGCTGGAGGGCGCGGGTCGTGGTGACGCGCAGAATTTTCGCGTTCAACGCAAAAAGCGTGAAGCGGCCGAGCTACTGAACCCGGTTGGTGTGCGGCACGTCACCTTCGAACAGCGCTTGTTCTCCCGGCGTACCTGACGGGCTGTTCCAGAAGCGGCTGAACATCGCGTGCAGCGTGGTGCCGGTGGGCAACACGTAGTCCCACAGCAGCGGGTCGCTGAAGCAGCCGTGCAGGTTCAGCTCTTCTTGAGTGCCGCCGTCGGGCAAGTCGATGAGCCTGGCGTCGTCAGCCGGCGCGTAGATCCACGGCAGGGTGCTCATGGTCGAGGTCATCTGGGCCTTCCACGTGGCTCGGGCAGCCAGCTCGTCGGCCGAGTTGCGGCTCGAGAGATACGGTATGCCGTAGTCGCTGAGCACCGATTGGTCGACACGGTTGTTGCCAATGAAAGCCCGAATGCCGAGGCCATTGGGCGGCGCGTTGATGATCGCGCTGACGACGGTGGCGCCGTTGCCGCAAGACTCCGCGGGCAAGCCTGCGTCGGCGACGACCCGGGAGCAGGCCTGGTTGAACTGCCCTTGGTAGATGATGCCGATGCGCCGGTTCACCTCGGGCTCGGGCACGCTCTGCCCCAGCAAGAGAAACTTGGGGTCATTGAAGAGCCCGCTGCGAAAGAATGAGCTCGCGAAGACCGCGATGCGGCGGTTCGCCACCGTCAGGGGCATTCGCTCGGCGATCTGATCGACGTTTTGCACGGCACCGAAGCCGCCTGCCGAGCCGCCGGTGACGAGGATCTGTGCGGTCGCATCGTCGAGGCCGTAGTTGCGGCGGGCGAGGTCGATCATCGCGCGGGCGTTGATGCGGCCGGTGAAGACCACTGCGGCTTTTTGACCTCCGCCGACTGGTACCAGCTGCTTGGTGGCGTTCGTGCCCGTCCAAATGTCGCTGGAGCAGTAGTGCGCTTTGAGGAAGTTCGCGTCAAAGAGCTCGGGGTTGACCGCCGGGTCGCGGCTGAAGACCGTGTCGTCGCCGATGTTCGTGGGGACCTTGCCGTCGCCTGTGCCTTTCGACGAGGTCAAGATCGTTGGCCGCCCAGCGCAGGTGTAGAACGTGCCGTCACAGCGCCCACCGCCTTCGAAGTTGATGATCCACTTCGTCGAGCCGGTCGGTGATGGGGTGAACGAAAAGTCGAACGGCGTGCCGTCGTTGCACAAGGCGTTAGCGAAGCGCTCGGGCATTCGATGCGCGGGCATCGCGACTTCGGCAAATTGCGAGGAGCGCACGCAAGTCGTCACTGCGTAGCCGGTGCAGTTGGGCCGACAGGTCGCCGTGCCCGAGGCGTAGACCTTGCCGAGTGAGGTGCAGGCGACCGTGTCTGAGTCGCACAGCTCGTCGTCGTCGAGGGTGGCATCTCCGCAGCGGGTGCCGGCGTCGAGGGCTTGCGTGCCGGCGTCGACGGTTTGTGTGCCTGCGTCGACGGTTTGGGTGCCTGCATCGAGTGTCAGGCCGGCGTCGAGCTGTGTGCCTGCATCGAGCTCGACGGGCCCTGGTGGCGAGCAGGCATTGAGGAGCATCACGGCGAGGAAGGCGCGGCCCAGTGTGGTCATGCGGGCGAAACCCGGGTTGCTGCTCGGGGTTTCGTCGAGAGCGAACGAGGTGTGACTTGTCTGGTGTGACGTCGCGGAGAGGTGGGATACGACGGGCAAGGAGGGTCCTTCGAGCCCCTCAGGGCGAGCGTGTGATGCGAGTTTCGGCGTTTTTATTGGTGATGGCCGGGTGTGTTCCGCACACCGTCGAGGGCGTTGATTCGGGCGTCGCGTGCTCTGTGTGCGTGCGCTTCACCGCCGCAAAGTCGATTGGCTTCGTGCCGGAGCCGCTGGTCGAGCTGTCGGGGTTGGCCGCGAGCCGGGTCAGCCCCGAGGTTTTGTATGCGCACAACGATTCAGGCGACAGCGCGCGGTTCTTCGCCATTTCGTCGGTCGACGCCCACCTGTTGGCCACCTTCACGTTGGACGGTGGCACCAACGTGGACTGGGAAGACGTCGCCGTCGGCCCGTGCCCATCAGGCTCGTGCGTGTACCTCGGCGACATCGGCGACAATGATCGATCGCGCGCGGAGTATGCGGTGTACCGGGTCGCCGAGCCTGCCCAACCCACAGCCAACGCGACCCTGACGTTCGAGCGCTTCGCGTTTCGCTACCCCGGCAACGCCAGGCACAACGCCGAGAGCCTCGCCGTTCACCCGCTCACCGGGCGTGTGTACGTCATCACCAAAGAAGACCTCGGCGTCATCAGTCAGGTCTTTCGTTTTCCCGAACCGATGAGCACCGATTCGACGGCCACCCTGGTGAAGGTCAGCGACTTGAGCGTACCGGTCGGGCTCGACTCGCAGGTGACCGCCGCCGACATCGACCCGTGTGGCAAAGCCCTCCTGGTTCGCCTCTACAACCGCCTGGTCGAGCTGCGGTTGCCTGAAGGTGAAGCAGACTTCGAGGCGATCTTCACCCAACCGCCGGTGCAAGTACCCTTCGCAGACGAAGCGCTCGGAGAAGCCGTGGCCTTCGCCCCTGACGGCCGTTCGTATTTCTTGTCGGGTGAGCGGCTCTCGGCCGAGGCACCGCTCTACCGCGTGGTGTGCCCCTAAACAGACGGTGGTAGAGACCCCGACGTGAGCCTTCAACTCGTCAGACGCATAGCGGTCGTCGTGTTCGTGATGCTTGGGGCGGCCGCGAGCGCCGGAGGGAAAGGCAAACACGCGAAGCCTGCGAAAGCTGCCAACAACCCCGTCGTCGGCGACGGCCGCGACTGGGCCAAGTCGCCAGCGATCGTCGAGCTCACCACCACCGAAGACATCTACGCCCTGAGCGACGTGCATGGTGCCTCCGAGCGAATGGTCACGTTGCTGGCCGCTGCCGGGCTCATCACGCCGAGCCCCGATGCCGAGGGCGGTTTCGGGTGGTCGGGCGGCCGCGCAGTGCTCATCTGCATTGGAGACGTCATTGACAAGGGCGACCAGTCACTCGCAGCCATCGATGTGCTCCGAGCGCTCGAGGCCTCAGCGGCCGCAGCCGGTGGCCACGTCATCGTCACCCTGGGCAACTCGAAGCCGAATTTCTCGACGACCCGCACAACAAGAAGGCAAAGCACGAGCTCGACAAGGAGCTCACCGCGCGCAAAATCGACCCTGACGAGGTCGCCGCTGGCCGGGGCCCGTACGGCACCTGGCTGTACCGCCGACCCCTCGCGGCCCACATCAATGACTGGTTCTTCGTGCACGGAGGCGACTCGGGCGGGCGCTCGATCGGCGCGCTCAGCGACGCATTTCGCAAAGCGGTTGACGCGAAGACCTGGGGCGCTGACGTGTTGATCGGCAAAGGCTCGATTCTCGAAGCCCAGAAGTGGTGGAAAGAGGGCGCCCTCGACACGAACCTGGCCGGCCTGGGCGTGAAACACATCGTCTTCGGTCATGACCCCGGCGCGTTCGACGAGCCGGGCCGCATCGCCGAGAAGTTCGACGGCAAGCTGTTTCGCGTCGATGTGGGCATGTCTCCCGCCGTTGACTTGAGCCACGGCGCGCTGCTGCTCATTCACCACACCGAGAAGGGCGGCGACCAGGCGTACTCGATCGACGTTTCGGGCAAGCGCCGGCCGCTCTGGCCCGCCCCGCCAGCGCAATGAGGCGCTAGTCGAAGTATTCGCGCCCCAGCTCACCCTCGAGCGCGGTCTGCAGCGTCTTGAGGTGCGCAGGTTCTTTGACCGGCACGAAGCGGCGTCGTGGCACCCGCACCGCCCCGAAGCGCAGCGCCGGACCATTCGCGATCAAGGCTCCGCTCGCCTCGAACGTGACCTGCTCGAGCTGCACTACCGTCTGCCCATCGACCTTCTTCTCGACGTAATGGTAGTCGAGCTCGATCGGCCGAAGCAGCGCCTCTTTGCGAAACAACAGGTTGTTGGGTGAGAAGTCGGTGAACACGCGCTGATCACCCGACAGGCGAAAGCCCTCGACGCCGCGCAGCCGGCCATCGACGCGGGCCACTACGCCTCCAGCGTCACCTTCGGCCTTGGCGACGACCTCGGCGGTCATGTCGTTCTGCCGGTCGAGGTGCAGCCCGAGAATCATCGCGAACTCGTCTCCTGCGACCGTCGCGCCCTTGTTGTCGACGTTCTTGAAGAAGACGGTCTTCACCTGTGGCCAGCGCTCGAGCAGGGTCTTGCCGTTGGGCCCCGGGGTCTTCACGGCCTTGAAGAACTCGCCGTGCCCGGGTGCGTAGAACGAGGGCCGCCCATCGGGGCCGAGCGCGAGCTCACCCTTCGGCGTCAACCGCATCGCGACGCTCTGCGAGAACAGCTGCACGTTTTCATCGAGCAGCTTGCGCGCTTCGAGGTGCTTGGCGATGGCCTCACCGGTCGCGAACGAGGTCATGATGCCCAGGGGCACCGGCCGGCCGTACTTCTTCGCCGCGCGTCGCCCGTCGAGCACCTCGAGGCTGATGAACGATTCACCACGGGTGATTTCGACGATCGCCTTCGCGCCGCCGCCGAAGCGCGTCGCCATGCCGCCTGCCACGACGACCACCGCGAGCTCTCCGTTGCGCATGGCGGCCTGGCCGAGCGAGGTGAGCCGCTTGCCCTCCACCGAGTCGGCGGCTGGGAGGTCGGCGATGTCTTCTTTGCCTGGAGGCTCAATCTGACCGCGGAGAATGCTGGCCTCTTTGTTGAGCGCCCCGCTGGCGACCTGCTGCTGGAGGCCGCGAAAGCCCGCCTCGTCGAATCGATAGCGCTTCAAGAACGCTTGGTCTTCTTGGCTCAACGCATCGACCGATTGATTCATGGCACCAGCTCCGTAAGCCCGTCTTCGAGCGTGACCGGCCAGAAACGGCCGACCCGGTGGGTTTTTGCACGATATCGGCGCTGAATCTCGTCGATCGCCACCGCCGTCACCGAGCTGGGCATCAGCAGCAGCGCGGGCCCCCCGAACCCGCCGCCCATCATGCGCCCCCAGACGCCGATGTCGGCTTCGCGACCGAACTCCATCGCGGCCTCGACCATCGCATCGAGCTCGGGTGAGCTGACCTCGTACAGATCTCGGAGCGACTGGTGGGTCTGCACCATCAGGCCTCCGAAGCGCGCGATCTCTCCGCGTTCGAGCGCGGCCACCGCTTCGAGCACCCGTTGGTTTTCATACACGACGTGCTCAGCGCGTTGCTCGAGCGGCCAATGCTTGGGGTTGTAGCGCTCGAGCCGAAGCTGCGCGCGATGGGCTTCGAACATCTTCGGAGTCACGTCACGCAGCGTCTTCACCGCGGTGTCGGTGATCAGCCCGAACGCCTTCGCGGCCTCGTGGCTCTCTTCGGTGCGGCGATTGAACTGCGCCCCGAGCGCGCGCTCTTGGGTGAAGGCGATCACGAATTGGTGACCGCGCAGGTCGACCTTGAGGGGGCGAGTCTCCAACGTTCGCGTATCGATGAACGACACCTCGCCTCGCCGGCCGTGACAAATCGCCAGCTGGTCGAGCAACCCACTCTTCACTCCATACGCCCACTCTGCCTGCTGCCCCAGGCGGGCGAGGTCATTGAGCTCGATGGAGACCCCCGAGAGCTGCGTGAGCGCGGTGAGCACCACCAGCTCGAGCGCCGCTGACGACGACAGGCCGCTCCCCACGGGGATGGTGCTGTCGAGCACGCCCTCGAGACCTTTGACCGGAGCGCCCCGCGAGCGGGTGTACGCCAGGGAGGTCTTGAAGATCGCCGCGATGTACCGGCCCCAGTGGCCCATCGGCAGCTCGGGTATCGCGTGGAGCGAGAACGAGACCCGCTCGTCGAACTGCTTCGACACGAGCTCGACCCGCTGCAAGGCGGCCAAGCGAAAGGCGCCCTGAATGTTGAGCTGAATCGCGCCCGGCAGCACCAGGCCTTCGCTGTAGTCGGTATGCTCGCCGAGCAGGTTGATGCGCCCCGCCGCGCGAAAGAACCGCAGGTCGTCACCTTTGCCTGCGAACCGCTCCCGATAGAAGCCGCGCAGCCCGTTGACGGCTGCGGGGTCATGCCGCGTCGTGAGGCTGCTCTGGGCCGCCACGTCGAGCGTCACGGGTCACCCCTCGCGCGCTGAAGGGCCACGGGTGGCGGCGCGCATGGTCTCGAGCGAGAACTTCGGCTTGCGCTCAGCGGTGAGCAACCCGTTGGCCTCCTGGTAGG
>JANLPS010000537.1:0-4031 GCA_031367385.1 Archangium sp. | reverse complement strand
CGGCGCAGCCACTCAGGGTCGAGCTTCGCGTAGGGCACATCGTCGAGCAGCAGCTGCCCCGACGCGGGGTCGTAGAGGCGGTAGAGCATCGAGGCGATGGTCGACTTGCCCGCGCCAGAGGGGCCGACGATGGCCACGACTTCTCCAGGCGCCAACGAGAGGTCGAAGTGGGTGAGCACCGTCACGTCTTTGCGGGTGGGGTAGGCAAAGCTCACGTCTCTGAACTCGACCTGGCCCCGCAGCGAGGGCAATGAAATGCCTCCGGTGTTGGCGATCTCAGGCTGGCGGTGGAGCAGCTCGAAGACGCGCTCCGAGGCCCCCGCGGCGCGCTGCACGTCGGTCCACAGCTCGGCGAGCGACGAGAAGGCCACCGCGAGCTGCATGGTTTGAATCATGAACGCCGCCAAAGAACCGACGGTCAGGTCTCCGTGGGCGAGCAGCCGGGCGCCGTACCAGAGCACCACCGCGCCAGCCGAGAAGCCCGAGAACGCGGTGGCTCCGAAGAAGATGGCCGAGAGGCGAATGCGCTTGAAGGCCAGCGACAGGGTGTAGGCGATCGCGCTGTCATAGCGGGCGATCTCTTTCTTCTCGGCGGCGAACGAGCGCACGGTGCGAATGCCCGACATCGACTCGACCGCGACGTCACTCGACTTCGCCAATGCGTCTTGCGCGTCTTTGGCAAGCCGGCGCACCTTGCGGCCGTAGGTCACCGCCGCCAACGCCACGGGAGGAATGATCACCAGCATCGTCGCGGTCAGCTTGGCCGAGATGAAAAGCAACACCACCAGCGCGCCCACCACCTGCACGAAGTTGCGCAAGACCATGCTGACGTTCGCGGTGAGCGTGGTCTGTAACACCGTCGCGTCTGACGACAGGCGGCTCGAGAGCTCGCCGATTTTTTGGCCGTCGAAGAAGGCGGTCTCTTGGTTCATCAACGAGCGGTACAGGTCGACGCGCAGCTTCGAGACGATGCGCTCGCCCGCGCTGTTGAAGACCATGAAGCGAAACGCCGAGGCCACCGCGGTGACCGCGAAGATGGCCACCAGCCCGAAGGTCAACCGGTCAATCTGCGCCAGGTCGATGTCGCTGCCGACCTTGTTGGCCGCGTCGATGATCTTGCCCGCAAACCCGGGGAAGGCGAGCACCCCGCCGCTCGAGGCCAACAGCAGAAAAACGCCGAAGCCCAGGGCTTTTCGCTCGGGCCAGGCGAGTGAATAGAGCCGCCGGAGGGTGACCTGGGGGCTGACTTTGGGTTTCGATTTCGTGCTGTCGGCGGGGGTAGGTGCAGAACTCACGCGCGCAGCCTAACCACTCGTTGGCTCCCAGACACAGCTCTTCACGTTTCTTCTCGTCAAGTCAGGCTAGTCTCCGCGGCGCATGTCGAACGCCCAAGAAGATGCCGTTCTCGGTCGCATCGCGCTCCACTACAAATTGGTCTCCGAAGAGCAGCTCGGGCTGGCCAACCAGAAGCTTGCCACTGCGCCGGGCAAGAAGATGGGCGACGCGATGCTCGAGCTCAAGTTCATCAGCGCTGATCAGCTCAAGTGGCTGATGACGGCGCAAGAGCAGTACCTCGCGAAGCAGCGGGGCACGGCTCCGGCCGCGGCCAAGCCTGCGACGCCCTCGGCACCGGTGGCGGCCCGGCCCTCCGCGCCGGCGCCGGCGCCCGCGCCATCGGCCCCGCCCCCAGCGCCCTCGGCGCCAGTCTCCCAGGTCCCCTCGGCTCCAACGGCGAGAGCGATTGGCAACCGGCAGCTGCCCACCCTCGAGCAGATTCTGACCAAGGCGGTCACCGCCAAGGCCAGCGACGTGCACCTGCACTCGGGGTCTCCACTGTTGATGCGCGTCGGTGGAGCGCTCAAAGAGCTTCGCACCGGCGTGATGACCGCCGACGACATCGAAGAAATTCTGAAGAATTCGCTGACCGAAGAGCAGCGCAAGCAGCTCGAAGAGACGATGGATCTCGACCTTGCGTTGGCGATACCCAACGTCGGGCGGTTTCGTGGCTCGTTCTACCGGCAGCAGCGCGGGTGGGACGCGGTGTTTCGCGCGATACCCCCCGAGGTGCCCACGCTCGAGCAGCTCGGGTTGCCGCAAACCCTGAAGAAATTCACCGAGTACCACCAGGGGCTGGTGTTGGTGACCGGGCCCGCGGGCTGCGGCAAGTCATCGACGCTGGCGGCGCTGGTGGGCATGCTCAACGAGACGCGCAACGACCACATCATCACCGTCGAAGACCCGATCGAGTACGTGCACCCGCAGAAGATGTGCATCGTCAATCAGCGTCAGGCCGGCAAGCACACCAAGTCGTTCGCCAACGCCCTGCGCGCCGCGCTGCGTGAAGACCCCGACATCATCGTGATTGGCGAGCTGCGCGACCTCGAGACGATTCAGCTGGCCATCACCGCCGCCGAGACCGGTCACTTGGTGTTGGGCACGCTGCACACCAACAACGCGATTCGCACCATCAACCGCGTGCTCGACGTGTTTCCTCCCAAGCAGCAGTCGCAGATTCGGGCGATGGTCTCTGAATCGTTGCGGGGCATCATCTCGCAGCGGCTGGTGCCTTCGTTCGACGGCACCAAGCGGTTGGTCGCGGTCGAGACGCTGTTCATGAAGCCGTCGATCTCGAACCTGATTCGCGAAGAGAAGACCTTTCAAATTCGCTCGGCGATGCAGACCGGGCGGTCTGAAGGCATGACCTTGCTCGACGACTCGCTCTTCGAATTGGTGAAGTCGGGGCAGGTGAGAAAAGAAGACGCCCGCAGAGTGGCTGAAGACCCCAAACGTTTCGTCTGAAAAAGACTCCATGGCCAAGCTCGATGTGTTGTTCAAATACCTCAAAGACAACGGCGCCTCTGACCTTCACCTGGCGGCGGGCATGGTGCCGCACGTGCGGCAGAACGGGTCGGCCAAGCCGATACCCGACTGGCCCATCTTCACCGACGTCTCGCTGCGGGAGCACCTCAAGGAGCTGCCGATCGACGAGAAGTGGAAGTTCTACGAGAGCAATTTGGACTTGGACTTCGCCTACGCGCTGCCCGGCGTGGCCCGGTTTCGCGCGAACTATTTCAACCAGGAGCGCGGCGCGGCGGCGGTGTTTCGAATCATACCCGAGCGAATTCGCACGCTCGAAGAGCTCAAGGCCCCCGCCACCTTGAGCAACCTGGCTGACCTCGAGCAGGGCCTGGTGCTGGTCACCGGCCCGACCGGCTCGGGTAAGTCGACCACGCTGGCCGCGATCATCGACCTCATCAACACTCGGCACGCCAAGCACATCGTAACCATCGAAGACCCGGTCGAGTTCGTGCATCAGAACAAGAAGTGCACGCTCTCACAGCGCGAGGTAGGGCAAGACACCAAGAGCTTCTCGAACGCGCTGCGCTCGGCGATTCGGCAAGACCCCGGCGTGATTCTGGTCGGCGAAATGCGAGACATGGAGACGATTGCCCTCGCGATCACCGCCTCGGAGATGGGCGTGCTGGTGTTCGGCACGCTGCACACCAACAGCGCTCCCAAGACCATCGACCGCGTGATCGACGCGTTCCCCACCGATCAGCAGCAGCAGGTTCGCACCATGCTCTCGGAGTCGCTGGCCGCGGTCGTCTCGCAGCTGTTGCTCAAGACGCCCGATGGGCGCGGGCGCGTGGCGGTGCACGAGATTTTGCTCAAGACGCCGGGGTTGCCGAACATCATTCGAGAGGGCAACACCGCGATGCTCAACTCGATCATTCAGCAGGGCAAAGCGCAGGGCATGCAGTCGATGGACGATACGCTCTTGAAGCTCGCTGAAGACGGCAAGATCTCAGGCGAAGACGCGTTTCACAAGGCGACCAGCAAGCAGCGCTTCGAGCACTTCGTCGCCGAAGGCACCGCCGCCGGTCACTAGCGCCAATGCCGATCAGATAACGGAACGGTTGTGCGGGCCGTAGGGAGGATCATAGTGCGGCGATCTCGAAGTAAGGAGATCGCCCGATGCGCCTTGCCGATGCCTTGGTGACAGTTCCGCTCGCACTGCCCGAGAATTACGG
>JANLPS010000501.1:0-9853 GCA_031367385.1 Archangium sp. | reverse complement strand
CGCCCGGCAACCCCAGAGGAACTACCGCGAACGAATCCTCGAGCCGCATATGAAAGCTCCCCGCAAACCAGAGCTCCCTCTATGATCCTCCCGCGACGCCCGCACAAGCGCCGTCCTAACTGATCGGCATTGGGTTTAGTCGTCGCTGTCGCGGGCGGCAGCGAGGTGGTCATCTCGCGCCAATTCGCAGCTCGAGCAGCGGCCTGTCACTGCTGCATTCCTCGAGGTGGTCGGGTCATCGGCGTCAAGGCCCACAACACCGCAGGGGGTATGAGGCGGCCCCAACTTCGAGCTCGTACGACAGATTGTTTTTCGGCAGCCCGTCGCAGTTGTTCGCGGGGTCAGGCCGTGCCGAAATCTGCACCGAGCGCTGAGACTCCTTTTCGAAGGTGACGGTGAGCCGCCTCTGTTTGGGGTCGCTCGTCGCATCGAGCTTCGGTATTCGACCGACTTCGCCGACGACCGCGATGCCGGCGAGCCCCTGCAGGGCGCGAATGGGTTTGAGCGCGCGTCGAGCCGGGTCGACAGGCAGCGTGAGGGTGAACGACGGTCGGTACTGTTCGCCGCCGTCATTGTCGCACCAAAACTTCGACGTAAATTTCTTCGGCGCAGTGACCTGAGTCAGCCGCCCCTCGGAGTCGTACAGCGAGATGGCTCCCGCGACGACAATTCGAATCTTCGCTCTGTCTTCACCTGACATCGTTTCGGCATGGTCGGGCCAGTGAACCTGCACAGCTGGGAAGGCGACCTCGATTTGGTCGCCGCCGTTCTTGAGCCAGAATACGCCAACGGCTCCTGCTTCGAGGGTGGCGACGTCTTGCGCGTGTGCCCAAGCTGAAACCAGCGCTGAAGCCAGCCCCACAACCAGCTGAATGTTCGTCGTCATTCCTTGGCTGTCGCGCCGAGGCACATCTTCGAGACATAGGAGCCGGTTCTGCCGAGCAGCTGATGGTGCATGTGTATGACCCTAAACGTGACCCGTCACCTTGGCCAACTGAAGTTCCGCACGCATGGAGCGGTCGCGGCCGATTCGCAGCTCGAGCAGCGGCCAGTGACCAGCCACTGACCACGTCTCGTACGCCGGTATGAAGCGGCGCGCGTAATCTTCGATGTCTGCGCGGCTGAGTGCGGGGCGACCGGCGGCGCGGGCTTTGTCTTCTGCCTCTGAGCGCCACTCCACCACGTACGTCGGGTCTTCGGCGCGCAACCAGATCATCACGTCGATGAGCCGATGCCAGGCCTCGTACGCAGCCAATTTCTGGTTCACGACTGCAAGCGCTACCGGTGGCGCCGAAACTGGTTGGAACCCCAACATCCACCCGTCGAAGAGCACCACGTCGACCTGGCCAGCGACATGTTCGACCGTCGCGCTTCGATCTCCGCGCCCGCCGTGAGCTGACTTGTCGTAGCGGGGCAGGTCAACCTCGTGCCCATCGCGGAGCGCTTGCAACACCCGCACGCCCAGCTCGATGTCATGCGTGCCCGGGTACCCACGATGCTCGAGCAACCGATCGCCCGGGTGTGCCGCTGCGAGCGCCAACTGCTCGGGCCTCCGCAGATAGAAATCATCAATCGAGAGGCTGATCGCCCGAAAGCCGTGCTTCGAAAGCTCGGGGATCAACGCATTCGCCAGCGTCGTTTTCCCTGCTCCCTGAGGGGCGTTGAGGCCCACGACCACCGGCCGCTTCGAGCGCGCCTCGACCTGACGCAACACCCACTCGAGAATCGGGCGCATCAGTCTTTGGGCGACTTGCCATGCCCGACGCGCGAACGTCGCTTGGTCTCGGGCCTGCCGCGCTGGCTCGGCAACAGCTGCAAGCGCTCGATTTCTCTCTGCAATTCGCGCCAGCTCTCGTAGCGGTCGACCGGCAAGGTCTCTTTCTCGAGCGCCTCTTTGACCGCGCACCCGGGCTCGGCGTCGTGGCGGCAGTCAGAAAAACGGCACAGCTTCGCGAGCGTTTCGATGTCGTCGAAGGTCTTGCCGAGGCCTGCGGTGCCCTCCCAGAGCTGCACTTCGCGAAGGCCAGGCGTGTCGATGATCGACCCCCCGCTGGGCAGCCTGAGTAATTCGCGCTGAGTCGTGGTGTGCCGGCCCTTGCCATCGTTGCCGATTTCGCCGGTCTTCATCACTTCGCTGCCGACCAGACGATTGACCAGCGTCGACTTGCCGACGCCCGACGAGCCCATGAGCGCGATGGTCTGCCCGTACCCGGTGATGTCTCGCAGCGGCTCGAGGCCTTCGTCATTCAATGCACTCACGACGAACAACCGCGCATCACGTGAGATCACCTTCACGTCGGCGAGCACCTCGGCCATCTCTTCATCGTCGATCAAATCTCGCTTGTTGAGCACCACCACCGGAGTGGCCTTGCTGTCCCACGCGAGGGTGAGGTACCGCTCGAGGCGGCGCACGTTGTAGTCGGGGTCGAGGCTCATCACGATCAGCACCGTGTCGATGTTGGCCGCGAGCACCTGGGGTACCGCGCCGTTGCCAGCGACTTTTCGGGTGAACGCGGTTCGACGTTTGACCACCGCGTGTACCAGCGCCTCACCCTCGTCGGGTATTCGCGCGGCGACCCAATCACCGACGACTGGCAGCTCGCCCTGGTTGTCGGCGTGGTGAATCAAGCTGCCGCCGGTGCGGGCCCAGTGTTCCCCCCGACGTGAGACGACCCGCAGCGTCTTGCGAGAAAGTGAAATGACCCGCGCGGGGTCGAGCCCCTTACCCGCATAAAGCGCGAAGGCCTTGTCGAAGTCTGGCCCCCAACCAAGCGCTAATTTCCAGTCTGGGTCGGCGGCCATGGCGGTGGCTCGAGACGTACGCCACTCGAGGGCCTGACGCCAGGTGCGTTCGATGCGCTAGAACTCCCCGGCCATGCGGACCTATCGATTTCAAGTGGTGAACGTCTTCGCGGAGTCGACCTTCGGCGGTAACCCGTTGGCGGTCTTCGAAGATGCGCGCGGGCTGACCGATGCCGAGCAGCAGGCCCTGACCGATCAGTTCAACCTCTCCGAGACGACGTTCATCTTGCCCTCGACGACGGGCGCGGCGGCCAGGGTTCGCATCTTCAGCCCAGGCTACGAGATGGCCTTCGCGGGTCACCCGACGCTTGGCACGGCCTTCGTGGTGCGTGAGCTGCTCAAAGCCGGTGATCGCTTCGAGCTCGAGCTCAACATCGGGCCGATCTCGGTCAGCGCGCAAGGCGATCGCTGGGAGCTGAAGAGCGCGAAGCCGACATGGGGAGAAGTGGTCGATTCGCCCGCGGTGGGGTTGCGGCCCGAGCAGCTCTTGCCCGGTGCGCGGTGGGTGTCGACCGGCATGGAGCAGCTGATGGTGCCCCTGCGAGATCTCGAAGCGGTGCGCGCGGCTCGGCTCATCGCCCCGTACCCGAGAAATGCGCTGGGCCAGGTCGCGGTGTATCTCTTCGCGCCCACGCCGACCGGGTTCGTCTCTCGCTTCTTCTGGGAACAGCATGGGGTGCTCCGCGAAGACCCGGGCACCGGCAGCGCCTGCGCGAATCTGGGCGGGTGGTGGCTGGCGCAAGACGAGGCGCTCCCGTTCGAGGCCACCGTGAAGCAAGGGCACGCGCTCAACCGGCTCAACGTGCTCTCGCTTCGGGTCGACGCCGAGAAAAACATCTTCGTCGGCGGTCAGGTCAGGCCCTTGATGCGCGGAGAGGTGCAGCTGCCGTGATCGACCTGCACCTGATGGTCATCTCGTACCCCAGCCGCCGAGAATCACTCTTCGAAGCCATGACGCTGCACTTCGCGAAGTTGGTATGCGATCACTTCAAGCTCGAGCGCTGCCAAGACGGCGACGACGTGCTCGACATCGCCAACCGGTGGAAGAAAAAGCTCCATCGCATTCGAACGCTCGACCTGTTTGGTCACGGGGCAGGGGGTCGCTTCTCGCTCGGCGATTCGATTCTCTTCGCCTCTGACGGCACCGGGTACCCACTGGCCAAGAAGCTCGGTGGTCAGCTCGCCGACGACGGAGCCCTGCGCTTGCTCGGCTGCCGAACCGCCTTGGTCGAGCAGGGTGTTTCTGCGCGCTCGACCCGCTTCAGTGGCCCCAAATTGCTCGCAGATGTGACCCGCCTGCTGGGCAAGCAGCGCGTCGCCTGGGGCTCGACGGGGTACATCGGTACCCGAGATCTGGGGCCCGCTGGTTTTAGTGCCCGAACCGAGTCGCGAATCGTCAAAGCCCGCCTATAACCCGTGCATGCCGTTGGATTTGACCTCGCATTTTCAGCGTTTCTTGCAGAGCGACCCCGAGCGGTTGCACTTCGCGGCCCACAGCCACCACCCGTGGCCCGACGTGACCTTCGAGGCGCATCAGCAAGCCTGGCTCGACGCCGCGACGTTGATGGACGACAAGTGGGATCACGTGTTCGGCGCGGTGTGGCCCGAGGCGCAGCGGCATGTTGCGAGCGAGCTGCGGCTGCCTGACCCGAGCACGGTGATCTTCGCCCCCAACACGCACGAATTCGTCTTGCGGTTGATCTCGTGTCTCGCGTCACCGAAGCCGCGCATCGTGAGCAGCGACAGCGAGTTTCACTCGTTCGAGCGGCAGACGCGCAGGCTCGAGGAGGCCGGGCTGGCGACGGTGGTGCGAGTGCCTTCGCAGCCCTTCGACTCGTTCGGAGCACGGCTTCGACAGGCGGCCGAGGCCGAGCCCACCGACCTGGTGTTTTTCAGCCACGTGTTCTTCAACTCGGGCGCGGTGGTGCCCGATGTACAGGCAGTCGTTCGCTCGTTGCCCGCGGGGCCGCTGGTGGTCGTCGATGGGTACCACGGGTTTCTCGCGGTGCCGACCGACTGGTCAACCGTCGCTGACCGCGCGTTCTACCTCGCAGGTGGGTACAAGTACGCGATGGCCGGGGAGGGTGCCTGTTTTCTCCACGTGCCCAAAGCCGCACCGTTGCGACCGGTGAACACCGGGTGGTTCGCGGCGTTCGGCGCGCTGGGCGGCGAGAAGACTTCGACGGTACCCTACGCAAGCACCGGGGCCCGCTTCATGGGCGCGACCTTCGACCCCTCGGGGCTGTACCGGTTCAACGCGGTGATGCGCTGGAGAGCCACGCTCGGCCTGACGACGTCGACCACTCGCGAGCACGTTCATTCCCTTCAACGTCAGCTCATTGACGGCCTGCGCTCGAGCCTGATCACTGTTGATCAACTCGTCGTGCCCATGACGAATGGCGATCGTGGTCAGTTTCTCACCTTCAAATCTGCGCGCGCGCAGGAGGTCTGCAAGGCGTTGAAGGCGGTGAAGGTGGTGACCGATGTTCGCGACGACCGATTGCGCTTCGGGTTCGGAGTCGCCCACACCTCCGACCAGGTGTCGGCGCTGCTTCGCAGGGTGGCCGCGCTCACGTGATTTCGGCGGCCGAACAAGAGCTGATCGCCCGCGTCGCCCAGGCCCCCGATGACGACGCGCCTCGGTTGGTGTTGGCCGATTGGCTGAGCCAACAAGGCGAGCCCCGCGGTGAGTTGATCGTCACCGCCTGCACCCTCACCCGAGACGACGTGCCGATCGGCGTGCGCAGGGCACTGCTGAAGCGGCATGACGCGTTGCTGCAGGAGCACGGCAAGCGGTGGCTGGGTGAGCTTGGGCTGCGGCACGACGAGGGCCGCTTCGTTCGCGGCATGGTCGAAGAGGCGCAGGTCTGGTCGCCCAGCTTGATGAAGAACATCGACATGCTCTTCGCCAGCACGCCGTTACGGGCGCTGCGCGTGATCGACCCAGACTTCGAGACGCTGCGGCTGCTCTCGTTCAGCCCCCACGTCTCGCGGCTGCGAGCGTTGACCGTCGACCACCTCGCCCGCGGGTTGACCTCGCAGCTGCTCGAGATTCAGGCCCTCGAGTCTTTGTCGCACTTTCGCATCAGCAACACAGGGGTCACCGACGACGAGGTCAGGCTCCTCGTCGAGTCGAAGCGGTTTCTCGCGCTCAGCTCGCTCGAGCTCGACCGAAACCGAATCGGTACCCGGGGAGCCGTTTCGCTGGCCGATGCCGAGAACCTGCCAGCCCTGGTCTCGCTCGACTTGATGATCAACGAGATCGGCGACGCCGGTGCGCGCGCCTTGGCATCGGCGCCTCAGCGAAAATCGCTGCGGGCCTTGGGGGTCAACCACAACCGCCTGACCGAGGTCGGAGCGATCGCCATCTCCGACACGCGGCATTTGACACAGCTTCACACGCTCGACCTGGGGTTCAACGACTTGGGAGACCGTGGCGTCTCGGCCCTCGCGCGGTCGATGTGGCTGGGCGGCCTCACGACCTTGAACCTCGAGCGAGCGCAATTCACCGCGGTGGGTGCTCGGGCATTGGCGGTGTCGACCAGCTTCCCAAACCTGACCATGCTCGAGCTTGCCTACAACTACCTCCCGGCCCCCGAACAGGAGCTGCTTCGCGCTCACTTCAATGGGCGGGTGAGGTTCTAGAACCACAGTGCTGGGCGCCCGGTGCGTGCTATGTCGCGCCCTATGCGTCACCTGATGGTGTTGTGCGCGTTGGCCCTCTGCGCATGCCCGAAATCGTCGACTGGGCCAGCGAGCGGTAAAGACGGGCCCCGCGTTCAAGTCAAAGCCGTGCCAGCGGCCGATGAGGCGCTCAAGGCAGCGATTCAGACCGCCGACACCAAGTCGAAGAAAGACGGCATCGAGGCGCTGCTCAAGGTGCGCAAGACCTTTCCCGAGAGCACGGCCGGGCAAGATGCGCTCTACCGGGCTGGCATCTTGGCCTTCGACGAGGGCGATTACGTGACCGCGCGCAAGGCGCTCAACGAGCTGGTGTTCGAGAACCCCCTCTACGAGAACGCCAACGATGCACGGCTCAAGTCGGGGCTCTCGTCACTCGAGCTCAAGTCGTACCGCGACGCGTACCAGACGCTCTCGACGCTGGTCGATCGCCTCGAAGGGCCGCAGAAGAAGCAGGCCGAAGAAGCGCTCGCCAAGGCCGCTGCTGCGACGCAACAATTCAGCGAAGCCCTGAAGATCGCCCTCAAGAACGTCGACGCCGCGGGCAGCGACGATGAGCGCGCAAAGGCGCTGGCTGAGCTCGAAGACGTGGTCGAGACCAAGACCACCTTCATCACCATCGCCGAAGCGTGGAACGATTTGAGCACCAGCCACCCCGCCTGGCCGATGCTGACCTTCAAGATGGCGCGCGTGTACTACCACCTGCGTGACTGGCCGCACCTCGACGACACGTTGCGCTCGCTGCTGCAGAACGCTCCGAATTCGCCGTATGCCGCAGATGCGAAAGAGCTCCAGGCGAGAATTGCAAGGCGCAGCAATGTGAAGCCCAAGGTCGTCGGCGCGGTGCTGCCGCTGACCGGTAAATACAAAGGGTACGGCGAGACCGTGATGCGCGGCCTGCAGTTGGCGTTCAAGGGCAGCGACCTCGAGCTGGTGGTCAAAGACTCGCAGGGCGACGCGAACCTGGCCGGCAAGATGGTCGAGACGCTGGCCTTCGATGACGGAGCGATCGCCATCATCGGCCCCTTGTTGATTGACGACTCGAAGCGCGCGGCGCTGGTCGCTGAAGAGATTCAAATACCGTTGATCACCCTCTCGCTCGCCGAAGGCATCACCGACATCGGGCCGCACATCTTCCGCACCATGGTCACCAACGGGCAGCAGGCCGAAGCGCTGGCCGACTACGCGATCACCACCCTAGGCTACAAGACCTTCGCGGTGCTGTACCCGAACACCTCGTTCGGCGCTGAATTCTCAAACCAGTTCTGGGACGCGATCGAGGCCCGCGGCGGCCAGATTCGCGGCGCTGAGAGTTACGACCATGATCAGACCACGTTCACCGACGAGGCCAAGAAGCTGGTTGGCCGTTACTACTTGGAGGACCGCGCCGACTACTACGAGAAGATTCGCGAGATTCGAGAGTCAACCACCGACGAGTTTCGCCGCCGCAAGGCACTCGAGAAGATGCGCAAGAGCCTCGACCCAGTGGTCGACTTCGAGGCGCTGCTGATACCCGATTCATGGAAGCGGGTGAGCCTGGTGGCCCCGGCGCTCGCGGTCGAAGATTTGATCACCAACGCCTGCGACAAGAAAGACATCGAGCGCATTCAGAAGACGACCGGCAAAGACAAGATGAAGACCGTCACCTTGCTCGGCCCCGCGTCGTGGAACTCGCCCAAAGGCGCCTCGGGTGACCCACAGCTGCTCGAGCGCGGCGGCAAGTTCGTGCTCTGCAGCGTGTACGTCGATGCGTTTTACGAGGGCTCTGAGCGGGCGCAGACCAAGGCCTTCGTCTCGAGCTTTCGCGACGCCTACAAAGAATCAGCCATCACCCTGCTCGACGTCGTCGGCTACGACACCGGCGCGATGGTTCGCCAGGTGATTGAAAAGGCGCACCCGAATTCACGGCAGCTGTTTCGCGAGAACCTCGCGGCGCTCAAGAACTTCGAGGGCGCCACCGGAGCCACCTCGTTCGATGGCAAGCGTGAAGCCCGTCGCCCCCTGTTTCTGCTGAACATCACGCCCAAGGGCATCAAAGAAGTCACCCCGTCCAAGAAACCGGAGGGGTGATGCGCGCCTGGCTGCTCGCGGCCCTCGCCTTGTCGCTCTCGTGTCGCACGGTGGCGGCGAACCCGCTCGAGGTGCTGCGGGCGCTCGAGGCAAAGCCCGGCAGCCATCTCAAGGGTCCCGCGCGCGACCTGGGTGCGCCTCGAGTGCTCAACGCCGAAGACTTCGTCTACGACGCCCGGCTCTCGCTCGACGCGAAGAAGCTCGCGGTGGCTCGCTTGGGGCTCAAGGGCTACGCGCTCAGCTTGTTCGAGCTGGTGAGTGCTCCACCGAAGAAGCTCGCCGACGTGCCCATCAACACCTACGAGTTCGACGTCGAGATGACCGAGCTTTCACCTGACGGCACGCTCGCCGCGACGGTCAGCCGCGACGGCGCGGTGCGGCTCTTCGATGCGACCTCGGGCGCTGTGCGTGGCGCCTGGCTCACCGATGAGCCCCTGGTGTCGTTGGCGGTCGCACCCGGTGGCAAGTACCTGGCGGTCGGCAGCGCCCAGGGGCTGGTGACGGTGCTCAGCCTGCCCGACCTGCACTTCATCACCGAGATGCGCGCCCACACCGACGAGGTGCGGGGGCTGGCCTTCATCGGTGACGGCACCCTCGTCACCGCCGGGTGGGACAAGCGGCTGGTGCACTGGAGCGTGAGCGACGCAGCAAATGCGAGCCAGGTCAGAACCCGCGTCGAGAAGAAGAACGGGTTGATGACGTTTCGCGCGGTCGTCGATCAACGCGTCTCGGCCAACGCCACCATCGACACCCGCTTTCCACTCACCGTGATGCAGGGGGCGCTCGCCCAGGCCGCGGGCATCGACGTCGCTGGGCTCACCGAGACCACCACGCTGGTGACGGGCTTCGGCAACCAAATCGCCAAGGTCGCGAAGGCCCACACGCTGACCTTCAAGGGGCTCAACTTCGCGAACCTCGACATCGCGGTGTGCGATGCCTGCGTACCCACCGGTACCGAGCTGGTGCTCGGGGCCGCGGCAGCCGAGCGCTTCGACTTCGCCACCGACGATGCGACGCACGAGCTGGTCATCACCGTGAAGCCAGGCGCGCTCGACGTCAGAAACATGGCGACCCTCGAGCTCACCCGCGGCGCGGTCGTCACCTTCGATGCCTTCATCAACGACCTCACCGTTGACGCGCAAGGCACGACATTCGGCGTGGCGTTCTCGGCGGTCAAGGCGCAGCGCACCCGTGAGGTCTACGAGCGAGAGAAGCGCGGCGAGCTGCCCCCCGCCAACGATTGGGACTGCGGGGCCCGAGTCGAAGTCTCGAGCGGCAAAGTGCTCGAGAAATTCGGCGT
>JANLPS010000480.1:0-2113 GCA_031367385.1 Archangium sp. | reverse complement strand
CGCGCAAACGCACCCCCAGTCGCGGCCTCCCGCGCCTGATGCCCGGCTCACCGGCGACGCGGTGGCCGATGCCCTCTTTCGAGCGGCGAGCGCGCTGCACAAGCCGACGACCGTCGCGCAAATGGTCGCGGCGTTCGAAGAGGTGATGAAGCGGCCGATGGCGATTCGGCGAAAGGGCTACCGCTTCGACGTCGAATTTCCCCTCGGTGGCAAGCCCGGCACGGTCGCGATCAAAGCCAAGGTGGCGGCCAAAGAAGGGTACTGGCGAGAGCTCGGGCTCGAGGGGTACGTCGAGGTGGTCGACGATCACGAGCCCGTCAATGAAGGCTTCGATACCCCTGGCGGCAAAGCCGACGGGTTTCTGAGCGAAGTTCGGGCCAGTGAATCATTCAGTTGCATCGCCACGTGGCCCTGTCAGGGCATCGGCGTCATCGATGACGAAATCGACTGATCACCGATCAGTGCTTGCCCATGATCGAGAGCACGCACGCCCGGCCATCGGCTGAAGTGGCCTGGCTCAGCTGGTTCTGAAGCCACTGGGCCTCTGAGACCTCGAGCTTTCGCACCGCGAAGTAGACGACGTCGTCGTCGAACAGCGCGGGGTGCGTGGCCTGAGAGACGGCTCCGCTGAGCACCTCTGTCACCAATTGTTTTTCGGTCATTTTCATACGTCACCGGGGCGAAGGTTGAGGTGCGGTTGGTTCGGGTTGATTCGATTATCGGCGAAGCCTTGCGCGACGCGCAGCTCGAACTCTTCATAGCTGCGGGCGCCTCGCGCGGCCTCGGCGATGATGTCGGCGCGCAAGCTGCCGAAGCTGTGCTGGCCTCCGCCGACCGCGGGTTCTTCAGCGGTGGCGACCCCGGGCATGACCCGATTGGTCATCTGCGGAGTTGAGGTCTTGAACCACTCCGGGTGCTGCTTTTGCTGAGCGGCGAGCTCCTTGAGAATATTTTTGACCTCGGGCGCGCTCGCGTAGATCACGATGTTCTCTGCGCGGCCGCCGAGGCTCGCGGGGCCCGAGATCTTCGCCATCGCCACGCCGGGGTACTTGCCGGAGTCGATGAGCTTGCTGACGATGAACTTCATCATCTCGGGCGAGGTGTCTGCGGCGGCATTGATGTAGACGCGGTTCAAGTCGGGGCGCCTGACGAGCTCATTGAAGTGCCTCGACTCGAAGCGGTGAAAGGTCGTGGCCGGGTCGCCGCCCTGCAGGTTCGAGCGGCCCGCGCCCCTGGGCCGCTGAGCGCGAATATCATCGAGTTCGCTGAGGACCTTGTTGATGGGCTTCTTGAGCACGTTCGCTTCGGTCGGCCGGTTGTACATCGAGTACACGCTATCGCCGTCGACGGGCTTGCCTGATCTGCGCGCCTCCCAGACCTCACGCAACATCTTGTCGAGGCTCTGGCGCGAGGTTTGGACTCCAGCGGCATTGGCGGCGGCGGCGGCGGGGGCCTTCTTCGCAGCGCCTCCAGCGCGAAAGGCCTCGGCCAGCTGGTCGGAGACCCGTGCGCTCGCCCCCTTGAAGGGGATGTTGATGGCTTGACCGGCTTGCTCGGCGACGAGACCGTCTGCCGACATGCGCACCTTGAAGCCAGCGGCTTTGAGGTTGCTGGTCATGCGATCGAGCTCGGCGGGGTTGGCTCTGAGGTCTGCGCCTCCGCGCAGCTGCCGTTTCACGTTGGCGAACGCGGCTTGGCCGAGCGTCGGGTCGTGGCCTGCTTCGGCGCCGGTGGGGCCCGCTTGGCCAGGGCTTGGTTGCTGCGGAGGCGGCTGTTTCTTGGCGGCATCGGCGGCCTTGTTCGCGGCGTCTTGGGCCTGTTTCTGCGCTTCTTTGGCCGCGTCTTGCGCCTTCTTCGCGGCTTCTTTGCTGGCTTCGGTCGAACCGTCTTTGGCGCCTTCCTTCGCCGCACCTTTCGCGGCTTCTTTCGCGCCTTCCTTTGACGCTTCCTTCGCGCCCTCCTTCGCTGCCTCTTTCGCGCCCTCCTTCGCCGCCTCTTTCGCGCCCTCCTTCGCTGCCTCTTTCGCGCCCTCCTTCGCTGCCTCTTTCGCCGCATCCTTCGCACCTTCATTCGCGGCCTCCTTCGCAGCGTCTTTCGCCGCGTCCTTGGCACC
>JANLPS010000473.1:0-3320 GCA_031367385.1 Archangium sp. | reverse complement strand
TTCGGGACGCTTCGAGCCTGCTGGTCAGCGCGCGAGGCGAGCTGGTAGCAGAGCACCGCCCGGTCTCTTCGGCCCAGCTTGGTCTCGTAAATCTCGCCGGCCTTCACGTACAGCGGCGCGGCGGCCACACCCGTGTTGGTGGTTGCCAACCGCTCGAGCGTCTCGGCCAACAACACGAAATCATTTCGACTTTCAGCGAGCTGCCGCAGCCCTTCGAGGGCCTCTCGCGCGTTCGGCGCGTACACCAGGGCTCGTCGAAACAAGTCTTCAGCACGCGAGGTGTTCTTGAGGCGTTCTCGCGCCAGGTCGCCCGCGCGCGCCAGCAAGTGGCCAGCTTCTTCGGGGCTCGGCACCTCACGCGAACGCGACTCGTACAAACGAATCAGTTCTTCGACGCGACCAGACTTTTCGAGCGTCGCTTCGACGTCGACAAAGGCTGGAGTCGTTTGGGAGGCAGCCTTCTCAGCGAGTGCATTCGACATGGGAGAGCGGGCGAAACCATACCGTCCGCTCTCCCGAATCAGAACCTAAAGTTCTGGGAGTTTTGCCGGGTTACGCGTTTGCCGTCGGCTTCGCTTCAGCCGGGTTGTCAACTGGCGGAGGGGCCAGGCCCTCGGCGTCGGCATCGGCCTTCTCGTCGGCCTTCTGCTCGGCGGTCTTCGGCTTGGGCTCGGGGCGAGGCAACGCAGCGACGCGGTCGTGGTTGCTTTGATCACCTGCGCGCTTGAACAGCTGCTGCGCCTTGTCGAGCTGACCGGCCGCCTCAGCGAGCTGCGCCGCCTGGGGAAAGTCTTTGAGCATCTCAAACACCCCAGACGCCTTGTCTTTTCGCCCTGACTCGAGCCAGGTCGCCGCGGCCGCGGGGAGGTCTCCCAACAGCTCCTGCCATCGCGCCTTCTGCTGCAGGTTGTTCTCGTCGATGGCCTTCTGCAGGTTCTCGCTCGCGAACGCCTTCGCGGCGTCGTCGAGCTTGAGCTTCTGCATGAAGTGAAATGCCTTCGGCGGAGGCAACGGCTTCAAGATCTCCATCGCCTCTGGTGTGCGCTGCGCACCCACCAAAATCGTCGCCGCGCCCAACCGGTCGCCACGCTCGATCAGCTTCTGCACCTCGAGCTCGCGCACGCGATTCGCGCCAGCCATGTCTTTGGCTCGCTCGTACGCCTTGCGCGCCGGAGACAACTTGCCCGCTCGCTCCCAGGCCAGCGCGGCCTGGTCGAACTGCTTCGCGCGCTCATAGAGCTTCGCGACCGAGTCGAAGTCACCGCGGGCGACATTGAACTCCATCAACTTCTCCCAGGCTTCGGCGCGCTCGAGCACCTGAATGATCTCTTCAGGCTTCATCTTTTCGCTCAAGGCCTTGAACTTCTCGTCGAGCTTGCCGAGGGCGGCGGTGCGCAGCGCGGCCTTGGTGTCGCCGCCGATCTCGTACAGCCGGGTGGCCCACTCGTAGCCCTTGTTCTTCTCGTGAATGCGGCCGGCGTCGCGGGTTCGGCCCATCTCTTCGAGCCGCTGGGCGTCGGCCTTCCAGTCTCCGCTGGTCTGAAACGGGGCGCCTGCTTCACGGGTCGGTCGAACCGGGCGCTCGGTGCGGGCTGGGCGCTCAGGACGATCACCCGTGCGGGGCGGGCGATCACGTCGCTCCCCCTTGGGGCCACCGCGCTCGGGGCGGCCGGTCGAGGCTGGTCGCTCCGCCGCAGCGGGTATGGCGGCGAGGGCCGCGAGATCGTGCTCGTTGGGTTGTCGGCCGGCCGCCTCGAAAGCGGTGGTCGCGCGGTCGGTGTCGTTGAGCACCTTCCAGATCATGCCGACGGTGAACGCCACGTCCCCGTATGAAGGCGCAGGGGCCGCCGGTTTCGCCGGTGCCGCCTCGACTGCCACAGGGGCCGCCGCTGCTTCGGTCGCAACCGGAGCCGCTGCCTCACCCTCGGCCGGAGCCGCCGCTTCACCTTCAGCCGGAGCCGCTGCTTCAGCCTCTGCAGGGGCCGCCGTTTCGCCTTCGGCCGGTGCCGCTGCCTCAGCCGCCGGAGCTTCAGCCGCCGATGCCGCCGCTTCGACCTTCGGTTTCGGCTGGCGAACGACGCGCATCAGCGACGTCAGCAACTTGCCGCGCGTGCCCATGTCGAGCTGCTCGAGCGACTTGAGGTGCAACGGCTTGATGGCCTTGAGAATCTCGTCGAGCGGGCCTTTTTGCCCTGCGAAGTCGGCCTTCGAGAGCGCCTTCTCGAGCGTGCTCAGCTCGGTGACGATGCGAAACGAATTGCCGCCTCCGCCGCGCTTGTCGTCTCGACCGCCGCGGCCGCCGGGGCCACCGCGTTTATCGCCGGGGCCACCTCGCCCACGCCCGCCGCCTCCGTCGCGATCGTCAAAGCTGAACCCGTTACCGCCGCGACCCGTGTGAACCTTCGGTTTTTCTGCGTCTGCCATGTGCGTACCCTGAGTGAAGACGTGGTCGGGTTCGGCATTCGACCCGAAGCGACCCCGTCATTTGAACTGACGACTCAGAACGCGTAGCGCACTGTGGGCAAAATCGAAAACCCTACCGACGAGGTGAGGGCCATAAAGTTGAAGTTCGCCTCGACGCCGATGCTGAAGTGGCGCAACCGAGTGAAGTACTCGATGCCCGGGCCCGCCGAAATCAGCACATCTGACTGAGGAATCAGCGCAGTGGGGCTGTAAAACACGTACCCCGCGGCGATGCGCACGTAGAACCACGAGCGCTTGACGTCTTGGTTGTCGGCGAAGCCCACCAGGCGAATCTTCGCGGTCACGCCGGGTACGATCATGCCGTAATCACCGGAGGTTGGAGTCTGCGCCGTCGACAGGCCCTTGTAGTCGCTGCCCGCGCGGTTGGTGGTGGCGCCCAAGAAAAACAGGCCCGCCGAGACGCGCTCGCCGATGTCGTAGCCCAGCTCGACCTGCACCGCTTGGCCGCCCAGAAATGGCCGCGGCTCGCCCGCCCGGCCCGGAGGCACGATGGTGGCCCAGAACCCGCCGTTCGCGCCCAGGTAGAACCCGCGCTCGATCTCATTGAAGGTGGTGACGGTGCGTTTGTCTTCGACGGGCTTCGCCTGAGCGAAAACCACCGACGAGGCGATTGCAGCGAACAGCAGCGCGAGGCGAATCATGGCGCGTCACCCTATCTCAGAGGTGCGGGCATCGCACCAAAGCATCGACCGAAAGAAAAACGCCGGCCAGCATCAGGTGCCGACCGGCGTTTGAAAATCATCACTCAGTGCAACGTCGTCAGCTGCCCGACTGCTTGAAGATGAACGGGTACGTGACGATCACGACGCCGCCACCCTTGGGCTTGGGGAAGGTCC
>JANLPS010000455.1:0-6842 GCA_031367385.1 Archangium sp. | reverse complement strand
GGGCCTGATCTTCTTTGAGAATGTCGGCCTGCACGGTGCCGCGAACCGCCGACAAGGTCTGCGCTTTGATCTTCGCGTACACCTCGGGCGCCAACACCTCGTCACCCGAGACGCCGAGCAGCATCAGCCCGAGCCCATCATTGCCAGGGGGAATGGTGCCCTGGTACGTCGGCCGTGGCACGCCGCGCTTGGCGTAGAGCTCAGTGATCTTCTTCTCGACCTCGGCGGTCTTGCCGTTCGCTTTGATCCACTTCTCGCAGCCCTGATCGATCGCCGCGTTCAAATAGAACCCCAGCAACATCGGAGCGGGCCCGTTGATCGTCATCGACACTGACGTCGCCGGGTTTGCCAAATCGAAGCCCGAATACAGCTTCTTCGCGTCGTCGACATTGGCGATCGAGACGCCCGAGTTGCCGACCTTGCCGTAGATGTCTGGGCGCTGATCAGGGTCTTCGCCGTACAGTGTGACCGAGTCGAACGCAGTCGACAGCCGCTTCGCGGGCAGGCCGCGTGAGACGTAGTGAAAGCGCCGGTTGGTGCGCTCAGGGCCGCCTTCGCCCGCGAACATGCGCGCCGGGTCTTCGTTCTCTCGCTTGAACGGAAACACGCCGGCCGTGAACGGAAACTGGCCAGGCGGCGATTCGCGCAGCAGCCAGGTCAGCAGGTCGCCCCAGTCTTCGTACTTGGGCAGCGACACCTTGGGTATGCGCAGGTGCGAGAGCGTCTCGCTGGTCAGGTCGAGCTCGAGCACCTTTTCGCGCACCTGGTACTGGTACTTCGCGGCGGCGTAGCGGCGCTTGGTCGCGGGCCACTCTTCGAGCAGCTTGCGGCACTCAGGCGCGAGGCGGCCTTCGAGGTCTCGGTACAGCGCGACCAGGTCGGTCAGGTACGCCGGCTCACCTTCGATGTGCTCGGTCACCTGCACCACGTCGCTCGTCGCGTCGGGCTCGACCACCTCGATGCGCGTCTTGCCGATGTTGGCGCGAACCGCCTCGATGGTGCCGTGCAGTTGGTACATGCGGCGCGCAATGGCCGCCTGCGCCTTCACGAAATGGTCTGAGGCCTCGCAGGTCTCGACCAGCTCAGCCAGATAGCGCGTGCGGTCGGGAGGAATGATCCACCGCTTCTCGCCCGAGTCGGTGGTGAGCGCGATGCGAGACTCGACGGGCGCCCCTGTCTTCTCGGCGATGGCGTGCATCACCGCGCGGTACAGCCGGTTCATGCCCGGGTCGTTGAACTGCGCGGCGATGGTGCCGTAGATCGGCAGGGCGTCATCGTGGGCGGTGAAGGCGTTGTGGTTTCGCCGCCACTGCTTCTTGACGTCGCGCAAGGCATCGAGCGAGCCGCGCTTGTCGAACTTGTTGATCGCGATGATGTCGGCGAAGTCGAGCATGTCGATCTTCTCGAGCTGGGTCGCAGCGCCGTACTCCGAGGTCATGATGTAGAGCGAGACGTCGGCGTGGTCGGTGATCTCGGTGTCTGACTGCCCGATGCCCGAGGTCTCGACGATGATCAGATCGAACCCGGCGGCGCGGCAGATCTCAATCGACTCGGCGACGTACTTCGAGAGCGCCAGATTCGACTGCCGGGTGGCCAACGAGCGCATGTACACGCGCGGGTTGTCGATGGAGTTCATTCGAATGCGGTCGCCCAGCAACGCGCCGCCTGACTTTCGCTTCGACGGGTCGACCGAAATCACCGCGATGCGCTTGTCATCGCTGTCGGCCAGAAACCGCCGCACCAGCTCATCGATCAGGCTCGATTTGCCGGCGCCACCCGTGCCAGTGATGCCGAGCACGGGCACTCGCTTGTTCGCCGCGCTCATCGCTGAGAGCTCGGTGCGCATCGCCGCCCCGGCCTCGGGGTAGTTCTCGGCGATGGTGATCAACGCGCCGATGGTGCCTGGGTCGCGGGTGGCGAGCTTGGGCAACAGGGGCTTGTAGTCAGGGGTGCGCTTCTCGAAGTCACAGCGCTCGAGCAGGTCGTTGATCATGCCCTGCAGGCCCATCGCCCGGCCGTCGTCAGGCGAGTAGATGCGGCGCACGCCGTACGCGTGAAGCTCTTCGATTTCTGAGGGCAAGATCGTGCCGCCGCCGCCACCGAAGAGCTCGATACGGGCTCCGGCTTTGCGCAGCAGGTCGATCATGTACTTGAAGTACTCGACGTGGCCGCCCTGGTACGAGGTGATGGCGATGCCCTGAACGTCTTCTTGAATCGCACAGTTGACGATCTCCGAGACCGACCGGTTGTGACCCAGGTGAATGACCTCGGCGCCCGAGGCCTGCATCAAGCGGCGCATCACGTTGATGGCGGCGTCGTGGCCGTCGAAGAGCGAGGCGGCGCTGACCAGGCGAACATGGTGCTTCGGTTTGTAAGGAGCGATCGGATTTGGCGACATGAAACCTGCCCTCAATTCAGGGGCTGGCGTACCAGCTTCGAGTGGGGCTCGCCATGGTTCGCGGAGGGTCAAACCGCTCTGGGAACCCCGCTCATGGCGGGGCACTCAAAATGGCTCCCGATTCTGGAGTTGCGTTTTTGTAACATCACTTTGACTGCGCCACGCGAGGCGCTCCCGAAGAGGAGCAGGGTGCATGGTCGCATCACGCCAGAAGCGAGTAACCACGGGGCGGGCGAAAATCAGCGAGGGCGGCGCTCCACAACGTGCTGCCCACGGTGCTCTGCCGTGCTAGGCCACGCCAATGCGAATTGCCCCCTTGGTCATCGTGAGCGCCGCAGTTCTCGTGGGTCTGGTGGGCTGCGGAGACACCGACGAATCAACCGACGCAGGCATCAAGCGCGACAGCGGCGTGCAAGCCGACGCAGGCAAGACGACACCTGACTCAGGGGCCATTGCAATTCGCGATTCAGGCACGACCGTCGCCGACGCAGGCATCACTGCCCTCGACTCGGGCACGACGGCTCCCCTCGACGCAGGCACGACGACTCCGAGCGACTCAGGGGTGACGTCATTCGACGCGGGCCAGCCCATTGACGCGGGCAGCACGCCGTTCGACGCGGGCGCTCCATTCGACGCAGGCACGCCCTTCGACGCGGGCACGCCGCCCTTCGACGCGGGCACTCCAGTCGACGCAGGCGCCAGCACTCCGATTTTCAACAACTGCACCGAAGCGAAGTTCACCGATCGCACCGGGTTGCCGACGACAACCGTGACTTTTCCCGGCAGCAATCTCACCTACACGCCGGCCTGCATTCTGGTCGGTACCGGTCATCAGGTGACCTTCAGCGGCACGTTTACCTTTCACCCGCTCAGCCCCGGCACGCCGGGCAATTCGAGCGCGGGGTCGCCCAACAACCCCATCGTGTTGACCAATACGGGCATGTCGACCACCGCGGTCTTCACCTTCACCACGGTCGGTGATTACCCGTATTTCTGCATGAACCACGGCAACGGCGGCATGGCGGGCGTGGTGCGCGTTCGCTAGCAGCGCCTCCAACCAACCAACCCCAGTGAGACACCCCCTGCGCCATGTTGTCTCACTGAGGCCTTGGCGTCACGACTCAACCAAGTCGGCCGGTCAGCAGCAAAATCACGAGAATGATCAACACGATGCCCGCTGGCGACCAGCCAACGACGCCGACCTTCGAGTGACCCAGGCCGCCACCGATGAGCGACAGCACCAGAATGACAATCAAGACAGTGAGCAACATGTGGACTCCCATGAAAAGGTGAGCCCACAGCCTGTGCAACTTCGAAACCAGCCATAAGGCCAGCGCGCACCGCGTCAGTCTTCTTCGGCCTCGGTCAACACCCGCCAGCTGACGAGCCAGATGACCGTACCCACCGCTAGTGCCACCGGAGCGGCCCACATCGCGGCCCCGAGGCTCGCGTGATCCGAGATGAACCCGACGATCGAAGGGCTGATCGCGTCTCCCAACAGATGCGTCGTCAGCACAGAGAGGCTGATCGCACGGGTTCTCAGATTGCTCGGCACCGAGTTGACCAACAGCGCGTTGATCGGCCCATTGTAGCTCCAGGCGAAGAACTGGCCGAGCGCGAGAAAGGTCACCGCGGCCACCTTGCCGGGCACGACCAGGGTCAGCCCCGCGCACACCGTCGCGGGGATCATCGCGAGCCCGCTGAACGCCAGATACGGGTGTGAGATTTTGCCGATCAGCTTGTCGGCCACGAAGCTCCCCGCAAGCGTGCCGGTGATGCCACAGGCCACGGTGATGATGCCGACGATGGTGCCGGCGGTGGCGAGGTCGAAGCCGCGCTCGCGCTCCAAGAACGTGGGAAACCAGTCAGAGATCGCCCCGGCGGCGAACATCACCGCGGTGTAGCCCGCGACCGCGGTGAGAAAATTCGAGTTCTTGGCGAGCGCCTTGAACGCCTTGCGCCAGCTCTCGTGGTGCTCGCGCTTGGTCTTGTCGAAGTACCCGCGTGGCGGCTCTTTGATCTTCAGCGCGGCGAACGCCACGAACAACCCGGGGATGCCAGCAATCAAGAATGTCGGGCGCCAGCCGAAGCTCTTCCCGATCCACGCGGCGGCCGTGTAGCCGACCGCAGCCCCCACGGGGATGGCCATGTAGAAATACGTGAGCATGCGGTTGCGGCGCTTGGGCGGGTAGAAGTCGCTCAGCAACGCAGGCGAGAGGGTCGCGTAGGCCGCTTCACCGACGCCGACCAGGGCGCGGGCGATGAAGAAGCTGACGAACCCGGTGGCGGCGGCCGCGGCGGCGGTGGCCAGCGACCAGGCAGCGACGCCGATGGCGATCAGCGTACGGCGAGACACCCTGTCGGCAAGTGAGCCGAACACCGGGCTTGCGACCAGGTACACGATCACGAAAGCCGTGAGCGGCAGGCTGGTCTGCAGGTCGGTGAGCTTCAGATCTTTCTTGTAGAGATCTTTGATCGCGCTCGGCACGTACCGGTCGGCGTAGTTCAGCAGATTCATGATCGTGAGAATCACGATCGCGTACTGCGCGCCCGGCGGAGACGGCTTCGCATTCGCCGCCTTGTCTTCTTTCGAGGGGGCTGCGTCAGGAGCCTTCGAGACGGCTGAATCGGTGGCCACGCGGTACGGTAACTTTCGTACCGAGTGGCCGAAACTGTGCGTTTGCGAGCTTTTCGCGCGACGCAGTGAGGCGGCCTTGCAGCGTCGTTACCGACGGGCCGCGCGGAGGGTCTGCATTGCGTCGTACTGGCTCTGGGTCAGGGTGCGCTTGAGCACCGAGAGCGCCACCGCGGGCTCTTTGCCGGTCGCGCGGGCGATGTCGTTGAGGGCGTCACCAATCACCATCGTCGAGTCGCGCTCGTTCTCCCACGGGCTGCGGTAGGTCACGTACGAGTCGGCCAGCTTCGCGAGCACCAACGCCTCGAACGAGGTCGCGCTGGCGAGGTCGTGGCGGTTGATGACTTGGCCCCCGCTCACCGCGCCTCCGAAGATCGCGTAGAAGCCGAGGTCGTTGAGCCCGGAGCCGCGGCTGTTGCCGGCCCCCGCAGGCGCCTTCTCGAGGCCCGCCGACCGCAGCGCGCTCAAGAATTCGGGCCCGCTGATGGTGAGCGGGTAGACGGTCGCAACCACCGCGGCCAACACGTCCATGTCGGTGGCCTTGGGGCTGCGCTTGATCATCGCAATCACCGACGGCAGGTACGCCCGCACCGACGCGGCATGGGTCTCGCGGTTCACCACGTTCTGATCATCGGTCGCGTGGTCGGTCATCTTGAAGTTGAGCAACCCGAGAAACGAGTTGAGCTCGCCCGTGTCGTGAGCGGCCGCGCGCTTCCACACGCCGTTGGTGCGACCGGCCTCGACGATCGAGAAGTCAGCGTAGGGCACGTAGTCTTTGAGCACCGCGATGACCTCGGTCTGCGGCAGCTTCTTACCGACGCTGACCAGGGCTTGCGCGATGATGCGGTTCGCCTCGGGGGTGCCGACGCCGGCAGCTCTGGCTCGGTTGAACGCATCATTCATCGCCGCGCGCGCTTCGTCGTTGCTCATCAACGCGCCCGTGACCTCGGCCGAGTCATCGGCTCCCGATTCGGTGACGAGCTCTGGCCCGCAGGCCATGGAGACCACTGCGAGCAGACAGAGAAGACGAAGTGAGAGGCGCATGGGTATGGCTCCGCGTGAAGGGTGATGAGGCGATTGGCCTCATACCCAGCAATGCTTGCATCGCAGCAGTGCGCGACCAGGCATCAGGAGTTGCCTCAATGGAAACCCCTCGGGCCACTCTGGAGGGAGTCACCGCATCAGGCGGAGAAGCCTATCGCCGTCTGTGGCGTACACCTCTCCGGTCGCGAACCCGAACACGTTGGTGAGCGGGCCGACCTCGTTGTTCTCGTTCGATTGCTTGGGGCTTTCGGCGTACTTCATCTGCACGGTCCATCCCTTGCCATCCCACTTTTGAATGGCCCCATACGCAGACCCGCCAAAGCCAGGCCCATTCTCACCCACGACCCAGAGCTCTCCTGGCCCGGTGCCCCAGACTCCTCTGAAGGTGGCGCAGTCGTGGTAACTGAAGCAGTTCTCGTGAGTCGACAGCGTGCGCCAGGTCGATCCGTTCCACTCCAGAAGCGTTTCATGCTCACCGACGGCCCAGACCTGCTTCGACGAGAGACCCCAGACGGCGCGAACACTGGGTGTATTGAACGCGGTCCAGCTGACCCCGTCCCAGTGCAGAAGCCCGCCAGACCGAATGGCCCAGGCGTCGTTCCGTGCGCTCCCCCAGGTCGGTATGACCCACGCGATGCGGATCGGCTCGAGGGTGACGCGATCTGCGGCACGTGAGAGACCCGGTTACCGCCGCGTCATCAGTCGCTTTCGAAGAGCGCTGAATAGCTGAGCCGGAGTGGCATCGGCACGCGGCGGCAACCGGAG
>JANLPS010000453.1:0-2880 GCA_031367385.1 Archangium sp. | reverse complement strand
CTCCGGTTGCCGCCGCGTGCCGATGCCACTCCGGCTCAGCTATTCAGCGCTCTTCGAAAGCGACTGATGACGCGGCGGTAACCGGGTCTCTCACGTGCCGCAGATCGCGTCACCCTCGAGCCGATCCGCATCGCGTGGGTCGTAGCGGGTCTTCACTTCTTCGGGATACTCGACGACCTCGTAGATGAAATCGCCAAGATGCAGAACGAAACCGAGCTTCTCGGCGGCGGCAGCGCGATCATCTTCGTACATCATGCGGCGATAGGCGTTGAGCGTGCCCTCATTGACGTCTTGGCAGCTCACGAATGCGAAGTTCACCGTGCGGGGGTCAGTCGGGAGCGGCGCGGTGATCGTGCGGCCGACGCGGCTCCCGTTTTCGTCGGCGTCGGTAAACCGATACCAGTAGGTGCGCGCTGGCTTGAGGCCGCCGATCAGAACGCGCGCGGTCCAGTCAGCGGCGCTCGAGACCGGTGTCTGCGCGTGGGCGACGACTTTGCGAAATGCCTCATCCTCCGCGACCTCGACGGTCAGGAGCTGGCGTGTGCCCTCGGCGTACGGCCGCCTTGTCCACAAGATGACACTGTTCGGGTCGGGATCACCCGAAGCAACCCCTTGAGGGTAGAGGTCACGCCGCTCATGCCAGTTGACGCGCGAGCCGCGGGCCGGGCCGACCCAGGCGAGCGAAGCACCGATGGCTGCGGCGGCTTTGAGAAGGGGTCGGCGGCTGATCTTCATCGTCGCACTCCGTCAGTGCTGAATTCGTGAACTGCCGACAGGTTCTACACGGAGTCGCTGGTGTCATGCTCGCGCGGTGAGCGGATTCAGTCTTTCGTGTGTCGTCGCCCGAGACAACCGCCGGAGTCGCCTCCGAAGCAGTGGGTCGCGCGTTCGAACCGCACAGGGAGCACTCCGTTTCAGGTGATCAGAATCGGCCTGAGATCATCGCTCCAGCTGGAGTTCCCGGCGCTCCCACGCCGAGGTTGATGCGCGTGTTCTCGTCGAGGTCAAAACCGAGCTTTTCATGAAGACTGCCGACCAGAATCATTGCGACCCAAAATCTTCGAGGGTCGAACCCTGTCGGCTGATGCCTCCAGGTTGGCCGTGCGGGGTGCATCGGTGAGAGTGGGTTCGGTGGCAGAGAGCGTTGTGAACAACATCAGCGAAAGAATCATGTGGGTCGTGAGTTCACACGTCAGGCCAATCGCATTCCGCTGGAGTAGCCGATGGTTGCAGCGAGCGAGCGTGCAACGAATTGCACAGGTGGGCGGCTCACTGAAGAGGAGAAGTGAGGCAACGCTTCGCACCCTAGTCGCTGCAATGTTCACGGCGACGCGCTACGTGGGAGGCCGTGAAACTCACTCTCGCATTTGCCGCCGCTCTGCTCTTCGTGGGCTGCCTGAACCTCGACCCCGGCGCGTACCGAATTCCCGACGGCGCAGTGAGCTTTGACGGAGGGGCCGGGAGCTGCGAACGGGCATGCAACACGCCACCCGCGCGACGGTGTCTCGATGGTCAAACGCTCCAGGCCTTTCCAACGGTCGGGCAGTGCACGGCGCAAAGCGGGTGCGGCTACGCCACCGTCAATGTGAAATGCGCCAGCCGCTGCTCGGCCGGCAGCTGCGTCGATGAGCCGTGCGCTGGCATTTTCTGCGACGCGCCGCCAAAGACGGAGTGCAGCGATGCCACCCACGTTCGGGTCTCTGACTCGAGCGGTACCTGCACCTCCGGCACCTGCGCGTACACGGTCACGGTCGTCGAATGCCCCGGCGGGTGCAGCAATGGGCTCTGCGTTGGCAATGCGTGCGCCGGCAAGCGGTGCGACGCCCCGCCCGCTGCAGCGTGCGCCGACTCGAGTACCCTGCGTCTGTTCGCTTCGCCGGGTACCTGTACCAATGGGGCCTGTTCGTACGCGTCGGTTCAAACCAGCTGCGCGCAAGGGTGCTCGGGCGGTGCTTGTGCGAACGACCCATGTGCGGGGCGGGTGTGCAACCAACCTCCCGCCAATGCCTGCGCCGATAGTACGACTCGGCGCGTCTCCGACGGCAACGGCTCGTGCAGCGCTGGTGCCTGCAGTTACACCAGTCACGACGTCGCGTGCGCCAGCGGCCAGATCTGCAGCGCCGGTGCATGCGTGACGCCCTCAGCGAGTTGCAACTCGACCAACTGCGCCAACGGGTGCTGTACCGGCGATACCTGTGTCGGCCCCTCGTCTCAGAGCACCGCGCAATGTGGCGCTCGCGGCGCCCTCTGTGCGGCCTGCGGAGTCGGGTTTCAATGCCTCTCTGGCGCCTGCGCAGACGTCGATGAGTGTGCGACCAACAACGGAGGCTGCGACCCTCACGCGAACTGCCTCAACTCGTCGGGCAGCCACACATGCACCTGCCAATCGGGCTACGCGGGTGACGGTGTGCGCTGCGCCGCGCTCGATGCGGGCATCGATTCGAACGCGCTGTACCTGGTGCAGCCAACCTCGGCCCATTTCATCGACCTGCACTGGGACGTGGCGAGCCCTCCCGATGTGTACGTCGTGACGTACTGCCCGACGACGGCGGGCGAGACGCCGAAAGTCTCCGATTCACTCGACCCCACGTGGTCAACCGGCGGGTGCACGAGCCCAGCGGCCTCGATTTTGGGCGGCGGCGTGGCGTTCGAAGTGTTCGACTCCAGCACGTTCAAAGAGACCACCATGGTTCAGCGGACCGCCCTGCCGGTGACCGAGACCGCGCTTCGCAATGGCTCGTTCACCATCTCGCGACCCGATGCCGGCATGACCTCGATGACGTTCAGTTTCGTGAAGCAGTAGCGGCTCAGGCCAGTACACGGGCTCGTGGTCGTGACGTCACGGTGGTCACGCAGCCCTCGGCCGGGAGCGGTTCATTC
>JANLPS010000452.1:0-18144 GCA_031367385.1 Archangium sp. | reverse complement strand
AAATCGGAGACTGCGCGTGCCGGGCCCTGGGCGTGGTGAAAATAGTCGTCGATGACGATCACGGCGCCATCGGCGACCCGGTCGTAGATCTGCTCGAGCGAAAAGAAGACCGAGTCGTAGAGGTCGCTGTCGAGGTGCGCGAAACAGAAGCGCTGCGTCTTCGCCATCTTGGGCACGGTGTGCTCGAAGAAGCCCTTGACCGGGGTGATCGTTTTGCTGACCTTGAGCTTCTTCGCGGCGGCCTCGAACCGGGCCAACAGATCTTCTTTTTCGCTGGAGCCCCGATAATCGCCGGCGCGAAAGCCGGGGTTGTCCTTGCTCGAATCAGCCTCGGGCAACCCCTCATAACTGTCGTAGCTGAAGACCCGCTTGCCAGCTTTTTGCGCGAGCTGAGCCAGGTACAGCGACATGCCTCCGCGGCCGACTCCGAGCTCGATCACGTCGCCCTCGAGCCCCTTGCATCGCTGCTCGAACAAGCGCCCGTACAGTCGCTGCCCCCACGGGTACGGAGGGAACATCGAGTACGGCAACACCGACTCGATGGCGCGCCCCATCTTCTTGTAGAGCGCCGGGTCGTTGAACAAATCGAAAGGAAAGCGCCGCGGGTCGAGCGCCTCGGTGGAGCGACGTTCAGCGCCGTCGAAGGGGTCGAACACCTGGCCAGTGCGCATTTCGCGCGGCGTGGCTTCGCGAATCGAGACGATGTCGATGTCGAAGTGCAGCGTTTGCCCGGCCAGTGAGTCATTGAGATCGAGCTCGATGGCGCGGGGCGTGATTTTTCGAACCCGGGCAGTCACGTCGCGCTGGCCGTCGTTGAAGGCCACGTCGTCTCCGATCGCGAGGGTGGTCTTGGTGCCCGGCTTGCGCGGCACGGTGAGCACCGCCTCGGGGTCATACGCGCCGTAGGCCTCCTCAGGAGGTACGGCGAAGTGGAGCGTGTCTCCGGCGTGGTGACCGAGCAGCGCCTTGACCACGCCGGCGATGACCTTCGGCCGCTTGGTGTGAACGTATTGAAAGGGCCAGCCGACACAGTCCTCGATCAGGCGCCCGGCCTGGTTTCGAAGGCTGTAGTTGTACGAAACGACGCTTCCAACCTGCACAGAACGAGGCATGAAGCACGAGGTTAAGCGCCCGATATCGCTCGTGGAATGTATTTAATTTCACCACAAGCAACTTCACTTCGGCCTGTACGACAATGTGCTCGGCGGTAGCATCTCTCTTCGCCACAACCAGCAGTCGAAAGGCAACCCACATGTCGATCAAAAAAGTGAAGCCCACCCTGAAGCTCAAGAACCTGGCCGATGCCGACCTGAAGAAGGTCGTCGGCGGCAAGCCCAGCTGCCACGCAGCGTTCTAATTCAGGCGCTCTCGGTGCTGTTTTGCAGCGGTCGGTCTCGTGATTCGAGGCCGACCGCTTCTTCATTTTCAGGCGCCGTTGAGCTGCCGGTTGTGCTTCGCGACGAGTGCGAGCTCAGCGCGAATCAGCTTGGCCATCGCGACCGCATCGCGACCCTTCTGGCTCACGTGGTGCTTGCGAACCTGGGCGAGTGCGTCGAGCTCGGCCGCACGGCTGCGCGATTCGAGGTCGGCGTGCAGACGGTCAAAGGTGCGCTGCGAAAAATGCAGGTCACGAAAGCGCCGGAGCAGGCCTCGAGCGGCGCCCACGGCGAGCTTCTTCGACGCAACCAGGCGCTCAATCGTGAGCTCGAGCTCGACGAGTGAAATCGTGCTCGACGCATCGGGGCCGCTGAAGTGCACGAGGCCGAGCGCGTCGTCGCGAAAGTATGGGTTGGCCCTGACGTGATCATAGACGAGGCCGCAGCCGGTCATGCCGAGTCGATCGAGCTCGGCGGCGCGAATCGCTCCGAGGCCGCCGGCGCCGAAGACCCGCACGCCGACCCTGATCGCGTCGAGAATCTCAGTTGACGCGACCGAGACCGCTTCGAGCACGTCACCATCGACGATGCCGACCACGTTCACAGCCGCGGCGAGGTCGCGATGTACGTCGCCGCGCTTGATCGGCGGAGCCAGCTCAGCCTCGGGCAGCACGGTGCGCACCGACTCGGCGAGCTCGGGGCCGCAGTAGATCTTCACTCTCATTCGGCGGCCACCTGAATGGTGCGAAACTGCCGCTCGGTCGAGGTTTGGGGTTGGTAGGGCGTCTTGGTGCGGGTTCGAAAGTGGCTGGGCACCGCCAACTCGGGGATGAGCACTTTGACCACCGGGACGTCGATGCCCTGCCGAGTCAAATTGGCGATGATCACGTTGTCGAGCGAGCGCGCTCGCAGCCAGGCCAAGACGAATTGGTACTCCTGGTCGAGCGAGGTGAAGCGCTTGTCGATCGCCCGAGCGCGGAGGGCCTTGAGGCTCAAGGTGCGCTCCTCGGGCTGGGTGGCTTTGCCGAAGATGCTCTCTTCGGCGGCCCGAGCGCCCGATTCAATCGACGGCATATTCTCGCGGCTCCCGCTGATCACCGTGGCGCGAGATTGCATCGCTTCGCTGAACGCGCGGCTGACTGACATTTCGATCGACGGCGAGCAGCCCCAGCCTTGATGCAGGGTGTTGTCGGCGACGAGGCAGCACATGATCATCGGCAGGTTGCGAACGCCGGGCAGCTCGATGCCGTAGAGCTGAACTTGATCTTCGTCGCCCATCACCCGCAGGTACGCCTGCACCGAGCGCTCTTTGACCTGATCTTCGAACATCGCCTCGACGGTCACCCCGCCCTGCTCCATCTTGGCGAGGTAGTAGCGCTCGATCAGCTCGTACAACCCGTGCACGACGGCCTCGAGGTAGGTCGAGCCTGACGACAACCCGTTCGAGGCCGAGATGAACAGCGAACGGGTTCGATACGGCTTGTTGACGAAGGGGCAATAGACGGTCTCCGCGGGCACCCAGATGGCGCTGCCGGTCTTCACCGAATATGCCGGAGTCCACATCAAAGGCTCGTCGAGCGAGGGCGGGTCGACGTCGAATTGGGTCAGCAGTTTGCGCGGGTCGAGCACCGCATACTGCTGGGCCAGGTATCGAAACGAGGCGCGAATGAGGTGGGGGCTGCGAGGCTCCGAGCAGTAGCCCTCGATCGCTTCCATGATGCAGGAGATCTTGGCTTGGGTTTCAGTGGTGCCCTTGCCCAGGGCTCCGGAGTTCTGACCGTACTCCGTGTGCAGCAACAGGTTGGGCCTGCAGCTTTGAAACACCGGGTACGGAGCGCCGGTGAGATGCGAGATGTCGCCGACCCGTCGCACGCCGACGAGCGGGCACAGCTTCTCGATCTTCTTCAAGAACGTGCGGCCGTTGGCGGCGCGATTGCCGTTGAGCGAATAGACGATCTTCTCTTTGTTGTTCAGCGCGCTCGCGAGCGCTTGTGGAGAATATTGTCGCCCGAGCTCTTCGGTCATGAGTCACAGACCGTAGTGTTTGAAGACTCTCTGGGCGAGCGAAAATTCGGCTTCGAAATCGAGCGGGTCGGCGGGCAAAACCAACTTGGGTTCTTTCGATTTTGCCTGAATGACCTCGAGCCGCGAGAGCGCGAATTCGCCGAAGCTGTTCTGCCAGGTGGGGTTGGTCACCAGCGCAAACCGTTCGCTCAACCCGAGGCTGCAGCGAACGGCGTCTCGGTTGATCTCCTTCTGATTCGGCAAGGCGTAGTCGACGGCTTTGATGACGTCTTTGTTCTCGACCAGGCCGAGAAAGCAGTAGGTCGCGTAGGCCACCGCAGTGAGGTACCTGCGGTACTCCGCCTTCGGGCGACGGTGCCAGGTGTTCTTGCCCGGCCTTCGGTAGAGCAGGTTCATTCGCTGAAACGGCACCGCCAGGGCACCGGTCGCTTCTGCGAGCGCGATGTCGAGCGCGACCACCAGGCTCTCGGCGAAGTTCAAGTAGCGCTTCAGATCGACCTGGGTATCGGGTGCGGGGGGTAGCAGCAGCCAGATGACGCGATGATTTTGCTCGTGAAAGAGCGAGATCTCGTTGAACCGCAGCAGGCCGCTGACCTCGGCCTCGAGATCGTGCACCTGGCCATGGTGATCTTTGAACCAGAGCAGCTCGGTCTCGGCCGGAGCGAACTCGATCTCCTCGGCGAACAGGCCTCCGTCGAGGGAGCGGGCCTCGCAGGAGATGCGCGCGGCGAAGCGGCCGCCCAGGTCGCGGTAGAACTGGCGGCTGGCGCGGTACAACCGGCTCATGGTCAGCAATTGCGCGTCGAAGGAGTATTCGTCGACGACCAGCGGCCGGTATTTCTTGGCGACCGGGAGCGCGGCGAGCGTGTGGGCATCGTCGAGAAAACGGCGCACGCGCTTCGACATTTTGACTGGCATCAAGGCGTTATAGCAGCTCGTTCGAGCAGCGCGGCGCGCACCTGCCCCACGAGAAAGAGCGAGCCTGCGACGATCACGACTCCATTCGCGGGGCTCTGCGCCTTGGCCTCGTTGACCGCTGTTGCGGCGTCGCTGGCGACACGTACGTTCGAGTTGAGTGACTGCGCGAGCGCGAGATACTGCTCTGGCGGCCGGCTCCTCGGGTTCGCGATCGGCGTCAAAGTGACCGCCGACACGCGGGCGAAGAGCGCGCGAATCATCGGCTCGGCATCTTTGTCAGCGAAGACTCCGAAGACCAGGTGAATGGGCCGCTTGGTGTAAAGGCTGTCGATCGCTTGGAGCAGCGCCTCGACCCCGCCCGGGTTGTGGGCGCCATCGAGCACGACGAGCGGAGCTCCGGGAAACTCTTCGAGCCGGCCGGGCCATTGGGTGCGCTCGAGGCCTCGTCTGATCTGTTCGTCACGCAGGGGGAAACCGTCGCGGCCGAGCAACTCGAGACAGGCAAGCGCCACCGCGGCGTTCTGCGTCTGGTGCGGGCCGTGGAGCGGCAAGGTCACTCCGCTGATGCGCAGATCGAAGCCGCGGTACGAGAATCGGGGCTCGCTCTTGGCCTCGAAGTCGACGCCTTCGCGCATGCGCGGCACGCCCTCGAGCGCCGCGAAGACGGCCTCGGCCTCTGGGCTTTGACGGCTGGTGACCAGCGGCACTCCGGGCTTGGCGATGCCGGCCTTTTCACCGGCGATGGCAGTGAGGGTCGTGCCGAGGTACTCCTGGTGATCGTACGAAATCGGAGTGATTGCCGTCACTTTGGGCACGCACGCGGTGGTCGCGTCGAGGCGGCCTCCGAGCCCAGTCTCGAGCACCGCGATGGCCACGCCTTCTTGAGCGAAGTGCCAGAACGCGACGATGGTGCCGAGCTCGAAGTAGGTCAGATCGATGTCGGGCAGCCGCGCGCGCACCTCGGCGATGCGTTGGCCCAGCACCGCGTCGCTGATGTCGACGCCGTTGATCTTGATTCGTTCATTCACCCGAATCAGGTGGGGCGACGTGTACAAACCGACCCGGTATCGCTGCGATAAGCACGAGGCAGCGAAGGCGCAGGTCGAGCCCTTGCCGTTGGTGCCGGCCACGTGGAGCGCGGGGTATCTGCGCTCGGGGTTGCCCAATTGAGCGAGGGCGGCCTGCACCCGGTCGAGGCCCATCTTGATCGACGAGGGCGGGAGCGACGCGAAGTACGCCAGCCCCTCGTCGGGCGTCACATGAGCCCGATGACTTGGGCCAACTTCGCCTTCATGTCTTTGCGCTGAATGATCGCGTCGATCATGCCGTGCTCGAGCAAGAACTCGCTGCGCTGAAAGCCCTCGGGCAGCTTCTGGCGAATGGTCTGCTCGATGACGCGGGGGCCGGCGAAGCCGATCAGGGCCTTGGGCTCGGCGAGAATCACGTCTCCGAGCCACGAGAACGAGGCCGCGACGCCGCCGGTCGTGGGGTGCAGCATGACTGAGATGTACGGGCGCTTGGCGCCGCGAAAACGGTTGATGGCCGCGCTGGTTTTGGCCATCTGCATGAGTGAGAAGATGCCCTCTTGCATGCGCGCTCCGCCCGAGGCTGAGAAGACGATCGCGGGGCAGCGCAGCTCGTAGGCGCGCTCGAAGACGCGGGTGACTTTTTCACCGACGACCGAGCCCATCGAGCCGCCCATGAACTCGAACAAGAAGGTGCCGATCGAGACCTGGTGGCCTTCGATGGTAGCGGTGCCGGCGATGAACGCGTCGTTCTCACCGAGGGCTTTTTTGGTGCTCTTGAGGCGGTCTTTGTACTTTTTCGAGTCGGTGAACCCGAGCGGGTCGAGGGCCTCGAGGTGCCCGTCGAACTCTTCGAACGAGTCGGGGTCGCAGATGTAGGCGAGCCGGGCGCGCGCGGTCAGCTGCATGTGGTGATTGCACGAGGGGCAGACGTTGAGGGCTTTTTCGAACTCCTCGCGGAGCAGAATTTCACCGCACTCGTCGCACTTGCCCCAGATGCCCTCCATGCGGCTGGCGAGGCTGGCGTCGGTCTCGGCGACCGGGTCTGGCGTGGCGATCTTCGGCTTCTTCTGGAACCAAGCGGGCGACGACATGACTGGAGGCTCGTACCGGGAGTCGTGGTCGTCAGCAAGCCCTACGCGCCGCTGGGCGAATGGGCCTTTGCGTCATTGGCCTCGAGGCTCAGGCCCCAGGCGCTGACCAGGCTGGCGATGAGGGGCCAGACCGCCCACAAGGCGGTGTCCCACGACTGGGCGAGCTTGCCGACGATCACCACGCCGGCCAGGTTGAAGGCGAGCGAGATGACCCAAATCGAGATGGAGCGCTCTACCGAAGACGCCCCCTTGGCGATGCGGCTGTATTCGATGAGCAACCAGGTGCCCATGAAGGCCGAGATGACGGGGAAGACGAGCATGACGCCGTAAATGGCAGCGAGCCAGCCGAACGGGGCGAGCACGCCAGCGCACAAACGCATGATTTGAGCGGCGATTCTGGAAGCGCGAGGTGACATGCCCAGGAGTACCGATTGGGCATGAAGCGGTTGCGGGTGTCGCAATTCAGCGGGCCTGGCGGTCGACGAAGGCCGCAATCACAGCAGCTGACGCTTCGGGGGCGACTTGCAAGACGAGGTGAGGTGCGATGATTTCCGTGACCTCAATGCTTGGGTTCAGCACCCGCAGCTCATCGACGACGGTTTCGCGGATCAACGCGTCGCGGGTCGCTCGAATGAACAGCATCGGGACCTGAGCGCGCGTCACGTCTGTGGAAACGTCGACGGCCAGCGCTGATCTCGCACGATCGGCGAGCACCACCGGGTCGACCGAGGCCACAGCCGCTTGAAACGCCTCGATCAGCGCCCGAGGCGCACTGGTGCCTGCGAGGAGCCTCCGAACCACGGCGCCCGGCAGTGGCAACGAGAACACGGCCCCACTGAGAAGCGGCCCCACGGCGGCGACCACCCACGAGACCGGCCGGGCATGAAACGTGGCGACCAGCACTACGGCAATCAGCCCTTCGGTTTGGCCGCCGCGAGCCGAATTGCCAGCGGCTCTGAGAACGACTCAGCGACCACCGCGTACGGCTGATCGGTCGGCAATCTCGCTTCGATTCGTGCGAGCAAGGCGTCGTACGAGAGGGTTTCGCGTGCAGGGTAGTCAATGACGCGCGGCTCGAAGCGTGGCGGCAGCACCCTCGACAATATCGAAAACATCGTGCCGGTCCCGTCCATCCCCGGCAGGAGCGCGAGGATCACGCTGTGCCGACGAGCGATTCGATTTCAGTGCGTTTTTTCGGGATTGAGGCGGTGAGCACTTCGATACCGGCCTTCGTGCAGAGCACGTCGTCTTCGATGCGAATGCCCCCGAAGCCTCGGCCTTGATTCATCGCCAAGAATTTCTCGGCCTTCTCGAAGTCGACCTGGCCTTTGAACTGCTTCTGAATCTCTGGGCTGCGCAAGATGGCAGGCACGAAATACACACCCGGCTCGATGGTGAAGGTCATGCCCTCGGCGAGGTCGAGATCCATTCGCAGGTACTTGGTGCCGAACTGGGCGCTGCGCGTGCGCCCGTTGGGGTAGTGAACGCGGTCGCCGAAGGACTCCATGTCGTGCACGTCGAGGCCGATTTGGTGCCCGAGCCCGTGGGGGAAGAAGACGGCGTGGGCGCCCGATTCGACCAACGAGTCGACGTTGCCTTTGAGCAGGCCCATCGAGACCAGGCCCTCGGCCATGACCTTCGCTGATTGCAAGTGCAAGTCGCGAAAACGCACGCCGGGTTTGACCGCGGCGATGCTGGCTTCCTGCGCTTTGAGCACGGTGTCGTACACATCGCGGCCCTCGGCGGTGAATGGGCCTCCGACGGGCCAACAGCGGGTGACGTCGCTGCAGTAGCCCGTGGTCGAATCTTCGGCGCCGCCGTCGAGCAGCATCACGTCGCCCGATTGCAACACTTTGTCGTGCGCGTGGTTGTGCAGCACCTCGCTGCGCACGCTCAAGATCGTCAGATAAGCCGGCACGCAGCCGTACTTCGCGAAAGTGCCCTCGACGTGACCCATGAGGGCCTGCTCGGTGACTCCGGGCTTCGAGGCTTTGATCGCCGCGACGTGGGCTTCGTGCGTGATCTTCGCGGTCTTTCGCATCTCAGCGAGCTCCTCGGGGCCTTTGATCAGTCGCAATTGCGCGATGGCGTTCATCACCGCCCAGAGGCCGTAGCGCGCGTCGTCGTCGAACGAGAGGTCCTCACCGGTGATGGCCCGGGCCCGGTACAGCGCGTTGTGATCGGCCACCGCGAGTGCCGAAAGTTGACGGCCTTTACCCAGCTTCGCCAGGTGGGTCTCGAGCTGCTCGACATCGAGCACTGCAGTGACTCCGTGACGCTTTTGGGCGGCGGCGAAAGACTCGAGCTCACCGTGCCAGATCACGTCGTCGAGCGAGCGCGCGGGGAGGAAGAGCGTGACCGATTTGTCTGCAGGGTCGAAGAGGGCGGCGCTGCCCGGCTCGGGGCGCTCGAAGAAATAGAGGAAGTTGCTGTCGGCGCGATAGGCGTACGGGTTCGCGGTGTAGTTGCGGCCTCGCAGGCCTCCCGCGAAGAGAACCACGGGTCGTTCGAGGGTGCCCAGCAAGCGCTCGCGCCGTTGAATGAAGTGCATGAGGGGGTCATACCGCATGAGCGGTTCGTGGTTCGACAGGCTCACCATGAGAGTTAACGAGTCGCAGAGTTTTGGGGGCCCCTTGGCGTTACCGGAGTGTGTTACTCGCTTCGATCATGAAAGCCGTTCGAGCCGTTGAGCTGACTGGTCCGGCGGGTCTGCGAATCGACGACGCCACGGCCCCAATTGCCGGCCCTGACGAGATCACCGTCACGGTCAAGGCAACGGCGCTCAATCGAGCCGACCTGCTGCAGACCCGCGGCCTCTACCCTGCCCCCGCCGGCATCGTGCAAGACATCCCCGGCATTGAATATTCGGGTGAAGTCGCCTCGGTTGGAGCTCGCGTGACCCGATGGAAGGTCGGCGACCGGGTGATGGGGCTCGTCGGCGGGGGCGCGTGGGCTCAAACCTTGGTGACCCATGAACGAGAAGCGATTCGCGTGCCTGCCTCCGTCACGCTCGAGCACGCCGCGGCGATACCCGAAGCATTTTCAACGGCATTTGACGCACTCGTGACTCAAGGCGGCATGACCGTCGGCTCGCAGGTGCTCGTTCACGCCGTCGCCAGCGGAGTCGGCACCGCCGCCGTTCAGCTCGCCAAGCTCTACGGGGCCCGAGTCATCGGCACCGCGCGCACCGCCAGCAAGCTCGAGCGGGTCGGCCTTGGCAAAGACGCGATTCTCACCTCGGGCCCGACCTTCGCAGACCAGGTCAAGTCACTCACCGACGGCCGCGGAGTCGACCTCGTGCTCGATCTCGTCGGCGGCGACTTCGTGCCTGAATCGGTGCGCTCGCTGGCCCCGAAGGGCACCTTGCTGCTGGTCGGCCTCGTCGCGGGCGCAACGGTCGAGCTGCCACTCGGTGTGGTGTTGCAAAAACGCCTTCGAATTCAAGGCACCGCGCTTCGCAGCCGACCGCTCGAAGAGAAAATAGCGGTCGCACAGGCCCTCGAGTCACGGCTGATGCCGGCGTTTGCGAGTGGGCAGCTGACTCCGGTGATCGACTCGGTGTTACCGATGAGCGACATCGCCAAAGGCCTCGGGCGCATGGCCGACAACCAAAACTACGGAAAAATCGTTCTGACCTGGTGACTACGCACATGACTCTCTCGTTCGACCCCAACGGCGCCTCACCACTCAACTCCGGCGTCTTCGGCCTGCCCTACACACCCGAGCAAGCGAAGGTGGTGCTGCTGCCGGTGCCCTTCGAAGCCACCACCAGCTACGGCGGAGGCACTGCTGACGGCCCCGCCGCCGTGCTCTCTGCCTCGAAGCAAGTCGACCTCTTCGACCTCGACACCGGCAAACCCTACGAAGCGGGCATCGCGATGCTCGACGAGCCCGCCGACGTGCGCCGGTGGAATGACGAAGCCAAAGCGCTGGCCAAGCCGATCATCGACAACGCCGGAGTCGCTGAAGACCCGACCGCGCTCGCGAAGATCAACGCGCTGTGCGCCCAAATGAACGGCTGGGTCTACTCCAACGCCAAGAAGTACATCGCCCAGGGCAAGATCGTCGGCGTGGTTGGCGGAGATCACTCGAGCCCGTACGGCAACATTCAGGCCTGTGCCGAAGCGCACCCCGGTATGGGCGTCTTGCACCTCGATGCGCACGCCGACCTGCGCGATGCGTACGAAGGGTTCATCTGGTCGCACGCGTCGATCATGTTCAACGTGGCCACCAAGCTGCCGAACGTCGCGAAGCTGGTGCAGGTCGGTATTCGCGACTTCGGAGAAGCCGAGTACAACTTCATTCAGGCCTCGAACAACCGGGTGCACACGTTCTTCGACGCGCGGCTGGCCCGTGCGCGCCACGAAGGCATGTCATGGCACTCGCAGGTCGACGTGATCGTTCACGAGCTCCCGCAAGACGTCTATCTCTCGTGGGACATCGACGGCCTGGAGCCGACGCTGTGCCCGAACACGGGGACTCCGGTGCCCGGTGGGCTCACCTTTCAGCAGGCGGTCTCGTTGCTCGAGGGCATCGTGCGCGCGAAGAAGCGCATCGTGGGGTTCGACTTGAATGAGGTCTCACCGGGGCCCGACGGCAACGAGTGGGACGGCAACGTCGGCGCCCGGCTGCTCTACAAGATGATCGGGTGGACGCTGCGCTCGCAGAAATAACGAGGGAACGCGCGACCTACTCCGCGTTCCAATCCGACGCGGGGATCACTTTCCACCCGGTGTCGATCTTCGCGCTCTTGAAACGCATCACGCGCATCGGCCAGGTGCGCGGAGTCTTCGCGGCGCCCTCGGTGGTGGTGATGTTCCACCGGTGAATCTCAATCGTGTACTTGCCGGTGCTGCCCGCCTTGGCGAGCACGGCGCGCATCGGGTTCTTCGGGTGAAAGTACACCTCTTTGCCGACCCGAAGGCCGTCATGCGCCAGCACCTTGTGGGCCTTCTCGAACGCCTGTGCTTTTTCTCTCGTGGGCCCGAGCAGCTTGGCGGCGTCGGCCTGAGAGACCTCGGTCATCTTCAAGTCATCACCGACCGCCTCGATGCCAAGCAACTTGCTCAACGCCGCCCGACTGGCCCGGTCGTAGTCATTCATCATCTGCACGGCGTGCGCGAGGTCGCCCTCTTCTTTCTTCACCGGGTCTTTGGTGCCGATGGTGTAGTTCTCGAGGCTGAAGAGCTGCGCGTTCATGGTGACTCCGCCGAGCAGCAGGTCTTTGCCCGCCTCGTCGCCGTTGCCGGTCAACGCATTCAGGTAAGTGACCATCACCCGCTTCGGTTCGGCGTCATCTTGGGCGAAGGCGTTCACGGCGAACAACACCACGGCGGTGCTCAGCACTTGTCGCATTCGCACTTCTTAGCTCAACGAAAGCGCGAGTTGAGTTAATCAAAGGCCGCCATGAGCCATGCCCTTCTCTTGTGTCTGAGTCTGGTGTCAGGAGACCTCGCCTCGCGCCGCAGCCCAGTCGTGCAAGTGGTCGAAAAGGTTTCGCCGGCCGTCGTCTACATTGGCACCGTGCAGGTGGTCGAAACCCGCTTTCGGCAGCGCAGCGGCTTCGACGACTTCTTCTTCGGCCCTCGTGAAGAGCGCCGCGCGGTCGAGGGTCTCGGCTCGGGCGTGATCATCGATTCGGCTGGGGTGATCGTGACCAACGAGCACGTGATTCGCGGCGCCTCGGAGATTCACGTGGTGCTCGCCGACGGCAGGCAAATCGACGCCGAAGTGATCGGCAGCGACGCCGAGAACGACCTCGCGGTGCTCAAAGTGAATGCCAAGGTGCCACTGCCGGTGGCCAAATTGGGTACATCGTCTGACCTGATGATCGGTGAATCGGTCGTCGCGATCGGCAGCCCGTTGGGGCTCAAGAAGACGGTCACGGTGGGCGTGGTCAGTGCGCTGGGCCGCACCATTCGCAACGAAGATCGCGTGTACAACGACTTCATTCAGACCGACGCGTCGATCAACCCGGGCAATTCAGGCGGCCCGCTGCTCAACATCGACGGAGAGATCATCGGCATCAACTCGGCGATCATCGCCAGCGCCCAGAACATCGGGTTCGCGATACCGGCCGACAAGGTCAGGCGCATCGTCACCGAGCTGACGCAGTTCGGCAAAGTGCGCCCAGCCTGGGTCGGCATCGACGTGCAGCCGCTCTCGCTCGACCTCTCGCGCCGCCTGGGGTGGGACCGAACGTACGGCTCGCTCATCACCAACATCGAGCCGGGCAGCCCGGCCGAGAGCGCCGGCATTCAAAAAGGAGACATCATCGTCACCGTCGGCACCACGCAGGTCGAAGACGGCGATGATCTGAAGAGCCGGCTCAAGAGCTTCACCGCCAAGTCACCGGTCAAGATTCAGCTCTTTCGCGCCGGGCAGAGCATCGATGTGGTGCTGACGCCGGCCGAATTTCCCACCAAGCTGGTCGACTCCACGGTGTGGGATCGGTTGGGCCTGCGGGTGAAGGCCTCGGCAGGGGCCACCGCTGGAGCGCCGGGTGGGGTCGCGATCACCTCGGTGCGGCCGGGCTCGGTGGCGGCGCGGGTTGGCCTCGAGCCAGGCGACCTCATTCGCCGAATCAACAACAAGAACCTCAGTGGTATCGATGAGTTCCGCGACGTCATCGTTCAGGCGCGCGGGGCGCCGAGCGTGCTGCTGCTGGTGAGCCGGGGTGCTCGCGGGTACTACATCACGCTGCCCTTTTGACGCTTTTCAAGGCTTTGCGCGTCACAGGAGTTGACGTGCGCTCCTGACACTCTACCTTCGCGCCCATGGCTTTCCGCTATCAGGCTTTGGGGCCGTTACAGGCGGGCGAAGGCTCGCGCGCCTTCTTGGGTCTCGCGGTCAGTGAAGACAACAAAGCGCGCCCGGTCGTCATCATCTGGGTGCCTGAGGCGGCGCAGAGCGACCCGACGTTGCTGGCCAAGATTCAGCGTGAAACCGAGCATGCGGCAAAGCTCGATCACCCGAACATCGTGACCGTGATGGGGTTTGCGTCGCTCGAAGAGGGCAACGCGCGCGTGGTCGAGTTCGCCGACGGCGAGTCGCTGCGCAAGATTCTCGACCTGGGCAAGAAGCTGCCGCCCCGAATCGCGGCGAAGATCATCGTCGACGCGTGCACTGGTGTTCATTACGCGCACATCGCGGGCAACGATGACGGCCTGCCGCTGGTGCACGGAGACCTGCGCCCCGAGACGATGCTGCTCTCGTTCGGCGGCGTGACCAAGATCACCGGGTATGGGGCGCTGGCGTTCGCTCCGAGAGAGATTGGTGGCCAGCGGGTGAAGGGCCGCCGCGTGCATTCGGCGCCCGAGCAGATCATCGGTGGGCGAGAAGCGATCTCGATACCGACCGACGTGTATTTGCTGGGGTTGACGCTCTACGAGTGCCTCACGGGCGTCGTGCCCTGGGCTGATCAAGGTGACTTCTTCGATCACGCGGTGCTGACGCTGCCGCTGCCTCCGGCGCCTCCGGGCGACATGACGCCAGAGCTCGAGAAGGTCATCGTCAAGGCCTGCGCGAAGAAGGCGCTCGAGCGGTACCCTCACCCGCTGGCGTTGCGCGAAGCGATTGAAGGCGCGGTCGGGGCTGAGATCGCGAGCACCGATGAGCTGGTGCAGTACCTCGAGACCCTCTTCCCCGAGTCGCATGACGTGCGCGCGGCCCGCCGTCACACCATCGATGCGGGCATCGCCGACTTCGTGCGCAGGCAGTGGTCGGCCACCGAAAAGGCGCCGAACACGATGCCCTCGATGCCGGCGTCGGTCGTCGCGCCTCCAGCTGCTGTTGCGGCTGCCCCGCCGGTCAAGGCGTCGGTCGTGGCGTTTCCTCCGCCTGACGAAGACGACGAGCCAGATCGCAAATCGAACATGCCGTGGGTGATCTTCGCCCTGCTGCTCGTGGTGGCGTCGGGCGTTTGGTACGGCATTCAGAAGTCGAATCAACCGCTGGGGCAGTCAGAGCTGCTGCGCGAAGAACAACCTGGCGTGCGCCTGCCCACCACGGCGGCGACGATTGATTCGGGCCCGGCAATGGCGTTGACCTCGCCTCCCATCGAGAACGATGCAGGCTCGAGCGCGCCGGTTGCGGTCGACCCGGTCGCAGCGGTGCCCGACGCCGCGGTCGCACAGGCGACGCCGTCGACCCCGGTGAACTACGCGCCGGTCGAGGTCGACCTCGATTCGCTGCCCTCGGTCGACGTGGTGGTCGATGGCGAAGTGTTGGGGCATACGCCGTGGCACGGCACTTTCCCCGTTGGGCGGCGGCCGATTTCTCTGGTGAACAAAGAGCTGGGCATCAACACCGGGCGCGTGCTGCAGCTGCGCGCGGGTGAGCCGTACTCGCAAAAGTTCGCGTTCGAGAAGGGCACGGTCAACGTGACGGCTCCTGACGGGGCGGTGATCTTCATCGACGGCGTTCGCATGGGCGTCGCTCCGCTGAAAGCCGACCTGTCAATCTGGGAGGGCAGCCACCGCATCTTGGTGACGGTCGGGCAATCGAAGTGGAGCGAGCCGTTCAACCTGTTCGCCCAGCAACGGGTCAGCTTCAACGTCGAAATCGAATAACTTCTCCGCGTCGACGAGGGGGTCATCACACGTGATCGCTGACGCGCTCGAGAGCAGCTTCTCATTGCTGGTGATGGGCGAGCGCACCGCTACCACCCTGCCCCTCGCCTCGGGCCACACCATCGTCATCGGCACAGACGCGGCTTGCGATGTTCGCCTCGAAGGCCCAGCGATCGCTGGGCGGCATGCGGTGCTGCACATCGGGCCTCCGCAGAAGCTCGAGGTGCTCTCGGGTACGGCGCGCATCGGAGAGCTCAGCGTGCCCGCGGGCCAAACCGCATTGGTCGAGCCTGGGCAGGTCATCACGCTCGGTGGCGCGATGCTGGTGGTGCAGCGACGTGGGAGAGCGCAGGCGCGCCGCATCTGGTCGCACGATAACTTCGAGGTGCGCCTCGAGGAGCAGTGCATTCGGGCCGAGCGCTTTCGCGAGCAATTCGTGTTGCTGCGCCTGCGAACGCTGAGCCCCGTGTCGGCGTTGGTGATCGAGACGGTGTTGACGGCGTCGCTGCGGCTGACCGACATCATCGGGCAGTGGGGGCCCAACCAGTACGAGGTGATCTTGACCGAGACCACCGCTGAAGACAGCCGCATCGTCTTCGAGCGCATGTTGACCGCCTTCTCGGCCGAGCACATCGAGGTACGGCTGGGGGCAGCCGCGTTTCCCCGCGATGGCATTTCGCCCGATGCGCTGGCCGGGGCGGCGGCCGATCAGCTGCGGGGGCCCGAAGAGCCCAAAGGGCCGCCGACGTTGGGGCCGACGATGCAGGCGTTGCATTCGTTGGTCGAGCGGGTGGCGCAGAGCACGCTCTCGGTGCTGCTGCTGGGCGAGACCGGCGCCGGCAAGGAGCGCCTGGCCGAGCTGGTTCATGCGCTGAGCCCCCGACGAGAGAAACCATTCTTGCGCCTCAACTGCGCGGCGCTGACCGAGACGCTGCTCGAGAGTGAGCTGTTCGGCCACGAGCGCGGCGCGTTCACGGGCGCGGTGGCCACCAAGCTCGGCCTGCTCGAGACGGCCGAAGGCGGCACCGTGTTTCTCGACGAAGTGGGTGAGCTGCCGCTCGCGACTCAGGTCAAGCTGCTGCGGGTGATTGAAGAGCGGCAGGTGATGCACGTGGGCGGCCTCAAGCCCCGGGGCATCGATGTGCGCTTCGTCTCGGCAACCAACCGCGACCTCGAGCTCGAGATTCGCCGTGGCGCCTTTCGCGAAGATCTCTTCTTTCGCGTGGCCGGGGTGACCCTGTCGCTGCCTCCACTGCGGGAGCGGCAGCAGGAGATCAAGGGGCTGGCCCTCAACTTCATCGAGGTGGCCTGCAAGCGCGACAAGCGGCCGGTGCCGACGCTGTCGACCGCGGCGCTGCAGTTGTTCATGCGCTACCACTGGCCGGGCAACGTTCGCGAGCTGCGCAACGTGATTGAGCGCGCGGTGCTGCTGAGCACCGATGGAGTGATTGAGCTTGCCCACCTGCCGGTCGAGAAAATGTCGACGACGTTCGTCAACCGCGAGGCTCGACCGGGGCCTCGGCAAGAAAAGCGGTTGGCCGACAGCAGCAGCGGCACTCGACGGGCGATCGGAGACGAGCCGATGACGCCTTCGCCCCTGTCGAACGCGCCCCACCTCTCGATGCTGCTCCCGCGGCCCTCGCCGGTGCGATTGCCACCGGGGGCCCCGACCGCGCGGCCCAGCGCTCCCCCTGCGCCAGCACCTTCTGCCCGGTGATGCCTGACCTCGGAGCCAATGCCGAAGAGTGGCAACGGTCGCTCGAGGCGCTCGAGAAAAAGCGGTTTTTGCTCGCGCTCGAGCAGTGCGCCGGCAACCAGACCGCGGCGGCGAAGCAGCTGGGGGTCAGCCGCCGCACCCTGCTCCAGCGCCTCGATGCGTGGGGCGTCGCGCGGCCTCGCAAGGGCCGGTCATGAGTCAGCGCTCACGTGAACTTGAAGCGAAAGGTGTCGCAAATGACGGTCGTCGAGACGGGCGGCTGGTACGACGTGATCGGTGATGAAAACACTTGCCCGTTGTAGGTGCACGACCCCCATGGAGTGAAGCTGGTGCAACGGGAAGAACAGGTGCCGACGTAGAGCATGCCAGTGCAGCCTCCACTGGTTGAGGCGCAGCTTCGCCCCGTGCCACCAGAGGGGTTGTAGCTGGAGATATCGCCGTACTCGATGGTGGTACCCGGCACGCTCGGGCACGACGAGGGCTTCGCAATTCTCTGGGAGCAGGCGTACGCAGTTCGGGTCGGGGCGAAGATGTTGCCGAAGAAGGCGCCCTCGGGTTGGTTGTACCCCGTGTCGTAAGTGAGGCCGAGACTCGGGCTGAGCAGCGAGATGACGACCGAATTGCCATTGGCGTTGACGTGCGCCATGAGACACGCCGTCATCGCTTCTTGGTCTCTGACCGTCGGGTTGCCGGTCACGAAGCCGGGCGCGACGCCTACCGAGCCGTACCAGGTATAGCCGCCGTAGCTCACCGAGCCGCCGCGCGGTACCGCGCACTTGACGACGTACTTCATCCACGCTGCATTTTGGGCGACGTTCGAGTTGAACCATGTCGCGAAAGCGGAGTTCGAGCCGCTGGGCGCAGTGATGGCTCCGTCGGCGGCGATGTACGACATGCCATTGGCCGAGAAGCCGTTCGCTGAGAACCCGTTCGCCGAGAAGCCGTTCGCAGACATGCCGTTGGCCGAGAAACCATTGGCCGACATGCCGTTGTCGTCGCTCAACTCTTGGCTCAGCGACTTCGAGGCTTCGGTTTGCGGCTCGCTCGGGAGCCCGCAGCCGATCAGGACTACCAATGCAGGAAGCAGTTTGTTCATTCGCTGCGGTGGAGCATGGCTCGCGCCACGATGCTTGGCGTGTAAGTACGACGAGTTGCATAAATCTCGAAAGATCGTGAAGCGCTTCTTCTGCGCAACCCGCTCATTCTCGAACCAACCCGCGCTGAGCAGACGTGTGCGTCGAGGTACGACCGGTTTCCCTACGGCGTGAAGGTCGCTCAGACCCACGCGATGCGGATCGGCTCGAGGGTGACGCGATCTGCGGCACGTGAGAGACCCGGTTACCGCCGCGTCATCAGTCGCTTTCGAAGAGCGCTGAATAGCTGAGCCGGAGTGGCATCGGCACGCGGCGGCAACCGGAG
>JANLPS010000450.1:0-11134 GCA_031367385.1 Archangium sp. | reverse complement strand
GCGAAGCAGGTCGCGTACTGGTACACGTAATATGGCGAGTTGAAGAAGTGGGGTATGCGCGCCCACGTCCACCGGTAGAAGTCGTCGACCGTCACCGCGTCGCCGTAATAGGTCTTGAGCAGCCCCAGGTAGATGCAGTTGAGCACCTCGGCGGTGACCGGTTGGCCCTTCTCGACGAGCTCGTGCGCCTGCAGCTCATAATCGGCGAACAGCACCTGGGTGTAGAACGTGCCGACGATCGCGTCGACCGCTTGCTCGAGCAACAAGAAACGCTCTTTGGGGTCTTGGGCCTGCGTCAGCAAGTGCTCGAGCAAGAAGCGCTCATTGGTCGTCGACGCCACCTCTGCGACGAAGATGGTGTACTCCGAGGTCGCGAAGGGCTGGGTCTCGTGCGCGAGCACGGTGTGCATCGCGTGCCCTGCCTCGTGGGCCAGCGTGAAGACAGAGTCGAGGGTGTCGTTGTGGTTGAGCAGCAGGTAGGGGCCAACGCCGTAAACGCCCGCCTGGTACGCGCCCGATCGTTTGCCTTCGCTCTCGTACACGTCGATGCGGCCACCCGAGACGAAGCGCTTGTACTTCGAGCCGTAGTCTTCGCCGAGGGGCTTGATCGACGCCATGGCGAGCTCGCGGGCTTGCACGTAGGGGTAGGTCTTCTCGTTCTTGAACACCGGCACCGAGGCGTCGTACGGGTGGTACTCGCTCAGCCCGAGCAGCTTGGTGCGCAGCTTCACGTAGCGTTGCAGCGGCTTGGTGCCTTCGCGCGTGGCGGCGATCAGGTTCTTCACCACGGTTGTGGGCACGCCATCGCCGTCGAGCGCGGCCTCGAGGGTGCTGCTGAATTTTCGAGCCTGGGCCGAGAACCAGTCGCGTTGCAGCACGCCGTTGTAGAGCGCGGCGTAGGTGTTCGCGGTGGCGCCGTAGGTATTCAAGTGTGCGGCGGCGGCCTTGGCCCGGTCGGCCTGCACGCGGCTGCTCTCGAGAAACGCCGAATAGCTGGCGGGGCTGACGGTGACCTCTTTGCCGTCTGAGGTGGTGATGGTCGGGTATTTGATGTCGGTGGTCGACAGCTCCTGAAACGCGGCGGTCGGCGTGCGGCTGAACTGCCCGGCGAGCGAGAGCAGGTGCTCACCCGCTTCGTTGAGCACATGCGCTTGGCGGCGATACGCATCGAGAATGGGAAATCGGTAGGGGGCCAGCGCCGGGGTCTTGGCGACCCATTCTTCGCTGGTGGCCTGGGGCAGGGCGAGCAGCTCAGGCATGAACCAGGCGGTGGCGGTGTCGAACTTGGCGAAGATCGCGCTCACCCGCTGCAGCCGACCCGCCATGGTCTGGTCTTGCATGTCGACGTCGCGCTGCAGCTGCACGTACCGATACACCAGGTACTGGAGCTTGCCGATCTCGTCGAACGCCTCGTAGGCCTTGAGCAGCGCGCTCGCCCCCTTCGACAGGGTGCCCTTGAGGCCGGCGAAGACGTCCATCTTCTGCTCCATCGAGCCGAGCGCGGTCTCCCAGGCGTCCCAGCTGGGGTAGATGGCGCTGAAGTCCCATCTGAACTCGGGGGCGATGTCTTTGCGGTTTCGTGACGTGGGTCGGGCGGTCATGCCCGAGGTTCTAGCAGGCAATGCGCGCCGGTCACTGAGGCTTACCGCCGTTGAACCGCCACATCGGCGTGCTTGACCAGAAAATCTTCGAACCCACCGACGAAGTCGATGACTGGCTGCCCGATGCGCGGTGCCCAGATGCGGGTCGCGACCTCTTTGATCAGCTCCTGGTCGTGGGTGACGACGATGGCGGTGCCTTCGTACTTTTCGATGCCTTCGGCGAGCGCGGCGATCGACTCGAGGTCGAGGTGGTTGGTGGGCTCGTCGAGAATCAGCACGTTGTCTTTGCGCATCATCAGCTGCGAGAGCAGCGAGCGCACCGTTTCGCCGCCCGAGAGCGTGTCGGTGGGCTTCATGCGCTCTTCACCCGAAAACAACATGCGGCCGAGCAACCCGGAGATCTCTTCGTTGCCGAGCTTGGTGTCTTGGTCGCGCAGCCACTGGTAGACGGTGCTGCCCTTCTTGATCAGCCCGTGGTGGTCTTGCGGCAGGTAGCTGACGAGGGCGTTGTGGCCCCAGACGATCTTGCCCGAGTCGGGCGTCTGGGCCCCGGCGATCATCTTGACCAGGGTCGACTTGCCGACGCCGTTCTTGCCGATGACGCAGATCTTCTCGCCCTTGGTCACCAGCGCGCTGAACGGCGGTATCACCGACTTGCCGTCATACGACTTGGCGATGCCTTCGATCATCAGCGTCTGCTTGCCGCTGGGCGACTTCTGCTCGAACTTGATGAACGGCCGCGCGATGTTCGAGCGCTTGAGGTCTTCAGACTTCAATATTTCGAGTTGATTCTTGCGGCTCTGCACCTGGCTCGCGCGCGTGCCGGCCGAGAAGCGGGCGACGAAGTCTTGCAGCTGCTCGACCTTCTTCTGCTTCTCTGAATTCTCAGACTCGATGCGGCTGCGCACGGCCGACTTGTTGCGAACCATGTCGTCGTACCCGCCGGGGTAGGTGATGATGGTCTCGTAGTCGATGTCGGCGATGTGGGTGCAGATCGAGTTCAGAAAGTGCCGGTCGTGCGAGATGGTGATCAGCACGCCTTCGTACGCATGCAGAAAGCGCTCGAGCCACCGAATCGAGTCGAGGTCGAGGTGGTTGGTGGGCTCGTCGAGCAGCAGACCCTCGGGCTTGCCGAACAAGGCCTGCGCCAGCAGCACACGCAGCTTGTAGCCGCCGGTGAGCGACTTGAGCTGCATCTCGTGAAAATTCTCTTCGATGCCGAGGCCGTCGAGCAACGAGCCCGCGTCACTCTCGGCGACGTAGCCATCTTCTTCGGCGATGACGGTCTCGAGCTCGCCCAGGCGGTTGCCGTCGGCTTCGGTCAGGTCTGGCTTCTCGAGCAGGGCGTTCTTCTCTTTGAGCGCGGCCCAAAGGCCCTTGTTGCCCATCACCACCACGTCGAGCACGCGCATCTCTTCGTACTGAAAGTGATCTTGGCGAAGAATGCCCAGCTTCTTGGGGCGCATGATGTCGCCGGTGTCTTGGTCTTCATCGCCCGACAAGATCTTCATGAAGGTCGTCTTGCCGGCACCGTTGGGGCCGGTGAGGCCGTAGCGACGACCCGCCGAGAACGCGACGTTGACGTTTTCGAAGAGCTTCTTCGGGCCGTAACCCTTCGACACATTGACCACTGAAAAAGACGCCATGGCGCGGGCCTATACACGAAGTGCGAGCACGGTGCGCCTCCTCGTCTGGTAGAAGGCCCTGGCAATGCGTGGCCCGAGACCCAGCCTGGTGCTGGCGTTGAGTCTGTTGACCATCGCGGCCGCGTATTCGAACGCGGTCGACGTCGGCTTCATGTGGGACGACCACACCCTGATCAAGAACAACCCGGCCGCGCACCAGCTCACACCGGTCAGCGCCTTCTTCGGCCGCTCGTTCTGGGCGCACCCGTTCTCCGAGGGCACCAGCCAGGGCTACTTTCGCCCCCTGGTCGCGCTGAGCTTCGCGGTCGATTGGGCGCTGGGCGGAGGCTCTCCAGTCGCTTTTCACCTGACCAACCTCTTTGCGCACCTCGGCGTGGCGGTGCTGGTCTTCGCCGTGGCACTGCAGCTGGGTGCGAAGCCGTTGGGCGCGGGCGCGGCGACCCTGTTCTTTGGCCTGTACCCACGCCTGACGGAGTCGGTGATCTGGGTGGTTGGGCGCACCGACGTGCTGGCGACCTTTTTCGGGTTGCTCGCGCTGTGGCTCGAGCTGCGAAAGCCGGGTGAGGTGGGGCGCCGGCTGGCGGTCGGGGTGGCGTTGCTGCTCGGGTTGTTTTGCAAAGAGGTGACCCTGGCCATCTTTGTCGTCATCGCGGGCCAGAGCGTGGGCCGGGTGCTTTCGAAAGCCACGAGCCTGAAGCGCGAGGCGCTCGCGGCAGTGCCTCTGGTCGTCGCGCTGGCAGCCTTCATGGTTCTGCGCTCTCAATCGGGCACGGCGACACGCGCCGCGACCTTCAATGATCTGCCCTCGGCCCTCAACGCGCTGGGGCACCTGGTGTTTCTGGGCCTGACCCCGTGGTTTCCAAACGCGCAATACGGGCTGGTCACGAGCCACGACGGGTGGGCGATGGGCCTGGCCGTCATTTTTCTGCTCGCGTCGATCGCGCTGATCTCGCGCAGCGCCTGGCTGTGGCTGGGAGTGCTGGTCGCCATGCTCTCGGTCGCAATACCGCAGCTCGGGTATCTGACCGTGACCAGTGATCGGTTTCTCTACCTGCCGGTCGCGCTGGGGGCGTGCCTGCTGGCCCCGAAGCTCGAGCTCAAGGCGCTGCTGGCGGGGGTGGCGGCGTTGGCCGTGTCGTTCGCTCCGGTGACTTGGCTGCGAAACCGCGAGTGGGCCAGTCAGCTCGGGTTCTGGCGGCACACCATCGCTCAGGCGTCGCCTGAGAACCTGGGCCCGCGCAATGGCTACGCTGACGCGCTGCTCGAAGTACACCGGGTCGACGACGCCTTGGCTGAATTTCGTGCGCTGTTGGCGCGAAACCCCCGGGTGCTCCGCGACTCGATTGAGCTCGGCGTTGCGGTGTGCCTGAGCATTCGTGGAGACGACGCCGAGGCCATCGCGATGCTCGACACGCTCGACACCAAGAAGAAGCGAGTCGCCTTTGACCGGGCGTTGTTCTTGGCGAGGGCCCTCGACTTCGAAGGAGCCCGCGCCGCCTTCACCGTTCTCGAAGCGCAGTACGGCCGAGATGAGCCCCTGACCCAGCTCGCCACGGCGATTCGCGAAGCCAGCGACGGGTGGGCGGCGGCGCGCACTCCGATGCAGAAGGCGAAGGTCTTCGATGGGTTGGGGGCCTTGGGCCACGCGCAAGCCCAGTACGAGCTGGTGTTGACGTCGGCAGATGCCGCAGCTGCAGATCGCACCGCCGCGCTCGCGTGGCTGGTGATCAAAGGGCCATTGCCCAGCGCCGAGGCCGCGCTGGTGCAGCTCGAACGAGAAGGGGCGGCGGCCGACATCGTGGGCGGGTTGCGCTCCATTCTCGAGGACCGTCGGTAGTGCGAGTCGCAGGGCTCGGCATCGCCGACACCAAGGGCTCGTTCGTCACACGGGCGATCGACTCGGTGGTGTTGAGCTACGCGGGCATCGAGGGCGATCGGCACGCTGGCCTGGTGGCGAAGGCGGCTCCCGGTCAACGGTACGCGCCCCGCGGAGTCGAGCTGCGAAACAGCCGTCAGCTCTCGCTGGTCAGCCTCGAAGAGCTCGCAGAAACGGCGTCGGCCCTCGAGATGCCCACGCTCGACTGGCGCACGTACGGTGCGAACGTGTGCTTTTCGGCGGCGCCCGAGTTGACGATGATCGCGTCGGGCACCCGGCTGATCTTCGCGTCAGGGGCGATCGTGGTCATCGACGGCGAGAATGAGCCCTGCATCAAGGTCGGTAAGGCCCTGAGCGCACAGCTGAGCCACGATGTGCGGTCAGCCTTCGTCAAAGCCGGCAGGCGCCGCCGCGGGCTGGTGGCGTGGGTCGAGCGCCCAGGCCTGATTCGGGTGGGTGATGAGCCGCGAATCGTGCCGCGGTAGCGCCTGCGCGGGCGTTGCTTGACCGAGAGAGGTAATGCCTTGTGTCGCCTTCATCGCCGAGCCGGCACGCGATCTGCGCACAGCTTCGTCAAAGCCGGCCGACGCCATCGCGGGCTGGCTGCTTGGGTCGAGCGCCCAGGCCTGGTTTCGGGTGGGTGAGGAGCCGCCAATGGTGCCGCGCTCGCAAAGTCAGGGCCTGCGCGGCCGTTGCTTGACCGAGATCGACCTCACCACCGTGCTGCCCTTGCGTTGCTCGAAGTGCACGCTCGATGCGGCGATCGCCTCGGTGAGCACCGCCTTCAACTTCGGCAGCGCGAGATCTGCAGGGCTCTCAAGCCTCACGCTCCGCACCTGGTTGCCGCCGCCCTTGAGCACGCGCCCCGGGTCTTTGAGCCTCGCGCCATACAAGAACCCAATCGTCACGTGATCGGGCAAGACGATCACCGACAACACGGCGTCAGACGGGCGCTCGGTCGCGCTGAACCCGAACACCAGCGCGTTGTAGTTGTCGTAGACCAGCTCGTACGCGCCCCTCATCAACGCTCGCAGTGCCCTGCGCACGGCCATTGCCTGCCGCGCGATGCCAGGCTCGTACTTCGCGAGGAAACCGGTGATCTGACTGGCAGGCGAGGGAGCTCGAATGGCGGAGCGCTTCTTGGAAGCCATGGTGTAGAACCTCGCGTGTGAAGACGATCTTGGTAGCGGTCGACGGGTCTGAAGCATCGCTCAAAGCGAGCCGAATGGCCGTGCCATTAGCACAGGCGATGGGGTGCACCCTCGAGCTCGTCTACGTCGTCCCGCCGGTGCTGCTGCCTCCGTCGGTGTACGCCGAGACGATTCAGCGGCTCGAAGAGACCAACCAACTCGTCGCGAAAGAAGCGCTGCAGAAGGCAGCCGATGCGGTTCGCGAGGCCGGCGGGAGCTCTGAATCGGTGATGGTGCATGGCTCACCGGCCGAGGCCATCGCCGATCTCTCTCACGCCGATCGCATCTGGGGCGTCGTCGTCGGCGCCAAGGGCCACAACGCCCTTTCGCGCGTCATGCTCGGCAGCACCACCGACCGCTTGATGCACATCGTCGCCAAGCCGGTGCTCATCGTTCGATAGTGTTTTCGCTCGCGCCTTGAGGTGTCGTTTTGCGGCACGAACGAACGCCTTTCACGCGTCGTGCTGGGCAGACCCCGAACGCGTGATGCGCATCGCAAGCAACCCGGTGCGCATCGTTCGCCAGTGATTGCCGAGCGTCTGAAGCGGCGTCGGCGCCGCGCGCCCCAACGCCATCGAGCGTCGGTCATGCGGCTCAGCACCTCGGCCACGTGATGCCCATCGCAAGCAACCCGGTGCGCATCGTTCGCCAGTGATGGCGAGCGTCTGAAGCGGGTCAGCGTCGCACCCTACGCCCCCAGCGCAGCACCACCGACCGCAGCTGCACCTCGACTGCAGGCCCGCCCTCATCGCTCGAGAGTTATTTCAGCTCTTTACGAAGCCGATTTAATTTGGTTTTGACTTTGATTCGCAAAATCAACTATTGACCACCGGGCCGTGATCTCTCCCGCCCGTCTGCTCAGTGCCGTCTGTCTCCTCCAGCTCGCCTGCGGAGCCCCGCCGGCGCCTCCCTTGACCGTGGTGAGCGATGAGTCGAGCGACCTGCCGCTCACCGGCGCGACCACCGAGCAGGGCGCGCGTTTCACCGCCGGAGATCGCCAATTCGACGAGGTGTATCGCGAGGCCGATGGCCTGGGCCCCGTCTACATTCGCGCCCAGTGCTCGAGCTGCCACAAGCTCGCCGGTCGCGGCCCGGGCTTCGTGGTGAAGATGGCCCTGATGGGCGACTCGCCTGGCGTCGAGCTGCAGTATGGGCATACCGAGCGACCGCGCACGGTCGGGGGTGCGACGCCGCTGCTCGCTCCGACGTCTGGCGTGCTGCTCTCTCAGCGCTCGGGGCCGGCGGTGTTCGGGCGGGGGTACGTCGAAGCGATCGCCGACTCCGAGATCGAAGCCGTCGAGCGGGCCCAGCAGGCCGCGGGGCAGGTGAGCGGGCGCATCAACCGGGTCACCTACGCGAGTGAAGAGAACCCCGAGTCGCGCTTTCACGCGCACCACAAGGGAGAGCCGAACCTGATTGGCCGCTTCGGGCTCAAGGCGCGCATCGCCACCCTCGATGAGTTCGCCGCCGATGCCTTGCAAGGTGACATGGGGCTGACCACGCCGATGCGCCCGCTCGAGCTGCCGAACCCCGACGGCCGGCTCGACGACGCCAAGCCCGGAGTCGACGTGCCGCTCGCGGTGGTCAACGAGCTCGGTGACTACATGCGCCTGCTCGAGATACCCGCCCGCAAGCTCAGCGATGACGTCGCTACCGCGCAGTTCGCGAGCCTGGGCTGTGCGCAATGCCACGTGCCCTCGATGAAGACCCGCGCTGATTACCCGATCGCGGCGCTCGCTGGCATCGAGGCCAAGGTCTACAGCGACGTGCTGTTGCACGACATGGGGCTGGCGTTTTCAGACGGGTTGATCGACGGAGACGCCCAGGCCTCGGAGTGGAAGACCGCTCCGTTGATCGGCCTGCGCTTCTTGAGCAGCTACCTGCACGACGGCCGCGCGCCCAACGTCGAGCAGGCCATCGTGCTTCATGGAGGCGTTGGCAGTGAGGCCAAGCCGAGCGTCGACGCTTTTCTCGCCCTGCCAGAAGCCGATCGCGCGCGGCTGGTGCGCTTCGTCTCTTCACTGTGAACCTCGACAAGGATCTCTCACGCATGCCTCGATTCACTGTGCTCCTGTTCACCGCGCTGGCCGTTGCCCTCAGTGCCTGTGGCCAACCCGCGACGGCCTCGACGTGCACCGACCCCAGCGAGAAGTGCGCGCTGTTGAACGTGAAGACCTACATTCAGCAGAACCTCGACGTGCACGCCACCGCGGCGAGCGAGCTGTGTGCCGCGGCTCCGACGCATGCCTGGTCAGCGGCTGATGCGACGGCCATCGCCGCCATGAAGACCGCGTGGAAGAAGTCGCGCCCAGCCTATGAGCACGTCGAAGGTGCCATCGCCGTGCTGTACCCCGAGCTCGATGTCACCATCGACCAGCGCTACGACGGGTTTCTCGAGAACGCCACCGACGCCGCGCTCTTCGATGATCAAGTCGTGACCGGCAATCACGCCATCGAGCGCATTTTGTTCTCCGAGACGATCCCCTCGTTCGTGGTCTCGTTCGAGCGCGAGGCGCTCGGGCCGAAGTACGCGAAGGCGGCGTACCCGGCGACCGACGCTGAAGCCAATGACTTCAAGACCAAGCTCTGCGCTCGGTGGGCGACCGAGACCGCGCAGATGCGAGACGACTTCGCACCGCTCGCGCTCGACCCGGCGGCGGCGTACCGGGGCGTGATTGGCTCGATGGGGGAGCAGCTCGAAAAAGTGAAGAAGGCTGCCAGTGGCGAAGAAGAGTCTCGCTACGCGCAATTCACGTTGGCCGACATGCGCGCGAACCTCGAGGCCGGTGAGCACACCTACCTGTCATTTCGACCCTGGTTGATCGCGAAGTCGGCGGGTGGAGACACCCCCGCGATGGTCGACGCGGCGTTCGCCCGAATCGACGCGCTCTACGCGAGCTACCCTGGTGATTCGATACCCCAGCCCCCGTCGACGTGGAGCTCGATCAACCCGACTGACGCCGACAAGAAGACGCCTTTTGGGCAGCTCTTCATGGGTCTGAAAGCCGAAGCCGACGACGTGGCTGACAAGTCGTTGGTCTTCGAGCTCAACGAGTCGGCGCGGCTTCTGGGCATTCCCCAGCTGCCGCAGTGATGGCCTCCAAGCTCCCTCGACGGCCTGACGGGTGGTTGCCGCCGGGGCCTCCGCCTGCTGGAGCGCAAGGCCGCCCAGAGCTCGAGGCCCAGCCCGACGAGGACCTCTCATTTCTCTGCGGTGATTGGCGCATTTTTCAAAAACGAAAAGGGCATCGCTGGAGCCTCGATGATCTGGTGACGGCGTGGGTTGCCATCAACGAGCGCCCCGACGCCAGGCAAGCGCTCGACTTGGGGTGTGGGCTGGGCAGCGTGCTGTTGATGCTCGCCTTCAAGTTGCCCGGCGCGAGGGTCTCCGGCCTCGAGGCCCAGGCTGATCGCGCTGAGCTTGCACGCCGCTCGGTCGCCTACAACGGCATCGAGGCCCGCTGCTGGGTGACGACCGGAGATCTCCGCGAGCACGACTTCGAAGGCCGCACTTGGGAGCTCATCACCGGCACGCCCCCGTATTTTCCTCCTGGCACCGGCACTGAATCGAAGCAGACGCACGCCGCGCCATGCCGCTTCGAGCACCGTGAAGGCGTCGAAGACTACCTGCGTCGCGCCGCCACGGTGCTGGCCCCGACGGGCCGCTTCGTGATGTGCGCGTCGGCCCTCGAGCGGCACCGAATTCGCGAGGCGGCCGCGGCCGTCGGCCTGAGACTGACCGCGCACCTCGAGGTGGTTCCGCTCGAGGGGAAGGCCGCGTTGATCACCGTCGATGTTTTCTCGCGTGAGGCAGCGCCGAATGAAGCGCCACTGCACCGCACGTTGACGGTGCGCGACGCCACCCACCAGTGGACGCCAGCGTTCTCGGCGCTGCGTGAACAGATGGGTCTGCCACCGACCGCGCCTGTGCCACGAGCACCGCGATGAAAATGCCCGTCTTGTTCATCGGCCACGGCAGCCCGATGAATGCCATCACCGACAACGAGTGGAGTCGCGGCTTCAAGAAACTCGGCACCACGCTGCCCAAGCCCCGCGCGGTGTTGGCCATTTCGGCGCACTGGTGGGTGCCAGGCACCTTCGTCACCGGCAACGAAGCGCCCGATACGATTCACGATTTCGGCGGCTTCCCCGAGCCGCTGTTCGAGGTTCAGTACCCCGCGAAAGGTGACCCGCGGTTGGCCGAGCAGGTGGCCTCGTTGCTGCCGCATGCCGGCGTGCGCCTCGATTGGGGTCTCGATCACGGCACCTGGAGCGTGCTCACCCACCTGCTGCCCGAGGCTGACGTGCCGGTGTTGCAGCTGAGCCTCGATCTCCGTGCGACCCCCGAGGAGCACCTCGCTCTGGGCACGCGGTTGGCGGTGCTGCGTGAAGAAGACGTGCTGATTCTGTGCAGCGGCAACCTGACCCACAACCTGCGGCACGCGTTCTCGAGCTGGCGTCAGGGCGTCACCGCCACTCCCGACTGGGCGATGCGCTTCGATGGCGAGGCCAAAGCGCGCCTCGAGCAACACGATGGGCCCGGGCTCGCCAAGTTGCTCTCGAGCGACGACGGGCGGTTGTGCCACCCGACCCACGAGCACTTCATGCCGATTGTGTACGCCCTCGGCGCGAGCGATCGCCGCGACACGGTCACCTTCCCCATCACCGGGTTCGAGATGTCACCCACGCGATGCGGATCGGCTCGAGGGTGACGCGATCTGCGGCACGTGAGAGACCCGGTTACCGCCGCGTCATCAGTCGCTTTCGAAGAGCGCTGAATAGCTGAGCCGGAGTGGCATCGGCACGCGGCGGCAACCGGAG
>JANLPS010000443.1:0-10089 GCA_031367385.1 Archangium sp. | reverse complement strand
TGGATGGAGACGGTCGTCTCGTTGCTCGCGGTGGGCATGCTCCTCTTCGCAGCGCTCTGGCTCAACGCCCGCTCGAACGTCAGCAAGTACATGGGTGAGCTGCGCGCCAAGATGAAGGGCGCGGTGGGCAGCGGCAACCTGATGGGCCTGTTTCTGATCTCTTTCACGTCGGTCGGCCGCGAGACGCTGGAGACAGCGCTGTTTCTCGAGGGCCTCGCGGGAGATTCACCGGCGGGCGCAGGGTGGGGGGCACTCGCCGGCCTCGCGGTCTTGGTGGGGTTCTTGCTGTTCGTGCGCAAGATGGGCTTCGTGCTGCCGATGAAGACGTTGTTCAAGGCGTCGACCGTGATGCTGGTGGTGACCGCAGTGGTGTTGATCGGCCGCGGCTTTCACGGGCTGCAGGAGCTGGGCGTCTTGCCGTTGGCCCCAGCGCGGTTCGTCACCATCGAAGCGCTGGGCCTCTTCGCCGATTGGGTGTCGCTCCTCCCGCAACTCCTCTTGGGAGGCGCCCCATTGGTGTGGTGGCTCGCGAAGAGACTTCGGGTCCCCGTTCGTCCTGAGGGGCTCGAAGGACCCTGACTTCACCCCACCCGAAACGCCGTGCCGTTCTGATTGGGTATCACCCGGCCCTCACGCACCAGCTTCTGCAGAATCGCCACCGTGTTCCGCTCCGCGATCGGCCACACGAAGGCCGCCACATCGTCATACGCCTTCGCTACCACCTCGCTGAGCGCCGCGGGCTCCGAGAAGCTCTTCACCGCTTCGAAGACCTTGTTCTCACGCCACGCGCGATGGGTCAGATACTCATCGAGCTTGTCGGCCCCATTCGGTATCGCCGGCCCATGCGCCGGGTACAGGGTACCCACCTGCGCCCGCAGCCGAATCAACTGGGTCAAATACTCCGTCATGTCACCTTCGGGAGGGTCGATCACAATCGTCCCCACCCCGGCGACCATGTCTCCGACAATCGCCGCCCGAGTGGCCTCATCGATGAGCGTCACGTGCCCGCGCGCGTGCCCAGGCGTGTGCAGCACCCTCCACACCATGGGAAAGGGCCCCTCGAGCTCGATCAGGGTGCCCTCGAGCAGCCGCTTGGCGACAGGCCACTCGATGCGCTCAGCGGTCTTTTCGTGCGCCCACACCGGCACCTGCAGCTTCTCGATCAACCGCCCGACACCGCCGATGTGATCTGCGTGGTGATGGGTGAGCACGATCGCCTCGATGGTGCAGCCCTCGGCTTTCAGCTCGTCGAGCTCGGCGATCAGCTTGTCGATCTCCGTCTCGTCGGGGGAACCGGGGTCGACCACCAGCAACTGCTTCGAGCCCAAGATGTACGCGTTGGTGTGCGTGGCTGGCGGCAGGGTCGGCGTGCGCAGCGGCACCAGGCGAATGCCGCGCTGAAACTCAACCCGTCTCGGCGCGAAGTGCATCGCCTCGGCGGTCGAGCGCAACCTCTGCAGCGTGGTGGCCTCATCGTCGAGCGCCTTGAGCGCCTCGATGGCCAACAGGTTCGGAGGGTGCAGCAACGCCAGGCCGTTCTCCCACTGCTTGAGCGCATCGAGGGGGCGAATCCACGCGCCTTCAGAGAGCTCTCCGGGCCAGACCTCGGCCACCTGATCATGCGGAGCCTCGACCAGATAAAACCGCGCGTCGAAGCGCGACACTGAAGAATCTGGGGTCACCCAGCGCCCGGCGGGCTTGAAGTAAGCCGCGTGCAGTGTCTGTTGATGGGCCGCGAGCAAGGCGCTGAACGGCCGCTTCTCGGCGAGCAACTCACGGCGAAATTCGTTGAGCTCATTCTGCGTCAACCGCCGCGACCCGTGGGCCACCAGCACGCCGGTCTCTTCGACGAGCTCGCGCGCCGCTGCAACGATCAGCTGCGCGTCATGCCCACTGGCCCCCTCGACTGAAACCTCGGCGTCAGCCGCGTCGAGCTTGCCCCCGGGAAACGCGTAGAACCCGCCGGCGAACGCGAGGCCTTGATCTCGCTTGAGCCAGAACACCTCGACCTCTGACCCGACCCGCCGGTACAAGATCACCGCACTGGCATCACGCGGCTTCGTCGGAGGCGGCGCTGCTGGCACTCCCGGCATGGCTTCACTCATCGCTGCTGCTCCACATCAAAAATCGCCGCATCCAGCGCTCCGGTCAGCTTCGAGATCAACGGCTGCGAGGCCGCAACCTGGTCAGGCCGCACGTATAACCGGGACAACCGCACCGCCCCACTGAACCGTTGATACAGCGGGGTGTACTTCGAAACCTCGGTCAGCCGCCCGCTCGACGTGTCGAGCACGAACAGCGACGGGCTCGACCCCTCATCGAAATACTTCGAGAGCACGCCGCGCGACTCGACCGAGTAATGCTCGACGCCCGACGCGGTCAGCGCCGCCGACAGCTCGGCCATGTCATAGCCCTCGTCGCGCTCGGTGAACTGCACCACCCGCTTGAAGCCTCGCCGGGTGATGATGCGCTGGGCCCACCGGTTCTTCGACTTGCGCAGCGTCGAGAGCAGCGACACGTCATCGCAGGTCAGAAAACCTTCAGGGTCTGCGGGTATCTCGAACTCGCCGGGCGCCTCTTCGTAGTACCGCCGCAGCATGTGGTCGAAGCTGACCGAGGTGTGGTGGTAATAGACCGAGAGAAACATGTGGTAGCGGCTGAGCAAGAAGTCTTCGAAGGCGAACACCGCCGCCCGTGACAACGCCAGCACCGCGCGCCCGTTCTGCTCGGCCGCGTTCAGGTTCTGCATCACCCAGTCGACGTCGTACCGGCCGTAGTTGACGCCCGTATAGAACGAGTCGCGCAGCAGGTAGTCCATCCGGTCGGCGTCGAGCTCTCCTGAGACCAAGGCTCGCAGCAGCGGCGCCCAGTCGAGCCCGCCATCGCGAAACCCCTGGCTGCCCGGAGCCTCTTTGCCCGTCACCAACTCCGTCACGTCGAGCGCGCTCACCCCACTGCCGGCGTAGACCTCTGAAATGGTGCGGGTCAGCTCACTGTCGAGCAAGATTCGCGCGGTGAAGTCTTCGTGCGAGGCGAAGGCTCCGCCGGTGTCGGTCCATGTGGGTAAGCGCAGGAGCTCACGGCGGGGCGCGATCTTCTCAGAGGCGTGCGAGAGCGGCATGTGGCCCAGGTCGTGGCAGAGCACCGCCAGCCGCACCGCTGAACGAAAGCGAAGCCTGGCCGCGGGGCTCAAGGTCGCCTTCACCGTCACCGCGTCGAAGAGCTTCGAGGCCACGTGCATTGCGCCCAGCGAGTGCGCATGCCGCGTATGCGTCGCTCCGGGAAAGGCCAAATCACCGAAACCGAGCTGCCTGACGTTTCGCAGCCGCTGGTAAAACCGGCTGTCGACGATCTGGGTCTCTTCGTCGCTGACGGTGATGGTGCCGTGAATTGGGTCTCGAATGCGCAAGGGAGTAGACTCCTTCTTCGTGAAGTTCGTGCTCTCGTCTCACATCGCGTGATAGAGCGCGACCGCTCTGAAAATGCACATCGCGCTCCTCCACAACAGAGACCACACCCATCTCGACGAAGACCCGGGCCGCGAGGCGCGTGAAGACGTCGTGCGCGTGGCAGCGGCGTTGGCTGCCTCTCTCGAGGGTGGCAAGCGCACCGTCGAGCTGGTGCCGGTCGATCAAGACTTGTTCACCATGCACGAGACGTTCGCGGCCCGTCGCCCCGACGTCGTCATCAACCTGTGCGAGTCGCTCGCGGCCGACAGCCGGGGCGAGATGCTCGTGCCGGCCATGCTCGACCTGCTGGGCGTGCCCTACACCGGCAGCTCGGCGCTCTCGCTGGCCCTGGCCCTGCACAAGAACAAGGCCAAAGAGATTCTCTTCGCCCGCGGAGTGCCCACCCCGGGCTTCTGCATCATCGAGCGCGTCGAAGACCTGGTTCGGGTGAACCTCCCTTTTCCCCTCATCGTGAAACCGGCCCGCGAAGACGCCTCGATGGGCATCGACTTCGACTCGGTGGTGCACGACCAGGCCGCCCTGGGCCGCGCGGTCAGCAAAGTGCTGCGCACCTTTCGCCAGCCGGCCCTGGTCGAGACCTTCATCGCCGGCCGTGAAATCTACGTGCCGCTGTTGGGCAACGCGGCTCGCCGGGCGCTCCCCTTGACTGAGATCGTCTTTGGCAAGGCCTTCGACAACCAGCCGAACATCTTGTCGTACATCGCCAAGTGGGACGAAGCGTCGCCTGAGTGCATCGACAGCCCGTCGGCCCCCGCGGTGCTCACGCCGGCCATCGAGGCGCGCTGCATCGAGGTGGCGTTGGCCGCGTTCGACGCCCTCGAGTGCCGCGACTACGGCCGGGTCGACCTTCGGGTCGATGCCGCCGGCAACCCCTTCGTGATTGATATCAACCCGAACTGCGATCTCCACCCGCAGGCGGGGTTCGCCAAAGCGGCGGCCGCGGCAGGCATCGGCTACACCGACTTGGCCATGCATCTGGTGGAACTCGCGGAAGAACGACGCCATGGAAATCAGGCCCCTCGCGCAATCGGACCGGCAGCCGCTCGCCGAACTGCTCAGCCGCATCGAGACCTTCACGCCGGACGAACATCAAGTCGCGCTCGAGCTCATCGACGTCGCCCTCCAGCCGAACAACAGTGACTACCAGGTCTTCGTAGCCGTTCGAGAGCGGGTCGTCGGGTACGTCTGTTACGGGCCGACGCCGATGACCGACGGCACCTATGACTTGTACTGGATCGCCTCAGACCCGCAGGTGCGCGGGCAGGGCGTCGGCGCGGCCTTGGTCTCGGCGATGGAGGGCGACCTGCGCCGCCGCAAAGGCCGGGTCATTCGAGTCGAGACCAGCGCGATGGAGGCCTATGGCCCCACCCGCGGCTTCTACGCCTCGATGGGCTACAAAGAAGAGTCGCGCTTTCGCGACTTCTACAAGCCCGGCGAAGACCTGATCATCCTCGCCAAGCGGCTGTGAATTCGGCGCGGGAGCTGAACGTCAGGGCCTGCTACTCTCTTCGAGGCCCTCATGCTCCACCCCTTCAAATACCTTGTCTTGTTCAGCTTCTTGTCGTTTTCGGCGCAGGCCGAGGCACCCGTGCCGGCTGCGGTTGCCAAGCCCTCCGCGCTCTCTGACGCCGTGACCGCCTCACGCCCGGCCGAGGGTGAGTTCTTCGGCCTCTACCTGATGGGCAAGAAGGTGGGCTGGCTCTTTCTGCAAGCCAAGATTGGCCCGAGGCCCGATCAGTTCACCTCGGTGAGCGACTACCGCTTCAAGGTCAAGGTCGGCACCCGCGATTCGGTGCGCAACTTGAAAGAGACCAAAGTCTATGAGGCCAAGCCCCACGGCAAGCTCATCTCTTTTCGCCTCGAGCAATCAGGCGATGGCGGCAATCAGGTGCTCGAAGGCATGAGCACGCCCGAGGGCTTCAGCGTGTTGCGCGTGCGCCCGGGCCAGCCCAACGACACCATCGCGATCAAGGGGTCACTCGAGACGGTTGAAGACGCCGATCAACCGCGCCTGGTGCTCAAACGCAAGGCCGGGTTCACCGGCACGACGCTCGATACCATCGACCTGAAGTTCTACAAGGTCGTCACTACCTTCGAGCCCGAAGAAACCCGCCTGGTTCGCGGCGTCAAAGTGAAGCTGCAGAAAGCGGTCACCACTTCAGAGAAAGAGAAGGTGCCCACCGAGGTCTATTTCGACGAGAAGGGCCGCACCCTCGAGGTCAAGTCGGGCAGCACCATGACGGCCAACGCCGAGCCCGAAGAGGTGGCCAAGCGCTTCGACGTGGTCGAAGTGTTCGGCTTGACCCGAGTCGTCTTGCCCAAGCCCGCCCCTCCGGGAGCACGCATGGTGCCCGGCTCGTGGACGTTGGTGATGGCCGGGCTGCCCGAGAAGTTTCGCAACGGCACCTACCGCCAGCAGTACGCGTCGCTGCCTGGAGACAAAGTCCAAGTCACCTTGAGCTCGGCGGTACCCACCAAGCGTGGCTCGCGGCCGTTGACCGACCCCAGCGGCGGCGTGAACCTCGAGAGCACCATCACCGTCGAGGCCAGCAATGCCGAGATGAAGGCCACCGCGAAGAAGATCATCGGCGACGAAAAAGACGCGTGGACGGCGGCGAAGAAAATCTCACGGTGGGTCTACCAGAACGTGAAGTCAGACTATGGGTACTCGTCAGACCGCTCGACCGACGTGCTCAAGACGATGCGCGGCGATTGCACCGAGCACTCGCTGCTCGCGGTGTCGTTGCTGCGGGCCAGCGGCATACCGGCCAAGCGCATCGACGGCGTGGTGTACGTGATGAACGAAGACAACGTGCCCGCGCTGTACTGGCACGAGTGGGTCGAAGCCTACGTCGGAGAATGGACGCAGTTGGACCCGACCTTCGGCCAGGACGTCGCCGACGCCACCCACTTCGGCGTGGGCGAAGAGTCGAACGCCGAGATCACTCCGCTGATCGGCTCGCTCAAAGTGACCGAAGTGCGGTGAGGCGATGCCGGTCGCGTTCGGGCGCTATCAGCTGATCACCCGAATCGCTTCGGGCGGCATGGGTGAGGTGTTTCTCGCCCGCCGCGGCGATGAGACCCTGGTCGTCAAGCGGTTGCTGCCACACCTGACGGCCGATGCGGTGGCGCGCGCGCGGTTCGTCGATGAGGCCCGAATCGCGTCTTTGGTGCGGCACCCGAACCTGGTCAAGATTCTCGAGCTGGGGCAGGCCCAAGGGCAGTGGTTCATTGCGATGGAGTACGTCGCGGGCACGTCTCTTCACGAGCTGATGGCGCTGGGCCCGCTCGAGGTGAACGAGGCGCTGCGCATCGTGGCCGACGTGGCGGGGGCGCTCGCGGCGGTGCACTCGGCCCGCGATGTGCGGGGTCAGGCACTGCACGCGCTGCACGGTGACGTGACGCCTCGCAACGTGCTGATTCGCGGCGACGGCGTGGTGAAGGTCATCGACTTCGGAGTCTCCGGAGCGCGCGGGGGCGGCACCCTCGAGTACCGAGCGCCCGAGGGCGATGATGATCAGTTCTCGCTCGGCGTGATTTTCTGGGAGCTGCTGTCGGGCCGCGGCCTCTTTCACGGCGAGAGCGATGCGCAGACGGTCGCGCTCACCGATGCGGCGGTGGTGCCCACGCTTCATCAGGTCGATCGCGAGGTTGAGCAGGTGGTGCGCCGAATGCTGGCCCGCGACCCAGGCGAGCGGTTCGCCAGCTGCGATGAGGTGCGGTTGACGCTGCTCGAGTTGCTCGAGTCACCCACCGCGCCGATGGTCGGCTCGAGTGTGGCCAGGCGGCTCGAGCGGCCGATGAGCTCGTTCGTTGGCCGCGAAGCTGAGCTGTCGCAGCTGCAGGCCATCGTCGCGACAGGTGCGACCACGATCACCATCGTCGGGCGCTCTGGAGCCGGCAAATCGCGAGTGGCGCTGGAGCTCATCGACCGCGTCGGGCCCAAGGTCGAGGTGATCGCCGCGCGTGAGCCGACCGGGCAGCCCGGTGAAGTGGTCTTTGCGCTCCCGCTGCTCAGCGAAGCCGATGCGCAGGCCCTGTACCTCGCGCGCTCGGGCGGAGGGGCCAGCTCGGCGCGGGCGCTCGATGGGCTGGCGCTGACGGTCGAGTTGCTCGCGGCTCGGGGTACTTCGCACTCGCATGATCTCCGTGGTGCCTTCGATGCGACCTGGTCGTTGCTCAAACCCACCGAGCGGGCGTTGCTCGGTGAGCTGGCCCTTGTGAACGGTTCGGTGACCCTCGAGCGCGCCGAGCAGCTGCACCCCGAGGCCCTCGAGCTGCTCGAGACCCTGCGTGACGCGGCGATGATTCAAGTCGTCGAGGCGGGCGAAGGCGAGCTGCGTTTCGCGCTCCATGACGCGATTCGCGCGCTGATTCGTCTCACCCTCTAGGAAACCGCTCTTACCCCTCGAGAAACCGCCGCTTTGGCGCAACTTCGCCCGCACCGCGAAGAGAACTGGGCATCACCCATTTCGCGGAGCTCCCCCATGTCAGTTCGAAAAGCAGGTCTCTCGACCGCCAATTCACGCCTTTCGTTCGCGGCGTACGAGATGGGCGACGACAAGCACATCACCAAGGCGGGCCTCGACGCTGAGGTGAAAAAGGTCGAAGCGAACACCAACATGGGCAAAGAGGGCGCTGCGGCCCTCAAGGTCGCCTACGCGCAGGCCAAGGCCACGGTCGGTGGGCTGCCGACGGGCAACGACATTCGCGCCGAGGTCACCAAGGCGACCAACGCGATGTTCAGAGAGAGCGCCTCGGGCCGGGTGAATGATGGGTACATCGACGGCCGTGAGCTGCGGGCCCTCGACAACCCGCTCGCCGACGCGCTGCACAGCTACATGGACACGAACCGAAGCTTCGATTTCTGGAACAAGCCGAAGATGAACGTCTCGGTGAAGGCTACGACCGCGAAGATCGCTTCGGCGGTCGAGACGCTGAGGCCGGTCGTCGACGCCGCGACGGAGCTGCTCAAGAAAGACCCGGCGAAGTACGATGATCTGCTCGTCAACGCTCTGCGCGAGGCCGCGAATGCCGCCGGGTTGTCGACCAGGGGCCGCGTGGCGCTCCTGACCGCGTGTAACGGCGTCACCTCGCGTGGTGATGGCTCTGCTGGCCCCGATGGCGCCGAGGTGATCGCGGCCCTCGAGCGCGCGCAGACCAAGCTGGTCAAGGCCGACGGCGCGAAGATCGTCGACCTCGCCAACCCTGACGCGAAGCCGAAGAGCAAGAAAGACGGCGTGATCACCGGAGAAGAGGTCGATCGCACGCCCGCGCTCACCGGCAAGACGGCCGTCACCCTCCTCGAGTACGCCTCGTCGCTGTAGGCGTTATTTCACCATGAGGTCGGGGCAGGGCACGCTCGGGCCCGCGCCTCCGACTTCGATCGTCGTCGTCTCGCCCGCCATGCGAAGCGTGTAGGTGCCCGGCGGCAGTGGCTTCGTTGAGCAGCGTGCCTCCAGCCCACCGCCGCAGTCAGGCGTGCAGCTCGAAAGCAGCCTGCGTGACCAAGAGAACTCGCTGTGAACGTCGAGCGTCGAACCGCTTCGAGTCACCGAGCACGTGGCCACACGGCCGCCGTCGCATGAGCTGCTGAGGCACACGCCGAACGCAACGGTCAGCGTCAGGGGCCGGTCAGCCGCAATCGCCGGAGCGGCAGAGTCGCCCCGTTCGAGGCATACGACGCCTCGGTCGGTGATGCGGGTTTGACGAAGAGCGCTGCTCGAGAGGGTGTGGGCACTCCGTGGTTTTACGCCATGGCAGTGGCCTTCGTCGCTGGTCGCTGACGACTTCATTCGATGTTCGCAAGGGGCGGCGTCGCTCTCGGCATGCCGCTGAATTCAGTGAGCCTGGGCGTCTCAGTTGGGCACGGCGCGATCGTGAAAAAGCGTGCTTGGCGACGCGAAAAGGCCGCGGCTTGACGCTTCACGCGGCGGCCCTTCAGAGTTCGCCGCTCGCTCATCACAGCTCGGAGGCAGCATGACGGTGTCGGCGTTGCGCGCAGCAGTGGTCTCGATGGTGATGTCGGCAGTCGTAATCGTGAGCTGCGGAGCACCCGGGCTGATCGGCGAGGCCAACCCCACCGGCACTGGCGCAACGACCCACAAGAGTCTCGATAGCACAGGCGGCGTCGTCGAGATCTCAGGAGCGATTCTCACCGTGCCGGTTGGCGCCATCGCGGCCGGTACGACGTTCACGGTGACCTCGACCACCGCGGCCGCGCCTTCTGAGTTCAGTGCGTTTTCTCCGGTTTACAAGTTCGAGCCCGAGGGCCTGGTGTTCGAGAAGCCGGTCAGGGTTGAGCTCAAACCCACCGTCGCCGGCGGGAGGCACCTGGTCGTGTTCTGGACCAAGCGGGGCAGTGCGACCGAGTTCGAGGCGCTGGCTTCGAGCGTCGATGGCGCGATCGTGAGCGCAGAGGTGACGCACTTCTCGTCGGGCTTCGTCGGTTCACTCGATGAGCCGCAGGATGTAGGAGCGTAAGCGTTCAGCGACTACCGTTTTCTTGAGTCGTTGAGAGTGAAGTAGGCGCCCGCGGCCGATCAAGGCCGAGAGGGTGCACACATGAGACTCAAGACAGAGGCGAGATTGAAGAAGGCGTTGCGCTCGAAGAAGGTCG
>JANLPS010000421.1:0-11244 GCA_031367385.1 Archangium sp. | reverse complement strand
GTACCGCTGGGCTTGGGTTTCGGGTTGATCGGCGCGGTCTTGACCGCGATGCCGAGCTTGCACGCGCTGGGCAAGGGGTTGCTGCTCGAGGGGCTGATGGCCTCGCTGGTGATGGGCATCGGGGCCATGTTGGTGCCGGTGGTGACTCGCGCCGAGCCCCCCAAGCCGCTCACCCGTGATGCGCTGATTCTGCATGGAGCGCTCGCCGTCGCGTTCGCCGCGAGCTTCGTCATTCAGGCTGAGCCGATGGCTTCGATGCGCGTGGGGTACGGCTTGCGGCTGGTGGTCGCCAGTGCAGTGCTGGTGCGCGGTGCGCGCCTGTGGGTGTGGCCGACCGAGCCAGGGTTGAACCGGCGCCTGGTGTGGTTCGCTGCGTGGTGCCTGCCGGTGGGGTACCTGCTCTTGACGCTGTGGCCAATGCAGCGCTCAGCGGGCTTGCACGTCATCTTCATCGGCGGCTTCAGCTTGCTGTCGATGACCATCGGGCACCACGTGATGGCGGCACATGGCGGTCACCAGGCGTGGCTGCAGGGGTGGGCGAAGGCGACCATTGCGATGGCCGCTGGCACGTGGGTCGCGATGATCGCGCGCGTGATGATGCAGCTCGACTCCGCAAATTACCTGAAGTGGATGACCCTCGCCGCGGTGGCGTTCATCGCTTCAGCCGGCGCCTGGCTGCTCGCGCTCTACCGAATGCAAGGGGCAGCGACCGAGACCGCACCGGCCCCGGGGCTTCGTACGCCCTAAGTGCGGGGGCGGAGCAGACAGCGACTTTCGCTCAAGGCACCAGCGGCAGCATTGCGCCTGCTCGCCAATACAACGAGCAGAACACGGCGGTCTTCGCGCGCAACATGTACGCCGCGGCCGACGGGAAGATCAAAGAGCCCGACGCCGAGCGCCTATCGATTCGCATCGTGCCGGTCAACTCGGCGAATCTGCACCTATCGACGTGATTGCTCAGGTGATGGGCAAGGGCAAAGCCGCGCGGTTCAACCACCTGGTCGATGCTCCGCCTCAGACCAAAGAACTCCGAGTCGACCGCCGAAGGCGGCCTGGTCGCCGTCGCCAATGCCCACGCGATTCGGGCCTTCGCCCAGGTCGGAGCGGTGATGAGCGACAACAAAATCGGGGTTACCATTTGGTACCGACCTGGCGTGGGCGGTCACCTCACCGTCGAAAAGACCGAGCGTTGCCGCGATTTTTTGCGAGCGACTCCCAGGCGCTCAGCACTCACTCACTCGGTCGCTGGAGTCGCTGACGTGGCTGGCTCGACACGGCAGACGCCCGACCGAAATGCGGGAAACCCACTGATGGGGTCTCGTTTATCGGGCGAGATGAGGCGATTGGCGTTGGCGGTGGCCCACCCGGCTGAGATCACCACGCACTCCGGGTGCACGTCGGCGGTCACCACTGCGCGCAACGTCAGGCGCCCATGCGGTGAGACGAGCATGACGAGCTGGTTGTGGGTCACCTCGAAGCGCGCAGCAACCTGGGGGTGCATCATCACCTCGGCCTCTCGCATTCGAGCCTTGATGCTCGGTGCCCCGCGAAATTGGGAGTTGATGTACGCCCGCGGACGGGGCCCTGTGATCAACCTCACCGGAAACTCGGGCGTGAGCGGCTCGGTTGGCGCCGTAAACTCCGGAAGCGCTGGGTGCCCAAACTCGGGCAGCAGTCGGCTGGTGAACTCGGCTTTGCCCGAAAGTGTGCCGAAGGTGGGCGTCGCGGTCTCGGGTCTGGGGAGCGGTTGAGACCGAGGGTCGGTCATCCACGGTACGTGGGGCGCGGAGATCGCCTCGTGCAAATTCTGCCACGGGAAGTAGTGACCGAGCCCCATCACGCGGGCCAGCTCGGTCAGAATGGTGAAGTCAGGCCTCGCACCATGCTGCACTGGCACCAGACTGCCGCGCGCGACGGCGGCGGCGTCGTCGACATCGAGTGATTCAGCAAAGGTGGTCGAGGGCAACACGATGTCGGCGCGCTGCGCAGAAGCGGTGAAGAATGGGTCGACCACGACCACCACCTCGAGCGCGTCGAAGGCTTTCTCGAGCCGTGCGCCCCCTTGTGATGTGATCAACGCGTTGCTGGCGACCAGCATCAGCGCGCGCACCGGGTACGGCGTGTCGTCGAGAATCGCGTCGGCCAGCAGCTCGCCCTGCGCTTCGCGGTTGTACATCTCGAACAACGGAAAGGCGCCGTGACCCAGGGCGCGTGCACGAGGTGCGGGGGGCACGGGCTCGGGGGTCTTCATGTCGTACAACGCGGGAAGCATCTGGGAGAAAAAGTCTTCGTGCATGGGAGAGACGACCGTTCGCGGGCTCTGCTGCCCATTCCACCGGCCGCAGAGGGCTTCGAGTGAGGCAATGGCGCGAATCGCTTGAACGCCGTTCTCGTGGTGCTCAACGCCCAGGCCAGCCCAGATGCCAGACGGGCCCTGCGTCGCGAGCGCTCGCGCCGCGCGCGCAATCGACTCAGCGGGTACCGAGGTGAGCTGCTCGGTGCGGGCCAGCGGGTACTGCATGGCGAGCGCCTTCAGTGCTTCGAACCCGATGGTCTGCTGGGCCACGAAAGCGGCATCGTAGAGCCCCTCGGAGATCACCACGTTGACCATGCCGAGAGCGAGGGCTCCGTCGAAGCCGGGGCGCACCTGGAGATGAAGCGTCGCTTCTTTGGCCAGGTTGGTCTTGATCGGGTCGACGACGATCAACGTGCCGGTCGTGGCCTTCGCCGATACCAGGTGCGCGAACGGCGGAGCTGAAGTGGGCGGGTTGGCGCCCCAGACGCAGAGCGTCTTGGTCTGATGGAGATCTGGTGAGTATTTGCTGCCGACCGTGAGGGCCTGGCCCATGCGCAGCGAGGCCTCACACAGGCTCGACACCGTCGCTACATTTGGAGAACCGAACGCCCGCGCGAAGCGGTGCAGAAAATTCACCAGCGGGTGTCGAACCAGCGGCCACCCGGTGCGAATGACAAACGCCTCTGGGCCGTGTGCCCGCTTCACCGCTTCAAGTCGGCGCGCGACTTCTGCCAGCGCTTCGGGCCACGACACTTCGTGAAACGCATCTCCGCGGCGAATCAACGGTTGCTGCAGGCGTTCGTGGCTGTGCACGACCTCACGCAGGGCAAACCCATGCTCGCACAAAAAGCCCCGGGTTCTCGACGCGAGCCGGCCCTCGACCTTCACCAGGTGCGTGCCACGCACCTCGGTCGTGATGCCACAGTGCATGAGGCAGAACCGGCACGTGCCGTCGGTGTGCACCAAGGCCTCGGCCTTGTCACCGCACACCCCGAGACCGACGGCGCCAGCGGCAACCGCAACGAGGGGCCCAGCCTTGACCAGGTCTCTGCGCGAGAACCGGGCGCGCACGATGGTGTTGAGCGATGGGCGGCTCACGGCGCGCCTCGCACAACGGGCCCGACCGTACCCAGTGGCTCAATCACGATCGCCGAAGCCTTGTCGGGGCAGGCTTCTTCGCACAGCCCGCACCCCACACAGGCCTCCGCGTGAAACAGGGGCGCCTTTTGCGGCCCGACCAGCTCGACCGCGCGGTCAGGGTAGGGGCAGACCTGGTAGCAGAGCCGGCAGATGCCTGCGCCAGTCCACGGCAGGCACTTCGAGCGGGTGAGCACCGGCACCCCCATTCGCACCTGCGAAGCGACCGTTTCGGTGTCGGCCAGAATGGGCACCAGGGCATCAGTCGGGCAGACCTGGGTGCACTGCATACACAGCACGCAGGCCCTCGAAGACAAGTCGAGCTGAGGCAGCGTTTGCTCGAGCGTCAACCCAGAGGGAAACGCGATGCACCGAGTGGGGCACACCTCGGCACATCGGTAACAGCCCACGCACGCTTGCTCGAAGGCCCCAGGCGGGAGCGCCCCTGGAGGCCGAATCCTTCGTTCGGCGAGGGCTCGTTTCGGCACCGCGGTCAATGCGAGCGCGGCGGCCAAGGCACCGACCAGCCGCCGCCGATTCAAGGGCGCTCCGCGGAGCCGCGGAGCATCGCGGGTTTGCCGAAGCCCCAGGAGAGCGCCCCGGTCGGGCACGCGGCGATGCACTTGCCGCAGCGCTCGCAGCCGCCGTCGAGCCGGTCGGTCATCGGGCGTTGACCGAGATTGCACACCACGTCGCAGACCGTGCAGTCGGTGCACTTGGAGACCTCGCGCTTCACCGAGACGACCGACGCGCTGCCGATGAGAGAGAACATCGCCCCGCCCGGGCACAGCGAGCGACAGAACCCCGCGCGTGACACCAGGGTGTCGAAGAGAAACGCCGCCATGACCAGCAACGCCCCCAGGCCGAGCGACCCGAAGAAGATCGCGTGAAAAGCAGCGCGGCCGATCAGCGCGGGTGGGTAGACCAGCGGCATCACTTGCAGGCCGGTGAACGCCGTGGCGATGAGCACGCCGACCAGCACGACCCGCGACGTCAGGCGGGGCACCTTCAGGTCGGCCATCGGCACGCCGAGCCTGCTGAGAAACCACCGGGCTGCGTTGCTGGCGGCGAGAATTGGCAGATAGGGGCAGGCCCACCCGCAGAAGAACCTGCCCAGCACCGCGACCAGTATCAGCCCCGGCCCGACGGCCCACAGCCAATTCATGTCGACGCCGCGAACCAACGCGACTCCGAGCGCCATCGCCGGGTCGAGCAGCTCGACGCCGAAGAAGGAGATCGACGTGGGGGCCCCGATCAGCGGCGGCGCGCGATCAGGCAGGAGCGAAGCCAGGCCAGCCCACGGCCTGTCACCGGCGAGGCCGCTGCCAACCACGTCACCGGCGTGCAAGTGCCACAGCGGCAAGAAAAAGGTCAGTGAGACCGAGAAACCCAAGAAGAGCCGGCGCACCCACTGGTACAGGCGGCCATGCCGCAGAGTGATGTCGAGCGGCTGCAGGGCGCGGCGCATGGAGTCCTCAGGCCCGAAATTGGCGAGCGCTCCGGTGCTCGAGAAGACGGTCGATGCTCCAGACGCCGCCACCATGGCCCATCAGCATCAGCAGGCCTCCGCACAGCCCGACGTTGTTCATGGCAAAGGTCGCGTTGAAGCCAACGTTCAGGTCGTGCAGCACCAATACGGTCGCGCAGGCGAGGTAGGCGATGAGAGCCACCGCCACGCCGCGGGTCTGCAGGCCGACCATCAGCAGCCCGCCGAGCACCAGCTCGAGGGTGATGCCGGCGCTCAGCACGAACGCGCTGTCAGCGATGCCGCTGGTGGCCAACGCGTCTCGGGTCGCTGCGAAGGTGCTGACTTTGACCAGCGCGCTGACCACGAAGAGCATCGCCAACAGCATGCGACCCACCGAATAGAGCTGTGCCTGTTGGTGCTGACGTCGGGTTTTCCGCCGCAACAGCTCGGCCTCCGCTTCGCGCAGCGCCAACGCGGCGGCTTCGCTGTCGCGATGCATCGCGTGGCTTCGATGAAGCGCCGGAGCGACTGCGGGTATTTCAAGATTGTCTTGGGCCATGGCCCTGGTGATGCGAGCCGCGTGCCCACCGGCGACGGGGCGTGGAAGAGGGCGCTCCCCCCTAGGCGGTAATCTCCGAGGCCGCACAGAATGCATGGACCTTGACTCCAGCGCAGGTTTTGCGCTGGGCCCCACGCTCCTGCTGCCCTTCGCCGTTCGCCATTCGCACGCCTGGAGCGAGGGAGTCTGGTCGCGCAGCGCTGTCGACGCGGCATCGCATGCCACGCCCTGACCTTGAGACCAGGCCTATCGGGCGTGCACGTCTCGAATAGCCGCCATGCGGCCCGGCCCGTGACAGATCAGACACTGCTCGGTCGACGCAGCGACGGCGGGTCTCGGCGCGTAAATCAGACCGCCATTGGTGCGCATGTGAGCAATCGCGGTCGGAGCGTCATGGCAGCCGAAGCACGCATTCGAGATGGGTGAGTTGGCCAACGTGTTGGGCGAGGCCTCGGTCACCACCATGCTGGTCGTGTTGTAGGCGTACGCGGCTCCGTAGTTCACGCCACCGTCACCATTCACGTACGGTGAGACCGCCCACGAGGCGCTGTTGACGCCACCGTCGGCCAGCGTCGGGCTGCTGTTGAAGGTGCCAGTCGCGACCGTTTGCATCAACCGGCTCGCCACCCGCTCGTCGGTGTACCAAGCAGCGCTGAAGTCGAAGTACCCCGCGTTGTGACAGCCCTCACACAGCTGAGGCCGCCCGGGGAAAGCGATCTTGTAGAAGCCCTCGTCTTCAGAGATCGCGTGCCAGTTGAAGGGGACTCGTCGCACCCCAGCACCGTGAATCGCGTGCACGAAGCTCTCTGAGCCGGCCGACCAGCCGCTGCTGGTTTTGTTGGGCGTGTGGCAGAACGAGCACGTCGGGGCATCGTTTCGCTGCCCTACGTGAAAGGTCGGCGCGACGCCGAGCCGGTTGTGGCAGTTGTTGCACTTGGCCGTGCTGACGATTTGCCCTGCGGCCACCGCGCTGTTGGTCGAGCCCCGGCGCCCGGTGTAGCCAGCGGCCACTTGCCAGATGTTCGCCGCGGGCACGCTCAGCCCACCGACCCTGGTGCCAGCGTCGTACGCCAGCTCGCCCGGCAAATCGATCTGCGTCAGGGGTTGGGTGGCGGCGAGCGCGTAGCTGTAGCCCACGCCGCAGGTCAGCATCGTCGCAGCGGGCGGTATCGCCACGCCGGTCAGCGTCGCCGTGTAGTACCCGCTGGTGTCTGGCCCCGTCAGGTTGCCCGCTCCCGCTCCAGTCGCCGTGCCTCGCCAGAGGGTCTTCAGATAGCCGTTGATCTGCACATTGAAATCGCCCGGAGCAGCGAGCCCATCTTGCGGCATCGCGAACGCACACGTGACGCTCGGCGAGCCGGTGAAGCCGTCGATCAACTCATTGGTACCGTTCGACGCGTTGAACACCACGCCTGCATCGTTGATCAAAAACACAAACTTCACTCTTGCGAAGACGTTGCCAGCGCCTGCGTCAACGGTGCTCACCGCGCTCTTCGGCATCGAGTACGAAACGACCTTCGCGCCCGGCGGCGGGGTGAGCGGGTTGCCCAACCACGACGCGTTGGTGTAGTTGTTGCCCCCGACCGGAGTCGAATAAATATTCGCCGGGTCTGGCGGCTCGAGCGGCACGTGGGCCGCGGCGATGCCAGCCTGGCTGTGACACACAGCGCACACCTTATCGTCGGCTTGCGGCCCTCCAGTGTGATTCGCGCCAGTCACGAAGTCGACGGCGTCATGGCACGAGCCACACGCGCGGCGGCTGGGCTGGCCTTGCCAGTGATCAGCCAGCGCGGCGTTGATGTGGCACGTCTTGCAGTTCGCGGGGCTCTGGGGGAAGGCGATTTCATTCAGCTCGGTGCCGAGGCCCGCGTACGGGCCCTTCAGCGTCAGCCGATCGCCCATGTGAATCTTGTGAATGAACACCGGCAGGTGCAGCACCGCTTGGCCCTTGAGCACCCGAACGCTGGTCTGCCCACTGGGCGGAGTCATCATGCCCTCGCCATCGATGGTGGGCTCGGCGATGACCGAGTTGCCAGAGATCAGCGTGCCCGAATACTTGCGTTGCTCGTTGTGACACACCACGCAGTACTGCACTTCGTAGCGCTGACCGTTGTGAAACGGAGTGACGCCGCCGGCGTTGAGCGGGTTCGCACGCCACTGCTGATGGCAGCCAAGGCACGTCGCGGTCGCCACCTTGTCGTTCTCGCCAGTCACCACCGCGCCCGTGGCCGGCACGTAGTCATAGACGACGTCGACGGGTCGAAATGAGTTGCTGCTGGTGGCGATGCGCATGCCGAACCGATGCACCGCATTGGCGTCGAAGGCCACTCCAGCGATGGCCTGACCGCCGTCGTACGGGGTCGGGTTCTTGATGTCTTTGGCGAAGGTGTACCGATAGGTACCGTTGGCAGCGTCAATCAACTGTGCAGCGTTGGCCGTCTCGGTCGACGTTACGCAGGTCGCGCAATTGGTGATGTGCGAAACCCACGTGTCGTTGGCGACGCCGTTGCCGGTGGGGCCCAGGTCACCGGGCACCAACTGCAGCAGCGCCAACCCCGAGAAGTCAGCAGGGGGGATGTTCTTCACCGGCTGGCCCTTCGAGTTGCGCACGGCGAATGTCGCGACCGGGCGCGCGTCGTTGGTGATGCTGCTCACGGTCACCGAGAGGTCGAGGCCATTCTGCTCTACGGGCGTGAGGGTAGAAAAATCGATCATCGCGTTGCCATCGACTCCGTTTTGACCGTCGGTCACGGTGACGCTCGTGCCATCGGTGCAGGTGATGGTCTTGCCGCCCGCATCGCTGACGAACAACGAGCACGAGGTGCCGTTCGTGCCGTTGACTCCGATCGTGCCATTCGTGCCGTTGGCACCGTTGGTCAGAATCGTCTTGCTGCCATCGGGGCACAACACGGTCGCGGTACCATTGTCATTCGCCGTCACCGTGCATGGCTTGCCAGGTGAGCTCGCAGGCCCAGAGCACGCTGGCCCCGCCAACGTCGCAAGAAAAAACATCGCCGTCACACGCGTGTACCGGTTCGCAGTCATGGTCGGCTCCTGGCGAAGAGTGAGTGAACAAGCTGCTTCGCGCAGATCAGCGGTAATTCTGTTCGCACAAATTAACAAGCGGCCAACTGCATTGAGACTGAGAAGAATCGAGAGACGAACGCATCGGCATTTCACCGGCGCAAAATGTGCGTTCTCGCAGCGGAAATTGCCGTTTCGCGCGCAAGAAATGCGCGGCGCGAAGAGAGCACCAACGCAGATGAAACATCGTCGCTTCGGCTCTGGCGCAAACCAACTTTGAGCGTAGGGTGGCTCGAACACACTCGAGGGTGATCACCATGAAGAAAACCAATCTTCTCGCAGCAATCGCGATCGCCACTTCGATGCTGGTGTCGAACGACGCGTCGGCCGCTGACAAAAAAATCGAACGCCTTTGGGGCTCGAAGTGCGCGAGCTGCCACGGCAAAGACGGCAAGGGCAAGACCGAAAAGGGTCAGAAGCTTCAGCTTCGCGACATGACCTCGGCTGAATTTCAGAAGACGAGCGACGCCGACTTGAAGAAGGCGATTCTCGACGGCGTGACGAAAGAAAAGGGAGGCGTCAAGCAGGAGATGGACGCCTTCAAGGACGAGCTCAAGCCCGGTGAAGCCGACGCGTTGGTCGCTCTGATTCGCGAGCTCAAGTAGCGCTTCGTCTTCGCCCAGGAGGGCCGGCTGATGACATCGAGGCGACTGTGCCTGGCTGCTTTGTTGGTGGGTGCTCCGTCGTGGGCCGATGTCGAGGTCAACTCGACCAGCATGATCAGCGCCGCACCAGACCCGCGCGCGGGCCCGAACCAGACCATGGTGCCGCTGCGTGAGCTCGTCGGGCTGCACGTGCGTCGGCTTGAGACACCGCTGTTCGACGATGTCGGTGTGACGCTCGACGCCTGGGGAGCGCTCACCCTGCCCTCCTCGCCGCCCTCGCCGCTGTCGGGCGACATCACGCTGCTCTACGTCGAAGGGTCGACGTTCCACAGGCACCTCCAACTCCGTCTCGGCCGACAGTTCGTGTCTGGCGGCGTCGCCCGCGCTCAATTCATCGACGGCGTCTGGGCCAACGTGAGAGGCCCGGCGAACCTGGGGCTCTCGGCCTTCATCGGCGAGCCCGTGGTCGCCCGCTTCGCGAACTATGTACACGGCGGCTTGAGCATGGGCGCCCGAGCCTCGTGGTCGCCTCTCTACGACGGCCAGGTCGGCGTCTCGATTCTCAATGTTACCAAGGGCGACGCGGTCATTCGCCAAGACGTGGGCGTCGACGGTCGCTGGGCGTTCTCGAAAAAGCTCAACGCCTCGGCCGCCCTCGCGTGGAGCATCGCCGACAAGCGCCTCGAAGAATTTCACGTCGGCCCGCACTGGCAACCCCTGCCCGACCTCGATCTGTCAGTCGGCTACCGGCGCACGGCGCCCGACTTGTTTTTGTCGCGTGATTCGATCTTCAGCGTCTTCGCAGACACCTCTCGAGACGACCTTGGCCTCGAGCTGAGCTACCAGGTCAACCGTGCGCTTTCGGTGTTCGCCGACGGCCGCGCGCTCTGGGTCAACTCCGAGTCTGGCTACGAGCTGCTCGCGCGGGCCGCCGTCACTGCCCCGTGGTCGCGAACGACCAATGCGTCAGTCACGTTTCGCCGCATGTACGTGCCCTCGGCGGGGCTGACCCAGGCCAGGGTTGGCGGGCGCCATGTGCTGCCCAACGGGCTCGGCTTCTCACTCGACGTCGAGACCTACGTGCTCGATCAGGCCATTCGCGGCAGAACCACCTCGGTGTCGGGCTCGGCCACCGTCGGCTGGCAATTCGCACCCGCATGGTTCGCCAGCGTCGCCTGCTTCGCGGGTTCAACGCCCTACGCCGTCGGCCGCGTCGAGCTGATGGGCAAAGTCACGTACACCTTTCCCCGTGGGGGTTCACTCCAATGACGGCCCCTCGTTTTCTGAATCGACGCATGCCGCTCGCGGTGGGCGCGGTGGTTCTGGCTGCCTGCGCGGGGCTGACCGGCCTCTTCGCACGTGGAGCTGACCACATCATCGTGCCGCACGCGCGCCACGCCAAAGCCGACGTCGATTGCGCCACGTGCCACGAGACCATCTTCGAGTCGACGACCCTCTCGACGGTCGATCTCCCCACCGAGAAAAAGTGTCTGAGCTGCCACAAAGAAGAAAAGCAGAAGGGCAACTGCGCGTTCTGTCACACGAGCCCCGAGCACCCGAAGACGTTTTCGCCGCCCAAGCGCGAGCTCAAGATGAACCACGCCGAGCACATCGAGCGCGTCAAAGAAGACTGCTCGGTCTGTCACACCTCGCTGCCGGAGCCGTTGGTCACCCAAGTGACGCCCCCCACGATGGACTCGTGCCTGAACTGCCACGAGCACAAGGCCCAGTACGAGGCGGGCAACTGCTCGGTCTGCCACCAAGATTTGACGAAGTACCCGCTCAAGCCGGTCGCCGCTTTCAGTCACCGCGGCGACTTCTTGAAGCGGCACGGCAATGAAGCGCACTCGGCCGGAGCAGCCTGCGAAACCTGTCACGAGCAGACCTTCTGCAGCGAGTGCCACGCGAAGACCGTCAGCACGCGCATCGAAGCGATTTTGCCGGAGCGGGTCGACCGCATGTTCATTCACCGCAACGACTTTCTGAGCCGTCACCCGGTCGAGGCTCGCGCTGACGAGACCTCGTGCGCCCGCTGCCACGGCACTGACTTCTGCATCAGCTGCCACACGAAGAACGGCCTCGTGCCTGGCGCCGC
>JANLPS010000395.1:0-15396 GCA_031367385.1 Archangium sp. | reverse complement strand
TGCCTCGACGCGCTCACGCCTACCCATTCCGTCGAACATCTCGTCGAGAAACGACGACAGAGCGGTGTCTAACCGTTTCAGGCTCTTTCGGTTCATCACCACCGAAGATCATGCCTCGACTAAGTGAGCAAGTAGTACTAGGCGCTCATCAAGGCGAGTAGTCGCCGATGAGCCGCACGCCGCTGAAGGCTTTGAAGCCCCTGACCAGCACGTGAAAGGTCGTCGCCTTCGTCACGCTCAGGGTGCACTTGCCCGCATTGGTGCTGCCGAAGTCGCGGCAGGTGTAGCTGGTGGTCGTCGGGTCGGCGTCGGCCTTCACGTACAGGTCGGCATCGCCGGCACCGCCGCTGGTCGAGAAGGTCACCGTCTTCGCCGAGGCCGGCACCACCATGGTGAAGCGATCTTCTTCGCCCTTCGCGCCGGCGATGTTGTCGACCGGCACGCCGTCGATCAGCACGTTCGCGACGCCGCCGTCGGCCGGGCCAGCGTCGGGTGAGCCCGCGTCGGCCGGGCCAGCATCGGGCGAGCCCGCGTCAACCGGGCCGGCATCAACGCCACCGTCGTGCCCAGCGTCAGCCGGGCCAGCGTCGACCGGGCCCGCATCAACCTGGCCGGCATCGGTGCCGCCATCGGTCGTCGCGGTGTCGCGAAACGCCATCATGGTGTTCATGCGGGTGTTCTGGCCGCCCGAGAACCCGGTCATGCAGGAGTCGTACGAGTAGTCCATGAAGTTGGTGATCGGGTCGGTGCCGCCGCCGCTGCAGGTGTCTTTGGTCGCCGGGCAGCCACTGGTCGCGCTCGCCTCGGGCGGCGTGTCATCGACCTGGTCGCCGGGCGCCGTGCAGCCGCCCTGAAAGGTGTGCCAGAGACCGACCCAGTGGCCGACCTCGTGGGTCACCGTGTAGCCCAGGTTGTAGTTGGTGACGGTGCCGCTCGGCAGGCTCTCATTCAAGATGACCACGCCGTCCATCTTGGGGGCCGACGCGTAGCTGTTGGGGAAGGTGGCCCAGCCGAGCAACCCGCCGCCCAGGTTCGCCAGGTAGATGTTGAGGGTGTCAGCGCCGCCCTTGCGCAGCGCGGTCTTCATCGCGGTCTCGGCCGAGGTGCCCGGCGAGACGGTGTACCAGGTCGCGTTGGTGGTGCGATCGGTGCCGGCGAGCGCGAACTGCCAACCCGTCGGCCGGTAGGTGTCGTTGAGCACGCGAATCTGGTCGACGATCATCGAGTCGGGAATGTTGCCCTGCGTGCGCGCCGAGCCGGTGTTGATCACGTGCACCCAGGTCTGCAGAGTGCGCGGCGTCGCGGTGGCCGAGGCCATCAGCGAGAGCTGGTTGTCGATCTGCGCGCGTTCAGACGGCGACATGTCGACGGTACCGCACGCACGCGGCTTGATGCTCAGCGTGTCTTTCGTCTCGACCTGATCATCGGCGATGGCCTGCGAGTCATCAGCGTTGGGCCCCGATTGCTCGAGCGGGCCACCGCACGCTTGCATCACCGACAAAACCGCACCGAACACAGACACTCGTACCAGTCGTGACATTGTCGTCCCTCGTGTGGAGGCGTGCGACCTAGCAGGTCGACGTCGCACAGCGGCCGGACAAAGATTCATCACACCTTGCCTGTCGCATAAGTCGCGAAATGTCGGACAAGACACACATCGTCAGCGAACGCGATTGAGCTTCACGTCGGTGCGGGTCGCTTCACCGCCTTGAGAGGTGGTGAGCACGAAGTCGAGATCTCCGTCGCCGTCAACGTCGCCGATGTTGAACGAGAGAGGGGCGGTGCTCCCGATCGGTACACGAAATTCGGTGAATGCGAAGCCGCCATTGTTGCGACGAATGATCACGTCAGTGCCGCTGAGCCAGAGGAGGTCGGGCCGCCCATCGAGATCGACGTCGCTGATCGCGAGGTGGTTCGCCGCCGCGTCTGAGAAGGTGACCTTCACGGCGAAAGCAGTCGCTGTTCGCTCGAGCACGGTGAGCGTGCCGGCAGAGAAATTGGCCAAGTCGAGGTCGCCGTCGCCGTCCAGGTCTCCGAGGGCGATCGCCGTGGGGGCGCCCACCAACGTGAAGACGCCTCCATCGACGAAATCGGGCGCGGCGAGTTGGCGAAGTGAATTGGCCGAGGCGCTCCAGAGATCTCCGGTGAACGCGGTGACCTCGGCTGAGACCTGGGTCACTCCGCCGTCTTGAAGCACGAGCACCGTCGGGCCGCACGAGAGCACCGTCGGCGCGATGAAGTGGCCCCCAGAGCAGCGCACATCGGTGGCCGGCACCCTCGAGAACCCGCTCGTCTTGGCGAGCAGCACGTCGATCGCGCCATCGTCGTTGAGCGTGATGACGTCGTTGAGCCCATCGCCGTTCACATCGGCGACCGAGGGCACGCGAGGCGTCGTCTCGAACGACAATTTGCGGCCCTGCGTCTGCGAGAACCCCTGCTGAACCACCCAGGGGAAAGTTTCGACTCTCCCGAACGATGGCACGGCGACCACCAGATCTCGCGCGCCGCTCGGAGGGAGATCGGCGATCACCGAGGGCCCACCGTTGGTCATGAAGAAGGCCGGCCCCTCATCGAACGCGGTCGTCACGCAATGCGAGGTGTCGAGCTGGCAACTCGCCGTGCAGGCATGGGAGCCGAAGCTCGGGCACGCAGTCACCCCGGCGTCGCCATCACAGGTCTCGCCCACGTCGACCCGGCCGTTGCCGCATTGGCGCTCGCACAAGGTCTCGACGAAGCGGCACTTCGCGTCGCATGCCAGCTGCCCGCGATCGAACCCGCGCGAGGTGCAGGTCGCCCCGCCAAAATCAGACCCGTCACATTCTTCTGCAGGGCCGAGCTTGCCGTCGCCACAGATCGGGTCGGCCGTCATCGTGGGCGTGATGACGGTGGTCGTGCCGCTCTGCCGGCACGCACAGACCACCAAAAGAGTGAGGGCCAGCAAACGCACCCGTGCACGATACACGCGGGTTCGGGCAGAATGCGCGGGCGATGGCGACGACCTCCCGATGCCCGATTTGCAAACGCGATGTGCTCGCTCGAGCCCAGAACCCTCAGTTTCCCTTCTGCTCCGAGCGCTGCAAGGCGATCGATCTGGGCAAATGGCTCGGTGAAGAGTACCGCTTCGCCGTCACCTCTGAAGACGACGATGACGATGGCGATGGCGCCCAGACCCAGGCGCTCCGTCACCCAGAGGATGCGTGAGCTCGGTCTTGGCTGGCGCCGTCGCGCTCGCCTACGCGGGTGGCGTGGTCGGGCTGCATCGGCTCAACGTCTATCGCCTTCGAAAACAGGCCGGCTTCTACCCAACGCTCGCCTGGCTCGACTGGGACACACTGCTCGCTGACGTGTTTCGCCCAGAAGAGGGGAGCGCCGCGCTGCACTTACCCCGGCCCCCCGAGGGAGGCCCTGCGCCGGGCCGGCTCGAGCGTGAACCGACCGAGTCACTGCGGCTGCGTCACGAGCTGTTGTGCGCGCTGGTGCAGAACCGGCCCTTCGACCCCGCGTCGATCGAGTCGAACGGGTTCAGCGGAGGCGAGGCGCGCTGGCTGAGCCTGCTGACCGAGGTGCGCAGCCAGCCCCTCGAGCTCATCGAGCGCTTCGACACAAAGCCCCCGGCCTCGGTCGCCGAGGTGCTGCTGCATGAGTGGTTGGTGCTGACCCATGAGGCCACTCCGGTGAACCTCGAGCTGACCGTGTTCAGCTCGAAGCGAAGAATTGCAGCCGCGTTGACCCGCTTCGCCGAGCACCCGGCCTTGTTCTTCGTGCGGGCCAAGGCCTCGTCATTGCTCGGCTTTAATGCCTCGGTGCTCGATGACTTGGCGCGGGCCGTGTACTTCTCGAGGCAGGCACCGTTCTACCTGGCCTCGGTGCTCGAGTGCCCCTTCGTTGAAGAGGCCCGGCCGGCGCTCTGGCAGGCCTGTCGGGCCGTGTCGGGCACGTCAACACCTGCAGAAAACTGACAAAGGTCTGGCCCTGAAGTGAAAAGCGGTGTGAGGTTCGCGCCGTATGGCGGAGACGCTGCTCGCCTGGTTCACTCGCTATTCGTATGACCCGCAAGACGTCGAGGTGCGCCTCAAAGGCCGCCCCGTGCTCCTGTACGAGCCTGCCGAGGCCGCCGAGTCGAAAGACGATGAAGACGACGACTACCAATTTCGAACCCAGAGCGGGCTCGAGATGACCTCGATCGGCGGCGGCGAGCCGTTGGCCGTGATCGTCGAGAAGACCAAAGACAACGCCTTTCAGCGGCGCGTCACCATCGGTCGCACCAACAACAACGACATCGTGCTCGATGACACCTCCGTCTCGCGCTTTCACGCGTGGATGCAGCAAGACGAGGCGACCGGCCAATGGCAACTCTTCGACGCGGGTTCTCGCAACGGCACCATGGCGGCAGGCAAGAAGTTGCCCGCCAAAGCCGCCGTCGTGCTCACCGTCGGCATCAAAGTCAAAATCGGGTCGGTCGAGCTGACGTTTTACTCGGCCGACGGGTTTCTCAAGTTGTTGAAACAACGGGCGACGTGACCCTTTCTTTCGTGCGCAGGTCCTGCTACCCACGCCCACCTTTGAAGTTGGACCCTGCCGAGGCCTTGCGTGCTCACCACTGAAGCGTATGGCGCGACCGATGTTGGTCGAAAACGCCAGCACAACGAAGACGCGATGCTGGTCGACCCCGGGCTCGGGCTCTACATCGTCGCCGACGGCATGGGCGGGCACGCGGCGGGTGAAGTGGCCAGCGCGCGCGCGACCGAGGTCGTCAAGCAGCAGATCATCGCCAACCGCGCCATTCTCAAAGACCTCGCCAAAGACCCGACGCCGGCCAACCGTGCCGCCGGAGCCCAGCTGGTCGAGACCTCCGTGCAGCGCGCCTGCGCCGACATCTACAAGACGGCCACCACCGACAGCACCAAGCGCGGCATGGGCACGACCTTCGTCTGTCTGGTCGTCGCGGGCTCGAAGGGGTTGATTGGCCACGTCGGTGACAGCCGCGTGTATCTGGTTCGCAACGGCCAGTGCCACAGGCTCACCGAAGACCACACCTTGATCGCCGCGCAGCTCAAAGCCGGCACCATCACCAAAGATCAAGCCGCGACCAGCCAGTACCGCAACGTGATCACCCGCGCGGTCGGCATTCAAGAATCAGTGCAAGTCGACACCTTGCTCGTCGACCTGTTGCCCGGCGACGTGTTCATGCTCTGCAGCGACGGCTTGCATGGCTACATGCCCGACGAAGAGGTCGGCTCGGTCATCATCGCGATGCCGCTCAAAGAAGTGCCCGATCGCCTGATCGCGATCGCCAATGAGCGCGGCGGCAAAGACAACATCACCGCGGTGGCCGTCAGCATCGGCGGAGACCCGGCCTCGAGCGAAGACGACGTCGTCGAAGCCCAGTCGCGCATGGAGGCGCTGAAGAAGATCCCCCTCTTCAGGCACCTCACGTACAAAGAACAGACCGCCGTGTTGTCGATCGCCAGCACCCGCACGTTCCCCGCGGGGCGCGAGATCGTCACCGAGGGTCAGCCGGGCGACGAGCTGTTCGTGGTGATTCGCGGCCGGGTCTCGGTCGAAAAAGGCGGAGTCGAGATCGCCGAGCTGCGCGCGGGTGGTCACTTCGGCGAGATGGGGCTGATCGACAACGCGCCTCGCTCGGCCACGGTCAGGGCGATTGAGCCCACCCGGGTGATGGTGGTCGCGCGTGGCGACTTGATGAACCTGATGAAGAAAGAATCAATTCTCGCGGTGAAGCTCTTGTGGAGCTTCGTGCAGGTGCTGTCAGACCGACTGCGAGAGACCAACTCAGAGCTGTCGGAAGCACGACAAGAGCTCGCTGCCGTTCAGGCCATTCAGCCGTTCGCTGATGACTAACTGAACGCGAATCATTCGTTGAGGGGCACATGGTTCAGTCTCGATTGATCGCCGTTGCGCTGGTTGTTTGCCCGATGGTTGCGGGTGCCGAAAACAACGACATGTATGGGCTGGGCCCGCGCGCGGCGGCCATGGGCGGGGCGATGACCGCCGAAGCCAATGATTACTCGGCGGTTTTCTACAACCCGTCGCTGTTGGTCGATAGCAAAGACTCGAACTTCGGCCTCTCATTTCAGTATTACAAACCGACCGCGACGATTGAGAAGACCGGCGGCACCGCCGACCTCGATTGCCACAGCTGCCAGCCCCGCGACTCGCTGGGCGCCTCGCTCGGCTTCGTGTTTCCCCTCGGGGGCAAGGTGAAGAACCGGTTGGCGATTGGCTTGGGCATCACCTTGCCGACGTCGGTGCTGCTGAGGGTCAGCGCCCCGCAGCGCACGCAGCCGTTTTGGTACAACTACGATTCGTCGCCCGAGCGCTTCGTGCTGCACGTGGGCGCGGGCTTGAAGATCGTCGATTGGTTGAACATCGGCGCGGGCGTGCAGGTGCTCGCCGACCTCGTCGGTGACGGCGCGGCGGTGAAGGTCGACCTGTTCTCGAAGACGGTGAAGACGGCTGAGATCAACTCGTACCTCGCGAACCGCGTGGGGCCGGTGTTCGGGTTGACGGTGACTCCGTGGCGGCGGTTGCGCTTGGGCGTCACGTTTCGCTGGGAGATCAAGCTCATCTACGAAATTCCCGCGAAGGTCGACCTCGAGGGCATCGGCGCGCTCAACTTCGCGCTCACCGGCGTCACGCACTACTCGCCGCACTCGCTGCAGTTCGGTGGCTCGTTCGACATTCTCGACAACCTCACCTTGGCGGTCGATGCGCAGTGGCAGAACTGGAGCGCTGCGCCCTCGCCGTACATGAACGTGAAGATGTCGCTCTCGGGCGCCACGCTGTCGGCCCTGGGCTTGGAGAACGCGTTCAACATCGAGTCTGCGCAGCAGGCGCCCGGGTTCACCGACACCGTGACCGGCCGCATGGGGCTCGAGTGGCGCATCAGCGATCGGTTTCTCGCCCGAGCGGGTGGGTTTTATCGCCCGACGATGGTGCCGCGCCAAGACACCGCTGGGACCAACATTCTCGACGGAGCGGCGGTTGGCGTCACCGGCGGCATCGGGTTCAACTTCAATGACCCGCTGGAGATCTTCGAAAGCCCTGTGAAAATCGACATTTCCGGGCACGGCACGTTCATGATGCCGCGCGCGGCGAGCAAAGAGTCGACTGACGTGGTGCCGTCGTACAAGTACTCGGCGAACGTCGGCGGCGTGTCGGTCGGCATTCGCTACGACTACTAGGTAAAAGGGGACAGGCTGGTTTCGTTAATCCAGCCTGTCCCCTTTATGGTCGGGCCTTGCCCATGAGAAGACTTTGGCTGCTGGTTGGTGCGGTGCTGCTGGCCGTCGCGGCTGCCGTGGTCTTCTGGCCAAAGCCATCGGGCCCTTCGACGAGCTCTGAGGCGGTCGTCGCTCCCGTCGAGGACCATGCGTTCGCGGCGGTGCAGGTTCACAACGACGCCGCCGAGGGGCTGACCTTGCGTGGCGTGGTGCGCGATGCCACTGGCGCCGCGGTGCCGAACGCCGAGGTGTTTCTCGCGGCGAGCTCACAAGAGAGCCTGGCCTCGCTGCACTGTCAGACCTGCGGCGAACCCCTGCTCACCTGCGGAGCGGGCGAGACCGCGCTGAGCCTGGCCTCGATGCTCGAGGCGCACAAAGGGGCGTTGACCGCAGGGGCCTCGACGAAGACCGATGCCACCGGGGCGTTTCGATTCGAGCACCTCGTCGGCATCTCGTTCACGGTGTGGGGCAGGGCGGCGGGGCTGGGTGAGGGTGTCAAAGAGCGGGCCGCTCCGGGAGACCCCGTCGAGTTGTTCTTGCCCCGGCTGCGGTCGATCGTCGGCAAGCTTCGCGACGTCAATGGTCAACCGGTGGCGGGCACGGTGCGAGCGACTTCGCGGCGATTGACCCGCTTCGTCGAGGCTCAGGCGGGGGCCGACGGCCGCTTCGAGCTGACGGGCCTGGGCGAGGGGCCGTTTTTCGTGCAGGCCACCGCGCCACGAAAGCTGCCAGCGACTGCGGCCCAGGTCGAAGCCGGGCCGAACCCGCTGACCTTGACGCTGAAGACGCCGCGCCGGCTCGAGGTGCACCTCGTGTCGAAGGGCCAACCCATCGAGGGCGTCGTTCGACTCGGTGGCAATCACCTCTCGCGCGAGCTGGCGACGAAGAACGGGCTCGCGGTGTTCGACACGCTCTTTCCCTCGCCGGTGTTGGTCTCCGCCGTCTCGGGAGCGCTCAGCGCGCTGCCTCAAGAGGCCCGCCTCGACGCCGAAGTGACTGAGTTGACGCTCTCGCTCGATCGCGGAGGCACGGTGTCGGTGACGGTGCTCGACGAGGCCGATCAACCCGTTCCTGACCCGACCATCGAGCTCTTCGTGCCCAGCGGCTACCTGGTGAGCTCGCGCAAGGCCAAGACGGCTGAGACGATCGTCTTCGGCCCGACCGGCGTGGGCGATTATCAGATCAGCGCGCAGGCCAACGGCTTCGCGAGCACCTTGGTGCCAGTGGTGGTGAAGGCCGGCAGCGACACCTCGGTCGAAGTCACGCTCACCCGCAGCACGATGATCTCAGGCCGAGTGATGGACGAGTACGGTCGCCCAGCGCCCGGTGTCTCGGTGCTGGTGAACCCCACCGGAGACTCGGTGATCGCCGACGCCGAGGGCCGGTTTCACGCGAAGGTCCCCTCACCGGGGCTGTACACCTTGCAGGCGCATCACTCCGACTGGGGTGGGGGGCAGGTGAAGGTGACTGCTCCCAAGAACGACGTCGAGCTGCAACTCGAGCGAAAGGCCAGCGTCGAGGTCACCGTCACCGCAGAAGGCCGGCGCATCGAAGGCGCGTCGGTGACCCTGCTGCATGCCGAAGGCAATTTTCGAAGCGATCGGCCCTCGGGCGCCGACGGTGTGGTGGTGATGCGCGGCTTGCCGCCCGACACGTACTCGCTGGTCGCGACCCACCCCGAGTTTCTGGCCTCCGAGCGGCAGCAGGTGAAGCTCGAAGACAACCAGGTGATGAAGTTCGCGGCCGAGTTGCGCGCTGGGGCTGCGATCACCGGGCAGGTCGTCGATCAGTTGGGCACTCCTGTCGCTTCAGTCTCGCTTGGCATCACCCCGCGGGGCAGCGAGCCGACCACGACTGACGCGAACGGCCAGTTCAGCTTTCGGCCCCTTCGCCCGAAGGCGATCTACGCCGTGCGCATCACGCAGCGAGGCTTCGATCAGCCCGACCGCTCGCTCGCCACCGCCGGTGGAGACCCGATCACCATTCACGTCAAACGCCAATCGGTGTACCGGGGCCGGGTGCTCAACGTCGAAGGTCAGCCGATCACCCACTTCAGAGTCGACGAGTACGAGGTCAACGCGAGCGACGGCCGGTTCGAAGTGGCGTTGCCGGGCTCAGAGGTCGATCGCGTCACGCTAGTGATCGACGCGCCTGGGTATGAACCCGCCATGGAGAACCGGCCGAACACGCCTGATCTCGGCGACTTTTCACTCAAGCATTCGGCGCAGGTCACTGGCCTGGTGCGCGACGAGAGTGGCGCCGCCGTGCCCGACGCAGTGGTCTCGTGCGACACCTGCGAACAGAGCGTGATGACAGGAACAGACGGCCGTTTCGTGTTGTCCAAGCCGGCCTTGCAACGAGACTTTACCGTGGTAGCGAAAAAGGGTCGCCGCACGGCGACGAAGAGCGCAGCGGCCGACGCCAGCCAGGGCCTCGAGTTGATACTTCGCAATGGCGTTCAGCTCAGCGGGCACGCGTATCTGCCCGACGGTCGCCCCGCTGCCGGCGTCGAGCTCGCGGGCGTGAATGATGATCGCGCCGAGCCCATCTCCGTGGTGACCAACGAAGATGGCACCTACGCGATGGAGGTGCCTCCGGGCATGTACCGGTTCGTGATGGCAACGCCGGGGTTTGGCACCGTCGCGACCGACCCTCCGGCGCTGATCACCGAGGTTCGGGGCACCCAGGCGCAGCTCGACTTCGGGCCGGTGCCGGGCCTCGCGTCGATCTCGGTGCGCGTCAGGCCGACGGCGGGGTTCGCGTTGTGGCTGGTGCGAGGCACCGTGCCTGCGGTGGGCAACCCGCCACTCGAGCTGTTGCGCAGCCCCTACGCACAGATGGTCTACCAACCGCGCGTCGAGCAGATCACCTTCGGCGGGCTGCAACCCGGGCAGTACACGTTGATCTGGGCGAGCTTTCACGCCGAGTCGGCGGGTGGCCCGATCATCGCTCCGGTGACAGTGCCGGCGCAGGCTGAAATCACCTTGATTCGATGAGGGTGGCATGAAGCGGTCGTTGATCGTCATCGCCGTCGTGCTCGCCTGCGTCACCGCCGGATATTTCTTCTTTGGTGGCGACGACACCATCGCCTCCGACCCGGTCACCGAGGCCGTCACCCACAAAGAGGGGCAGCTCGACGAAGTCTCCATCTCTGACGATGAGATCAACGATGCCGGAGTCCGTTCGATCACCGGCACGGTGGTCGACGCCAACGACGCTCCGGTGGTCGGCGCGCGGGTCACTGTGACGTTGGAGGCCGCGATTCTCTCGGAGCGGGTCAAGTGCCACCTCTGCGGCCAGAGCGCGCTCGACTGCACTGACCTCGCGACCGTGCTCTCGACCCGAGAAGTGATTCGCCGCGATGTGTTCGCGCCCAAGGTGCTGGCGCAGACGGTGACCGACCAGGCCGGTCAATTTCACTTCGAGGGCTTGCCAGAGCTTCAGCTGGTGTTCTCGGCGCGCTCGAGTGCCGGCGCGGGCGGGTTCGGCTCGGCCATTGCCGAGGCCGAGCAAGACGAAGTCGGCGTGACGGTGTACGAGGCGAAGCCCTTCGAGATCACGGTGACCTCCGAGGTCGATGGGGCGACGCCGCCGCCCGCGCGGGTGATGGCGTACGACGAGGTGACCGGTCAGATCTTCGACGGTCGTACCGACCACGAAGGCAAATTCGTGGTGACGACGCCGGCGCAGTCGTTGTGGGTGAGCGCCGAAGCAGACGGGTTTCTCACCACGGCCAACAGGCTCACCACTGGCGATGCACTGACGCTGAGCGAGGCGCACACCGTCATCGTGCATACGGTGCGTGGCTCGAAGCCCATCGAAGCCGAGGTGGTGCTCGCGGTCAGCAACCCCTTCGAAGAGGCCGACGACCCCCACGCGCATCACGCCAAGACGATCAACGGCACCGCGCGCTTCGAGAACCTGCCGTTTCAGGCCTTCACCGTCGGAGCACGCGCTGGTGCCCTGATGTCGGCCCCCGAAGAGGTGTCGATCAACCAACCTGAGACGCAGGTCACCATCGACCTCGAGGTCTCGGGCCGCCTGATGCTCTCGGTGGTCGATGAAGCCGGCGACCCGGTGCCGTTCGTGACCGTGTCGCTGATGCGCAGCGACTCGCAAACGATTGCCAGCGCTTCGAGCCAAGACAAGGGTGAGCTCATCGTTCTGGGGCCAGTGCCGCAGGGTGCGTATTCGGTGACGATCTCGACCCAGGCCGACGCGCCAGTGCGTCAAACCACTCGCACCGTCGAGGTGTTGCCGGGAGACACGCCGGTTGAGGTGGTGATGACTCCGAAGCTGATGGTCTCGGGTCGGGTGCTGACGGCCGATGGCAAGCCGGTGTTGAAGGCTCGGGTCAACGTGCGAGACGAGCTGCAGATGCAGTCTGAGATGAGCGCCGATACCGACGATGACGGGGTGTTCATGGTCGAGGTGCCCGAGGTCGGGGTGTGGAAGGTGCTGGTCACGCACAAAGATGGCGCGACCGAGCGGCTGGCGTCGGTGCCCGGGCCGCCCCTCGAGCTGCGACTCGAGGCGAGGGCCGGTGTTCACCTGGTGGTGGCCGATGAAAAGGGCGCGCCGGTCGAAGGCGCTACCATCGTGGTGCAAAGCGAGAGCGATCGAATGGCCAGCGAATCGCGAACCGACGCTCGAGGCGAGGTGACGGTGCTCGGCCTACCTCGGGGCACGAGCACGATTTACAGCTACGCCAAGGGGTACTTGCGGGCCGAGGCGCCGCTGGAGGCAGAGCTTGGTCGGGTCGCCCAGGTTCGATTGACGCTCGACACTGCTTCGCGGCTGGCCGGTACGGTCGTCGACGAGAGCGGTGCCCCGGTCTCGGGAGCGATCATCGCGGCCTCTGAACAGGTGAGCCTCGCCTACACCCAGACGGGAGGCCTCTTCAGCACCGAAGAGGTCGCCGCTGGCAAGACCTACACCTTGCACGCGCAGTGCGATGGGTACGAGCCGAGCGCCGACCAGGCCATCACGGTGCCCAGCGAGGGGGTGCAGTTTCGGCTCAAGGCGTTGCCCAAGATGACTGGGCGCGTCGTCACCGACAATGGCGCTCCGCTCGGTGAATACGTCGTGAACAACGACCGGCTCACCAACCCCGATGGCCGCTTCAGCGTGGCGAAGGCTGAAGAAGTCGCCATTGCCGCGAAGGGCTACCGAACGGTGTTTCAAAAAGTGCCCCCAGGCACGCTCGACCTGGGTGAAATCACCCTGGCGGCTCAAGAGCGCCTCAGCGGCCTCGTGGTCGACGCCGAGGGTCGGCCAGCGGTGAACGCCCAAGTCAGCTCGATGGTGATGCTCGAAGACGTCTTCACCGATGCGAAAGGCGAGTTCACCGCCTCGATCGTCGAAGATCAGAAAGAGCCCTTCGAGGTCAGCGCCTTCTTGCGGCGCTACTCGGCGCGCACGGTGATCAAGCCAGGTCAGGGGGTGACGCTGCGGCTGGTGGCTCCAACCAAGGTGCACGGCAAGGTGCTCGCGGCCGATGGGCGGGGCCGGGCGGTGACGGTGTTTGCCACTGGAGACCGAGAAGACGCCCTCACCATCGACACATCGAATGACGGGCTGTTCACCGTCGAGCTCAAGCCCGGGCGCTGGTTGTTCAGCACCCGGCTCAACCAGGCCATGCAGGCGATTCAGATCAGCGGCGACTCGCAGGAGGTCGTGCTGGGGGCGCCTCCCGGCACCTGCGGGGTCGTGATCGACACGAACGACAAGATCACTTCGGCGCAGGCGACCCCGACGTCGGCCGGAGCCCCCGCCGACCCGTCGGGGTTTGCTCCCGCCGGCACGGTGATTTTGGGGCCGGGCTACCGAGCAGGCGGCATACCTTGCGGTGAATACGACATCGTGGCCGAGTTCGAGACAGGCCCCGCGCACGCCGTGGTCTCGGTTCGCGGCGAGCAGACCCACGTGGCCATGAAGGCGCCAGATGCGGCCCCCGCAGTGCCGTTCACCGATCGCGTGATTGAGCCGGTCGTCGAGTCGACACCTCCCGAATGAGGGTGTAGCTGTTGGGGGGTGAGCACTGGGTACTTGAAGGGGCGGCACGTCGCGGTGGGCGTTGGTGGTGGCATCGCGGCGTACAAAGCAGCTGATCTCGTTCGCGAATTGCGCCGTCAGGGCGCCAGCGTTCGCGTCGCGATGACCAAGGCCGCTCAGGAGTTCATCACGCCACTGACCATGCAGAGCCTGTCGGGCCAGCCCGTGTTGACCGATTACTTCGACCCGCATCAAGAGTCGCAGTTCGGTCACTTGCACCTGGCGCGGTGGGCCGACGCCTTCATCATTGCCCCAGCGACCGCTGACTTGCTCGCGCGGGTGAGGGCAGGGCAGGGCAATGACGCAGTGACCACCTCGCTGCTCGCGTTTCGCGGCCCGGTGTTGCTGGCCCCGGCGATGAACACGGCGATGTGGGAGAACGAGCTCACCCAGCAGAACGTGCGCGCGCTGCTCGAGATACCCCGGTTTCGAATGGTCGGGCCAGGCGTCGGGCCGCTGGCCGATGGCGATGTGGGGGCCGGTCGGTTGGCCGACCTCGCCGAGCTGATTGCGTACGCTGACGCGCTGGGCGCCGCTGGGCCGCTCGCTGGCCGCAAGGTCTTGATCACCGCCGGCCCGACCCGCGAACCGATGGACCCGGTGCGCTTCGTCTCGAACCCCTCGACCGGCAAGATGGGGCTCGCGATGGCCCACGTGGCGCGCGCCCGCGGAGCGGACGTGACGGTGGTGCTGGGCCCGGTCAGCGACGCCCTGTCTGTCGAAGGCTTGGAGATTGTCGAGGTCACCACCGCCGATCAAATGGTCGAAGCGGTGCTCAAACGCGTTGATTCGAGTGACTTTTTCGTCGCCACCGCAGCGGTCAGCGATTGGAAACCAGCCGAAGTCGCGAAGGAAAAGGCTGCCAAGTCGAGCGGCCCCGAGACGCTGACGCTGGTGCGCACCCCAGACGTCTTGGCCTCGGCCTCGGCGCAGGTGCACGGCTTGCCGAAGCGGCCGGTGCTGGTGGGCTTCGCGGCGCAGACGCATGATCTCGAGAAGTACGCCCTCGAGAAGCTGCAAAAAAAACGCCTCGACTTCATCGTCGCAAATGACGTGAGCGCCCCTGGAGCCGGCTTCGGCACCGACACCAACCGGGTGACGGTGTGGTCGGCCGCCGGGGCCAAAGCCGAGGCTTTCGGGCCCAAGCGAGAAGTCGCCGCCCGCATCTGGGACATCGTGGCGCCCGTGCCCGACGCACGGTAAGTACTGCCGCGCAATGAGTGACGACACCCTGCACGACGTGATCATCGAGCTTCGCCGGCACCTGGCGTGGCAGGAGTCGGACGGCACGCGGACGCTTCTGAGAGACCCGACGGTGATCGCGCCTCCAAAGCCAGTGGCAGCGCCGCCGGTGCCGGTGATCGCGCGCCCGGCGATGAGCGGCCCGGTGCAGACACTCGATGAAATTCGACGCGAGCTGGGTGACTGCAAGCGGTGCAAATTGTGCAATTCGCGCACGAACATCGTGTTCGGCTCGGGCAACCCGAAGGCCGAGCTGGTCTTCGTGGGTGAGGCTCCCGGGCAAGATGAAGATCTGCAAGGCGTGCCCTTCGTCGGCAAGGCGGGCCAGCTGCTGACCAAGATGATCGAGGCGATGAAGTTCAGCCGCGACGAGGTCTACATCTGCAACGTCAACAAGTGCCGCCCGCCGATGAACCGCAACCCCGAGCCTGAAGAGATCGCGGCCTGCGAGCCCTTCTTGAAGGCCCAGCTTCAATCGATTCGACCCAAGGTGATCGTCGCGTTGGGCAAGTTCGCAGCGCAGACCCTGCTGCGCGACACGACGGCGATCACCCGGCTGCGAGGCCAGTGGCGCGAGTACGAGGGCATTCCCCTGATGCCGACGTTTCACCCCGCGTACCTGCTGCGGAGCCCGAACGAGAAGAAGTCGGCCTGGCTCGACCTCCAAGAAGTGATGAAGAAATTCGGGAAGGCGTCATGAAGGGCTCCATTCACGTCGTGCCGTTGTTCTCAGGCTCGCTCGAGGGCAACCCGCTGGGCGACTCGTCGACCCGCTCGATGCCCGTCTACCTGCCACCGGGGTACCAAGAGGGCTCAGCGCGCTACCCGGCCGTGTACTTTCTGCACGGGTTCACCG
>JANLPS010000394.1:0-21195 GCA_031367385.1 Archangium sp. | reverse complement strand
GACGAGATGTTCGGCCGAGTCGAGGTGCTCGCGTCGCTGCTCGGGCCGACAGCCGTTCGCGCCGAGGTCGACGAAGATCGCGGAGACAATACCGAGACGGCGAAGCGGGCCCGTGAGGTGTTGCTCTCGACGCGAGAGCAGCTGATGCGAATCGGGGCCGTGATTGACCTCGACCCGCAGATCTTCACCATCGATAGCCGAAGGTACGACTCATTGGTCGACACCATGGCCACGGTGATTCACAAGGTCACTGCCCACCGCGACGAGCTCCCTGACCGCGAGAAGGTCGATGCCTTGATCGCCCAGGCGCAGGAGCTCATTGAAGCCGAGCTGGCTTCGCGCGTGGCAGGCAAGTTCGTGGCGGCGAAACACGCCGACAACACGAAGCGCGTCAATCAGCTCAAGCGTCTGTTGTTCGACCAGATGCGATACATCTCGAAGATTGGCTACGCCGCGTATTCTGGCGACGCCATTCGCGACGTCTCGTACGGCTTGCCTCGCTTGGTGTCGACGAGCGGCAAGCACAAGCAGAACGACGTCAGCCCGACTGAGCTGACCAATACCAAGGTTGCGTAATTGACAGGGCCGGGGCCCGTTCGAGGCAGCGCTGCTCGAACGGGCTTTTTTACTGCAGGCCTCGTTCGAGCACTCGCACCAAGCGCTGAGCCCGCTCTTCAATGTCATCGAGGTCGACCGCGGTGTGGTCGAGCGTGAGCACTCCGTTCAAGAACGTGCACCAGGTACGCGACGACTCGACGGTACCGGTATTGCGAATCACGATTCGGTCGAGGCGCGTGGCCAGGTGCGCACGGCCCTGGTCATCGCGGCAGACGTTGAGCAGCGCGCGCTCGAGCGGGGCGAAGAAGAGCGCCGTCAGGTGCGCCGGGTCGATGCCTTCGGGCTGCACCTCGAGCGTCACTGCCTTGCCGAGAATCGCCTCGAACTCGAGCGGAGTCACGCGAGTCTCGCGACATCATCGATGACCAGGTGCTTGAGGCGGGTGCGAAGCATCGTCACTCCGGCCCGGGTCAGGCCAAGCGTCTTGCGCCGGTGCGTGGTGAAGAGCGTGAGGGTCTCGAGCTTCGAGAGCCCCTTCGCTTCGACGATGGCAACTGCATCGGCGTCAGAGAACTGGTCGACGTCGTGAAGGGTGAGGGTGCGCAGCGGCACTGTGCACGCAGCGAGCGCCCGACCGAGGCCAGGCCCCGCGCAAGAAAAGGTGAGCGTCGTCAGACCGCGGAGCCTCGGCGAGGTCACCACCTGCGTGAGTGACTCCTTCGACAGCGGGGTCGGGTACGCGTGATCGAGGTCGAGCGTCGACAGCTCGGCGAGGTGCGGTGATTCGGTCAGCGCAGTGACTCCGCGTTCGGTGAACGGGTTGCTGGCGAGCTCGAGGGCCTTGAGCCCCTCGAGCGCAGGGCTCGCCGCGAGCGTTTGAAGAATCTCATCGTCGACGCGATTCTCGTCGAGCACCAAACAGCCGAAGCGACCGAGCGGAGCAGTGAGCAGCTGGGCGACTCCCTTGGGCTTGAGCCCGGTCAGCTTCACCGTCGCCCCGGGCCCTCTCTGCGCAATGGCTTCAGCCGCTTTGGGGAAGAGCTGCGCGTCGCACACCAGTGAGGCGAGGAGCCCGCGCTCGAAGCGGGGCACCCGAACGAAGGGCGCAATCGGCTTCAAGAATGCGGCGGCGTGCTTCTTCTCGAGCTTGGCGAGTGCGTCTTCGTCGACGGGCTTTCGAAGCGAGGCCACGATGACCTCGCCCCAGCCATTGCCTTGCTCGAGCAACCAATCGGCGTACACCAACCTCGGCGCGTCTTGGTCTGGAGCGGCCGCGATCGCAGCCAACAGCGCATGCTCATGACCGCCGAGAGATGCGCGCTGCGGAGCGGGTGGCGGCACCCTCAGGTCGGTCGCGGTCTTGCCGCTGCCACTCTTCGCGTTCAAGTCAGCGCCGGCCTTGATCAGCAGCGGCTGACACCTTCGGTTCTTCAGCTTCGCCCAGTGCAAGGGCGTGAAGCCGTCGTGCTCGGGCTTGGCTTTGATTGCGCCTGCGCGGTTCCGGGCCCTGAGCGAGGTCTTCGCCACGAACGGCTTGCCGGCGGCCACCTTCATGCGCGCGTGAACATTCGCCCCCCGCTCCAGCAGCATTCTGACGGCCTCGAGGTTGGTGCCAGCGGCGGCGTTGAGCAGCGGTGTCCACCCGTACTGTGGTGTGACCAATTCGAGGTCGAGCCCCTTGGCCGCGAGCAAGACCGTGTGGGGCCCGTTTCTGGCGTTGGTGTTGAACGCGAGCATCAGCGGCGTCCAGTCGTCGCGGGCGATGTGATTCACGTTCGCGCCGCGCTTGATCAGCATCGCTACGACGTCGTTCCACCGCTCGTCCCAGGTGCAGGCGACCATCAACGGCGTCCACCCGTCGTTGTTGGCGGCGTCGACGTCGGCTCCTTGGTCGAGCAAGAACGTCGCGGTTGCCACGTCGTTGTCTTCGGAGACCAGGTCGAAGAGTGCCGTGCACCCATCTCGATCACGGCTGTCGACCTCGGAGCCAAGCGTGAGCAGGTGCTTTGCGAGCGCCTGATGCCCGCCGCGCGCTGCGCACTGAAAGCCTGTCACGCCGGTCTTCTGGCTGCGGTACGTGATCTCGGCCCCGGCCGCCAACGCCGCCGAGGCACGCTTCTGGTTACCGACGATGCAGGCCTCGATGAACCGCTCATTGAGCCCGGCGTCTTTCACCATTACTGAAAGATCAGCTGTGGGTTGCGCAACACCGCGAGGTCTTGGCTGCCGAACGACGTCGTGACGCCACCGATGCCATTGTCGCTGCCCCCGGCTGCGTAGAAGTTGCCTTGCCCGTCGACCACCAGCGTCGCGGCGAAGAACATCTGCGGCACCGAGCTCTGAAAGCCAATCGCTCCGCTCTGAGTAATCTGCCGCAGCGTGCTATGGCTGTTCATGTCGGCCGTCGCCACGAACGTTCGGCCCAGCGCGTCGACCGTCATCGTGCCTCCGCTGACGGCGCCGGTGGGCTTGGGGTTCGTCCACAGCAAGGTGCCCGCCGGGTTGAACTTGCTGACCGCGCCCAGGTTGCTCTCGACGAAGAAGCTGCCGTCTTCGGCCCACGCGAACTTCACGACGCTCGGCACCGTGGCGCAGACGTCGACGGTGGTGGGGTTGGCCAACGCCGGGTCGTAGAGCAGCACGGTGCAGTTCTGGTGCACCGCAACGCCGTGTGTGGTCACCGCCAGCACGGTGTCATCGACCGCCGTGCCGGTCACCGGCCAGATCTTCACCCCCTGCACGACGCCCGAGGGGTTGACCACCATCAGCTCGCGCCCGTAGCTCGAGGTGATGCCGAGCAGCGCAAAGTTGCCAGTGGGCATGCGCTGGACGATTTCGGGCAGAAACCCACCGAGCCCGCTGCCCGAGAGCGGGTGAAAGCCGACCGGCACGCCATCGGTGTCGAGCTCGACGATCTGCAGCCCGTTCGCCGTCACCCCGGGGAAGGTCGGCGGGTAGAACGTGTCGCCCACCGACATGTTCTCGATGAAGAACGAGTGGCCCGTCACCGGGTCGAGCACCAACGTGTTCACCGCGTTCGCCGTGGGGTTGCCAGGCAGATACTCGAGCTCGGTGGCCCAGCGCTTCTTGCCGCTCGCGTCGTAGCTGGCCAGAATCGTGCTGCGATAATAGCTGTTCGACGCGATGTACCCGTCGAGGTCGAAGTCGCCGCTGCCGTGACCCACCACGTAGATGTTGTCGCGGTTGTCGACCTTGAGATCGGTGATGCTCTCGCCCGCGACCGTGCCGTAGGTGTGCACCGAGGGCTTGCCAACGCCGTGTGCGGGGTCAGCGTCGTCTTTGTCGTTGATGCCGTCGCCATCGGTGTCGGCGCGGTTGGGGTCAGTGCCTTTGGCTTTCTCCTGAGAGTCATTCAGCCCATCGCCATCGGCGTCGACCCGGGTCGGGTCTGAGAACACGCGCGGGTTGCCCGAGTAGTACGGCAGGCTCGAGACCACGCTCCACCCATCGCGAATCTCGGCTTTGTCGCTCAGCCCATCGCCATCGGTGTCGGTGAGCGTGTCAGAGGTTCGGTACAAGCGCTCTTCACGTGCATAGAGCCCGTCGCCGTCTTCATCAGACTCGTAGGCCAGATAAATGCGGTCGCGCGGCATCAGCAGCAGGTCTTCGAAGCCCAGCTGGGGGTCGAGCAACCGCTGCGCCACCGGTATCGGGGTGGTTGAATTTTCAGTCGCGATGACGGCCCAGAACTTCGAGGTGCCAGTGCCCTTCTGCTTGGCCGCTGCGTCGCGCACCTTGGTCAACTTGCTGACGCCCTTCGGGTTGTTCTGCACCACGTACCCGGTGCCCTTGGTGAGACCGAGCGTCTCGAGCACCTTCGACATCTTCACGCCGGCGAGCTTACCGCCGTCGACGCGCGCGACGTTGGTGGCGACCCGGTAGGTCTCGAGCTCGCGGTCTCCGCCGAAGTCGATGACCAGCAGGGCGGTGCGGTTGCTGGTGGTTTCTCCGACCGAGAACGCGAAGTTGGTGCCGCTCTTGTCGATCAACCCGAAGTTCGCCGGCCGAAACACCAGGCCAGACGGGTTCGACAGCAAGTCGAGCGCCACGTTCGCGGGAATGGTGGCGCTGACGCGAAACGGGCCGGCGCTTTGGCCTTCGCCCAACGTCACCATCGACGCCGCAGGGGGCATGTTCAGAGTCGCGATCGACTCGAAGCTCGCCGGGTTCTCTTTGCTGCGGGCGAGCGCGGTCACCACCAGGTTCTGCAGCTCGAAGGTTCGGGTGCCGGCGTTGGTGATGTTGAACTGCACCGCCAGGCGCCCGTCTTCGATGGTCTCGCCCTTGGCCACTTCGCGGGTGGTCGCGAGCTCGTACTTCTGCTGCGCGCTCTGGGTCGAGGTGCTGTCAATCGAGGTCGAGCTTTCTTTCATGTACCCATCGGTCTGCGCGTAGGTGCCCGACACCGACGCGCTCACCCCGTCGGGGAAACCGGCCGACACGGTGGCGCTGGCCTCGACCGAGGTCTCTGAAGAGACAGTGGTGGCGACCGAGCTGGTCTTGTTGGTCGCGGTGTCACTGCCCTGGGTCAGTGACTGCGTGACGGCGTTGCTCTCGGTGGTGCCGTTGGTGAGGGTGATGTTCAACGCCAGGTCGATGGTGCCCACCAGGTCGAGCCGCGGGGCCGGCAAATCGGCCACCAGGGCGTTGGTTGAGTTCTGGTTGATCTCTTCGAAGTCGGTGCGGCCGTCGCCATCGGTGTCGGCCAGCGTGGGCGAGGTGCCGTAGCGGGTCAGCTCAGAGCCGTCGTAAAACGCCGTGTTGCCCTTCGCGTCGCCGTCGCTGTCGACGTTGATGGGAGAGCTGCCGTACACGAGCACCTCGTCGTTGTCGGCCAAGCCATCACCGTCGGTGTCTTTTCGAGTCGGGTCGGTGCGCAGAATTCGCTCTTCGCCGTCGCACAACCCGTCGTGGTCTGCGTCTCCGTCGCCCAGCGCGCTGGTCACCTGGCGCTCAGCGAAGGAGCCTGCGCCGGTTTGATCGACCCGCACCGTCCACCCGGCGGTCTCGACTGCCGCCGAGAGGCCATCGCCGTCGATGTCGTCGAGTGAGGGCACCGCGACTTGGCAGGGCGCGCCGGTGCTGCTGATGATCGCCGCCACCGCGGGAGCCGGTTGCAGTGTGAACGCCGATTGCCCCGCAGCGTTCACCGCGGCCACGCCGTACGCGTAGAAGTGGCCCGCCATCGGGGTCTCGTCGCGGTAGACGACTTGATCTGCCGTCACGCGGGTCAGCTCGGTGAGCGAGGCCTCGGTGAAGGCATCGCCGGCCTTGGCCAGGTCGACCCGGCCGATGATGAACTGCGCTTCGGTGTCGCTCGCGTCTCGCCAGACCACCCGAATGAACCCGGCGCCGCCAGTCGCCAGCACCATCGTCGGCGCCGCGGGTGGCGTGAGCGTCGTCACCATTCCAGCGTCGCCAGCGATGACGACTCCAGAATCGCCCGGCTGCGAGGTGGGAGACGTGCACGCCGCCAACACCACCACCACACCACTCAAGAGATATGCGCGCATTTTTCTTTTAGAGCCCAAAGGTGATTTGCGGGTTGCGGGTGATGACCACGTCGGTGCCGCCCAGGCTGGGGCCGTAGATTTCGAAGCCTCCGGTGGTGGTGCTGCCCATGAAGACGTTGCCGATGGTGTCGCGCCGCGAGCTGTTGACCCTGGTCGACGCGTTGCCGAGCGTGAAGAGGTCTCTGCGAACGTTGTGCACATCGACGATCTCGACCGTGGCCGGTTTGCCGGAGTCTTGAATGCCGATGAAGAGCTGGTCGGCCGCGTCGATGTCGAGCGAGGTCACCCTGGGCGCGGTGAAGTCGGGTGAGAAGTCTCTCGACCAGACCTGCGCACCGGCAAGGGTGAGGCGATCGAGGCGATCTTTCGAGCCGGTGTCGACGGAGGCATAGGCCGCGCTTTGGCTGTCGAGCCCGACCTTCTTGACTCGGCCTGAGAAGCCGGCTCCGCAGTATTTGATGATGCTGCCCGGAGACTTCACGCCTCTGAAGAAGGTGAGCGAGCAGCCGCTGACCCAGTCGAGCGAGGCGACGGTGAGCACGCCGAGCGTGGCGGTGTCGGTGTACGTGTAGAACTCGGTGTTGCTGCCGCCGATGCTGACGCTGCCGCCGTAGGCGCCGGTGACATCGAAGGTCGTCACCGCGTACGAGTTCTGGCCGTTGAACAGTTTGTGCGACGAGAAGAACGTCGAGCTCCCGTTCTCAGACGGCTCGAGGGTCGCGCAGACATTGCCCGAGAGCGACGTGGCGCCGACGTACGGCACGTTGGTCTGGTCGGTCACCGTCAGCACGGCGCCGGTGCGAGAGAAGCGCAGCAAGTGAATGGCATGCGCGGTCGCCCCCTGCACCACCGAGGGGTACACCTCGGCGACCCAGGTGACGTTGTTGCTGGCATCGACGGTGATCTTCTTGGTGAAGTTGGTCGTGCCTTCGAGTTGCACCGCCCAGCGCTTGGCGCCAGTGTCGGGCTCGAGGGCCATCAAGAAGGGGCCTCCCGCGGTGCCATCGCCGTCGAAGTCTCCGGTCGAGGTGCCCAGCACCCAGACCGTGTCGGTGGTGGGGAGCACCTGCAGCACCGCGTCGTCTCCCGAGGTGCCCAGCACCTTGACCCAGGCGCCGGTGGGGCCCTTCGTCGGCGCGGGGTCGAGGCTGTCGATGAGCCCATCGCCGTCGGTGTCTCTTCGGTTTGGGTCGGTGCCGTTGGTGCGCTCGACCGCATCGCTCCACCCGTCTCCATCGGCATCGACTGAAGTGGGCCGCGAGTAGACCTTCGGGTGCGCCGAGTAGAACGCGTTGTCGACCGGCACCACCCACCCCTGGCGCACCTCTTCGAAGTCGGTCAGCCCGTCACCGTCGGAGTCGGGCGTGCCATCGTAGGTGCCGTACATCAGCTCTTCACGCTCGAACAACCCGTCGTGATCGCCGTCAGCGACGAAGGCGAGCGTGAGTGAATCGCGCGGCATCAACACCGCGTCTTCGAGGTTGCTGGTGCGTGAGAGCAGCCGCTGGGCCACTGGCGTCAATGACGGGTCGGGGTTCTCGGGGGCGATCACCACCCAGAAGCGCTCGGTGCCGCCGTCGAGGCTCGGCGTGGCTTCGACGTCGCGCACCCGCGTCATGATTCGGTTGGTGCCGCCGAAGCGGGCCTCGGTCTGGTACCCGACGCCCGGGGTGAGGCCGATGATCTTGCTCAGCGCGTCGCCCAACCGCACCCCAGCTGCCTTGCCGGTCGAGGTGCGCTCGACGTTGGTGGCGATGCGAAAGCGCTCGAGCGGGCGAACGCCGCCGTAGTCGATGGTGAGCAGCGCGGTGCGGTTCGAGGTCTCTTCGCCGATGGAGAACTGAAACGCGGTGCCGGTGCGGTCGGTGAGGGCGAAGTTGGCGGCTTTGAAGAACACCGCGCTCGGGTTCGAGAGCAAGTCGATCGCCGCGCTGGCCGAGATGTCGGCCTCGGCGCGAATCGGGCCGGTGCTCTGCCCCTCGGCCAGCACCACCGCATCGGCCGTGGAGGGAAAGGCCAAGGTCGCGATTGAGGTGAACGACGCGGGGTTGGCGGGGTCGCGCTTGAGCGCGGTCACCACCACCGAGCTCATCTGAAACGACCGGGTGCCCTGGTTTTGAATCGCGAAGTTGAGGCCGATGTGCCCGCCGCTGATGGTCTCGTTCTTATTGACCGCGTCGCTGGTGAGCGCCTCGTAGGTCGATTGCGACGAGGCGGTCGACGCGCGCGAGAAGCTCGACGAGGTCTCTTGCACGTAGCCCGACTTGTTCGAGTAGGTGCCGGTGGCCTCGACGCTCGCCGACTCGGGGAAGCCGGCGCTCACGGTGGCCTCGATGCTGTACGACGACTCGGTGGTCTGGGTGTTCGCGGTCTCGCTGGTCTTGCTCAGCGCGGTCGAGGTGCCTTGCTCGAAGGCGTGGGTGGCCGCGTTGCTCACGGTGCTGCCGTTCTCGAGCTTCACGTTGACCCCGAGATCCATCGCGCTGGTGATGGTCAGCGCGGGCATCGGTATCTCGGCGACCAGGGCGTTGGTGCCGTTCTGGTTAATCTCTTCGAAGTCGGTGCGGCCGTCGCCGTCGCTGTCAGCGAGCGTGGGAGAGGTACCGAAGTTGAGCACCTCAGACCCGTCGTAGAACGAGCTGTTGCCCTGAGCGTCTTGATCGCTGTCGACGTTGGTCGGCGAGCTGCCCCAGCGGTTGACCTCGTCGTAGTCGGCCAGGCCGTCTCCGTCGCTGTCGAGCTGGCGGGGGTCGGTCTTCAGCGCGCTCTCTTCGTTGTCGCACAACCCGTCACTGTCGGTGTCGGCGGAGAACGGGTCGCTCTGCACCAGGCGCATCGACATCGCGGCTTTGCCGTCTTCGTTGATCAACACGGTCCACCCGAGCTTTTCGTCGGCGTCGCTCAGGCCGTCTCCGTCGGCGTCGGTGGCGGTGATGGCCTTCTGGCAGGGGCTGCCCGGCGGGTTGAGCGAGAGTGCGTCGCCGGTCTGCACGGTGAACGCGCTGCGGCCACCGGGGCCTCGGGCCGCGACGCCATAGACGTAGAAGTGACCAAGCTCAATGTCGCGATCATCGAAGCTGGTCGCGCTCGCGGTGGCCGAGCCGATGATGACGAGCTCGGTCTGGGCGGGCTTCGCCGCAGCGGCGAGCACGATCGCGCGGCCAATGACGAGCTCGGTCTGGTCGCTGCCGGTGTTGACCCAGGTCAGGTGCACCGCGCCCGTCTTGAGGCTCGCAGCGACCGTGTTCGGAGCGGTCGGGGCCTTGAGCACGCCCGCGTCACCCGCGCCACCGCCACTGCCTCCGCCGCCCGTGCCTCCTCCGGTGCCACCATCACCCGGCGCTTCTCGACACCCGACCACCCCGCACAGCACGCACACCAACGACCATTTCGGCAGGCTCATGTGCGGGCGCAAGCTAGCCAACCGCACGCGAGGGTGCGAGCGCTCTGTGACATGTGATTGTGAAATAAAACCGAGGGCGATTACGCGTTCGGCTGCCGGGCGTGAGCCGACGAGGGGCCGTGGCCCGGGTGCGATTCAAGCGCTTGAAACAGCCGGTACATCTGCCAATCGGCGTGCGCCAGGCGCACATCGCGATCGTACTTCGCGCCGAGCCGCATCAGCCCGCGCACCGACTTCTCGTTGCCCTTGCGAATCACGCAGGCGAGGGTCGACCAGCCGAGCTCACGCTGAACGAGATCGATGAAACGGCGCCCGCCTTCGACGCCGTATCGACCCCCCCAGTATTTCGGTCGCAACGCACAGGCGAACTCGGGCTCGGGCCAGGTGGCCGGGTACCACAACCCCATGGTGCCGATGAACTCGCCGCTCAATTTTTCGTACGCGCAGTACATGCCGTAGCCGCGAATGGCCCAGTGGCCGACGTTGGCGGCGAGCGTCACCCACGCCTGCTCTTCGTCAAGCGCGTTCAAGAAGGTGTGCTCGGCGACCATCGGGTCTGCCCAGAAGCCCTTGAGGTGCTCGAAGTGCTCGGGCCCGATTCGGTGCAGTCGCATGCGCGCGGTTTCGACTTCGCTTGAGACCAATGCCTTCATGAGCCTGCGTCCTTTCTCTCGGGTACGTTCAATGCGGCGCCTTGTGTCAGACCGACCCTGTTTTCGCTAGGGGGTGCAGTGACGCACTGCGCTGCGGTAAGTGACGCCCATGATGCACACCCTCACCACCGCCAGAACCGTCTTGCGGCCGTGGAGAGACGAAGACCTCGAGCCGTTCGCGGCGCTCAACGCCGACCCGAGGGTGATGCGGCATTTCCCCTCGGTGTTGACGCGTGAAGAGAGCGACGGCTTCGTCGGCCGGGTGCGCGAGCACGGGGAGCGTGAGGGCTGGGCGCCCTGGGCCCTCGACATCAACGGCCAGCTCGCGGGCTTCGTCGGGCTGTGGCGGCCGAGCTTCATCGCGCATTTCACGCCGGCGGTTGAAATCGGGTGGCGGTTGGCGACGGCGTTCTGGGGGCAGGGCTACGCGACCGAGGCGGCGAAGCGGGTGCTCTCGTTCGGCTTCGAGCAGCTGGGCCTCCAAGAGATCGTCTCGTTCACCGTGCCTGCCAACACGCCGTCGCGGGCCGTGATGGAGCGGCTGGGCATGCACCACGACCCCGCCGATGACTTCGACCACCCGCGGTTGCCGGCCGGTCACCCGCTGGAGCGCCATGTGCTGTACCGGTTAGGCGTTTCTCGCTTCTTGCACTTGGGGTGACCCGAAACAGGGCCCCTGCGCGGTGGTCACTGACAGCGCCGGTTTTGACACTTCAGCGACCCGGAGCACAGCTGGCAGGCAGCGCCGCCCGTGCCGCACTTCTGCTTCAAGTCTCCGCTCGCACACTGCCCGAGCGCATCACAGCAGCCGGTGGGGCACGAGGTCGCATCGCAGACGCAGGTCTGCCCGAGGCACCGCTGCCCCACCGCGCAGCTGGCCCCAGCGCCACACCGGCAGGCGCCGGCGGTGCACGAATCAGATCGATTCGGGTCGCACGCAACGCAGGCCGCCCCCGCCGTGCCGCAGGCAGATGACGAGGCGCTCAGGCAGACGCCCGCGCTGCAACACCCCGAAGGGCACGAGCCTGGGCCACACCCGCACGCCCCTCCGACGCATTCTTGGCCGGTGGGGCACGTGACGCCGCCGCAGGTGCAGCGCCCGTCAGTGCTGCAGGTATCGGCCTCCACGGTGTTGCAGGCGCCGCAGGCAGCTCCGCCAGCCCCGCAGTTCGACAGCGACGGCGCGAGACACTGGCCCGCCTGGCAGCACCCCGTCGGGCATGAGCTCGCGTCGCACACGCAGGCCCCGGCGAGGCACCGCTGCCCGCGGGTGCACGCAGCCGCCGCTCCGCAAGCGCAGGTGCCATCGGGCAGGCACGTCTCGGCGAGCGCGGGGTCACACGCTGAGCACGCCGAACCGGCATTGCCGCAGCTGGCGAACGAGCGAGCCTGGCACACGCCTCCCGCGCAGCACCCGTTGGCGCAGTTGGTCGAATCGCAGGAGCCGCCCTTGCACCCCTCTGGCGTGCAGGCCTGCCCGCTCACACACGCGGGGTTCAACCCGCACCGGCATCGGCCATCGGCAGAGCAGGTGTCGGCCAGCGTCGAGTCGCAGACCACGCACGATGAGGCGGCCGCACCGCACGACGTCAAGGTTCGGGTGCGACAGCTCGCACCATCGCAGCACCCACTCGGGCACGAGCTCGAGTCACAGACGCACAAACCGGCGACGCAGCGCTGGCCACCGGCGCACGCGGCGGCGGCCCCACACTGGCAGTTGCCACTGACTGAGCACCCATCGCTGCGCGCGCTGTCGCACTTCTGGCACGCGAGGCCCGACGCACCACATGACGAGAGACCGGCCTCGACACAGTTCGGGCCCTGACAACACCCCGAGGGGCACGACGACGGGTTGCAAACGCAGGTGCCCTCGACGCACTGCTGGCCAGCCTGGCACGACGCCGCTGCCCCACAGCCGGTCGGCACAATGACTTCTTTCACGACCACCACGCTGACATCGACCTCGCGACCCGCTCGAACGACGGCGGTCGCCTCGCCCTGCGCGATGGCCGCGCCCTGTGAAAACCCGTTGACCCGCACCTTGACCGAGGCGCCACCGAGGCGGTCGGCGAGCAGCACCCTCAGGGTCTGCCCTCGGGTCAGCGCCTTGCCCGGTGCGTCAGGCTTCGTGACCGAGTCGCGAACCGGCACCTCCTCTTGAAAGACAGCCACCTCGAACTGGGTCAGGGCCAAGGCTTCATCGAAGTCGATGACGACGAAGAGCGCGGTGCCCGAGACCGTCGCCGGGTCACGGCAGGTGCTCAGCAGCAACGTCGAGGCCAGCGCCGCTGCCACCGCGAGCGCGCGGGGTGCGCTCATCTGAGATTGACCTGGCCCAAAGACGTCGCGCGAGGCTGCGGTGCCGTCACCAGATAGGTCGTCGTCCCCGCGGCGGCGAGCACGGCGATGCCTGTCCAGAACCACCACTTCTTATAGACGGGGTCGGGGGTGACTTGAGGCCCGGAGCCCAAGGCGGTCTTCTGCTTGAGGCGGGCCAGCTCCAGATCGACGTTGCGCTTGGTCTCTGCCTCCTCGCGCTCCCGCTGCAGTTGCGCTGCTTTGGCTTGTTCAGCGACGAGCTCGGTCTGCTTGGCGGTCATTTCGTCGGCCAGCGAGCGGGCCACTTCGACTTGCGGGCCTTCGAGCCCCGAATCGACATAGGCCTTGAAGTAAAAGGCGGCGCGCTCGTAGTTGCGCAGCTGCCGGTGGCACTGCCCGAAGTTGAACAGCAAGCCAGGCACCGGCTTGAGCTTGTAGGCCGCCTCGAGCTCATTGAGCGCCAGCTCGAACTTGCCGAGGTTGTACGCCTCTTGGCTGCTGGTGACGTGTGCGCGGGCTTCCTTCTCGGCCCGCGACGCCGCGAAGGCCGAGCCACCCCACACGAGAACGAGAATGGCCAGGCGTCGAGCGCGAGCGGCGTTCATGGCTCTTTCTATCGAAAGGGGTCGACAAAACCATCACGCACGACCGCGGCTGCGCGTTTCTTGGCCGGCGCGACCTTCTTGGGGCTCTGCGCGTCTGCAGTTTCAGGCAGCGCGACCTCGAGCGACAGGTCGCTGACCAGGCGCACGCGTTTTTCAACTGGCTGGTGCCCATCGAGCTCGAACCGAAGCGCAGTCTCGGCGTCGGCGAGCGGCAGGGTCAACGGCGTACGCCCGAGCACTCGACCATCGATGATTCGGGTCACGCTGGCACCCGCGGGTGTGCTCGCGAAGCTCACCATGACCTGCGTCTTGGGAATCGCTGGCGAGGGCGACGGGGTCGTCGCGACCACCGGGGTCGGGGCTTGAGCGGGGCGGCGCACCACCGCGATGCTGAGCGCGAGGGCCAGCACGGCGGCGGCTGAGGCCGCCCACGCCCACCGCGGGCTGCGAGGCACGGGCACGGGCGGCGTCGAGCCCGGCGGGAGCGTCTTCATCTTTCTGGCGGTCACCACCAGGTTCTGAATCTCTTCTTCTTGCTGCTTGAGATCGGCGCCGAAGACCTCGGTGACGAACGCTCCGAGATTGCACGGCCCGACCCTGGCTTGAACTGACGTGAGGGCGGCACGAAACGCGGAGGCATCGGCGAAGCGTGCTTTGGGGTCGTGCGCGGTGGCTCTGGCCACCAGGGCGTCGAGCTCGGGGTCGAGGTTCTGCACCAGGCGCGACGGCCGACGGTCTTTCTGGGCCTGCACCTCGCCCAGGAGCTGCTCGACCGAGCTTGCGCTGCTGAATCGGGTGAGCGTGAGGAGCTCGTAGAGCACGGCACCGAGCGCGAACAGATCCCACTCCGGTTTGGGGGCCTGGCCGAGGCCCTGCTCGGCGCACATGTAGCGGTACTTGCCGACGGGCGCGCCCGAGTTCCAGCTGGCGCCCTCCGTAGAGGCGACCCCGAAATCAACCAGTTTGACCTCGCCTTGGGGCGACAACACGATGTTGGCCGGGCTGACGTCGCGATGCACCAGGTTCAGGGGGCGGCCATCGAAGTCGGCGCGGGCGTGCACGTACTCGAGCGCGCGAGAAATCTCGAGCGCGATGGCGACCGCCGCCTGAATCATCGGCACCCGGCCACGGCTCACTTGTCGTTGCAGCAACGCCGTCGCGTCGCGGCCGTGGAGAAACTCCATCGCGAGAAAGGGGCGCCCCGCCACCTCTCCGTAGTCGAAGACCTGCACCACGTTGGGGTGCTGAAAGGTGGCGCTGACCCGAGCCTCTTCGAGAAATAGCGCTCCCAGCGGCGACTGGGGGCCGAACTCAGGCAACACGGTCTTCAGGGCCACGAGCTTGTCGACCTGACCACCGAGTCGAGAGCGCGCCAGATAGACCTGCGCCATGCCGCCGCTGCCCAGCTGCTTGAGCACCTGGTAGCTGCCCAGCGCTTCGAATGGCTGCAGGCTCGATTCAGACCGGCGGGGCGCAGCGGCCGCGGCCTTCTGATTCTGAGTGTTCGCATCGAACGAGGTCTTCTGATCGAGCCCGAGGTCGATGGCGATCGGCTCGGGCTCACCCAGCGAGCGCGGGGGGGTCAACCACCGCAGCCACAGCGAACCGTCACCGCCGCCTGCCGACGCGACCCGGGCCGAGAGCTCGAAGACTTCTGTGCCGTCAGAGAGGCATGCGCGAATGGTGATCGGGGCGCCGATCGTCAGGCCCCAGGTGGTCGGCGCCGGTATCGGTGTGTCTTGGTTGGCGACGAACTGGCTCGAGAGCGTCTGCCCAAGCGCAACCGCGTCGTCGCACGCGAACCTGACGACCAACGCCTGTTGATTCGCCGCATCGGTCAAGCGAGGCCCACTCTCGACTGGAATACTAGCAGCAGCAGTGCGAATCTGAAGCGGTTGCCTCTTCAGACCGCCGCCGGGAGCTTGAGTACTTTGGCCGACTGCGCGCTCGACGCTGAGGGCGAAGGTCGACTGTGGGTCCCGGTGCTCCTGGTCTCGGTGACTGGCAACGAAGACTTTCAAGTGGCTACGCGCGTGAGCGGGCCCCACCGATCAATACCTTTGACTACTCCGGAGCACCTGGCCGTGGTGCCGGTCGAAAGCAACCATCTCTCAACCGCGCCGTGGCTCACCGTCGGGCGCGCCTCGGTCTGCGACATTGTCTTACCCTTCGCGACAGCATCGAAAGTGCATGCCAACCTCAAAGAGGTCGCCGGGCTGTGGTCGGTGATGGACGTTGGGTCGACGAACGGCACCAGGGTCGATGACGAAGTGCTCGCGAAAGACGTGTGGTACCCGGTCAGAGACGGCCAGATCGTCACCTTCGGGTCGTTGGTGACCGAGTTCTTGCTGCCGGCTGGTTTTGCTCGGCGCTTACGCGCGACGCGCAGCAGGCTTCGCTGATGGGCCGTGTGCTGTACCGGTTGGGCGTTTCTCGTTTCTTGCACTTGGGGTGACCACTCCGTGTCACACCCGCATGCGATTTCTCGTCGTGCTCGTCGTCGTCACCGCAGCGTGCGCTCCTCAGCAAGGCCCTCAGGGCGGGCAGGGGCCGATTGGCCCGGTGGGCCCGAGCGGCCCTGTCGGCCCGAGTGGAGCACCTGGCATGGCGGGCCCTGCCGGGGTTGATGGCGCGCAAGGTCCGAAGGGCGATCAGGGCGTGCAAGGCACCGCCGGGTTCGATGGCCCGCAGGGTGTGCAGGGGCCTCCGGGCATGGTGCTGATTCTCGACGGCGGCGCGGTCGTTGGGCCTCCGGGATACTCGGTCTTGGTCACGCCGATTGCGGTCGGCACCGAGTGCGCGACCGGTGGCATTCGCGTCACCCAGCTTTCTGACGGCGGCATCTCACGCGTGTGCAATGGGGCGGTCGGCGCGGTTGGCCCTACCGGCGCCGCTGGCGCGACGGGCCCTCGAGGTCAACCCGGCGCATCGGTGTCGGCGACCCCGCTGCCTGCGATGAGCCCCGAGTGCGCGACGGGCGGCACGTTGTTGTTGTTCGCTGACGGCGGCACCACGGCGATTTGTAACGGCGCCACTGGCCCGACCGGTGCGATGGGCATGACCGGGGCCCAAGGCGCGCAGGGGCCCCAAGGCCCGCAGGGGTCTCAAGGTGTTGACGGCCCGCAAGGCCCGGCTGGCGTCGCGGGCGCGCAAGGCCCAACGGGCCCGATGGGCATGACCGGCTCGCAAGGCAGCCAAGGCCCGCAGGGTTCGACCGGGCCCGCCGGAGCGACGGGCGCGCAAGGCCCCAGCGGCGGGTCGACCTCGCCGTACGAAGACGGGTTCGGCTTCGCTGGCTTCACGACCGCGACGACCCAAGGCAACGCGGGCGGGTACCGCGCGATGCATGCGCTCTGCAAAGCCGAGTTTCCGGGCTCGCACTTCTGTCACGCCTCTGAGTTCATCATGTCGAACGCGACCTCGAGCCCCCCCGGCGGCGGAGCGTGGATCGATTCGAGCGTGACGATGACGGGAGGCAACGTGATCTCTGCAGTGGCCGGTGCCGGGCGAAACGCGAACGGCGGCGACAATTGCTACGGGTGGACTTCGAACACCTCGAGCCAGAGCTACTACTACGGGTATCACGTCGAGCCCGCGGGCTACGTGAAGAGCGGCAACGGCTGCGCCGACTATCGCCCCTTGTCCTGCTGCAGTGGCCCCAGCCGCGTCGCCTTCGCCGGAGTCACCACCTGGACAACCGATGGCAACCCCGGGGGCCGCGGCGCGATGCACAGCCACTGCGCGGCCGAGTTTCCCGGCTCGCACTTCTGCCACGCCGCCGAGTACGTGCGCGCCAACTCGACCGCGACGATTCCATCGAGCGGAGCGTGGATCGATCACAGCGTCGATTCGACCAATGGCGGCACGCTGCTCGGCATCCCCTCGGCGACGCGCGGCGCGAATGGTGGCGACGACTGCTACGGGTGGACGAGTGCGACCAACAGCACCTCGTATTACTACGCGTATCGGGTCGTGCCCGCGGGCTACGTCGCCAGCGGCAGCGGCTGCAACCTGCAGAAGCCGATCGCGTGCTGCACTTCGCTGTGAAGAAGCGACACGATGAAATCGACGCGCGCTGGGTTTCACCAGCCGGGCGAGCCTCTTACAGGTTGAACGATGATCTCTCTGATGCCCTGCCACGGTGTGTGCGCTCCGTTCGGTCATGGCTCTGTGTGGCTGCGGTTCTCGTTCAGGCCTGCGCGACGGTGGCTCCCAGTGCGCCGCCTCAGCCCCGGGTGACTCCCCAGCGCCGTGAAGTGGCTCAGCTGCTCAGCGAGTGTGCTGCGAAGCTCGACGAGAGCTGTGCCGAGCTGCATCGGCGCGCCCTTGCGCTCGGGCACAATGACCGAACGCCCGAGGTGGCGCGCCAGTGGTTGCAAGCGCGCTGCACGACGCCAGGCAGCGCCTTCTGCCTCGAATGGATGCGTGAGCTGGAGTACGAAGGCCGGCTGATCGAAGCGGCCCGCGAAGAATGCCGCAGTCAGTGGCCCGACTGTCGGCGGGTCGCCCTCGAGCTGCTTGACGAGTGCGAAGCGCGGCCTGCACTGCCCGTCTGCGCCGACGCGTGGGGCGCGTGGTCGTCGAGACATGAGGGCGGCTCGGCCGACCACCTGCGACGGGTTGAAGCCCTGCGACTCAAGGCCTGTGAATTGGGAGATCGACCGGCCTGTGCCGCTGCCGTGAAGTCGGTTGTGAAGCACGTCGACGCCGATGAATCTTCCGGGCTTGCGGCCTCAGAAACTCCGCTCCTGCATGCACGGCGCTGTGTTCAAGATGCAACGGCCTGCGGGTCGCATGACGACCGGGCATTTCTCACGAGGGTGCTCGACGGCTGCGTTGCTGCTGCTGGCGAGCAGTGCGGCGCGCTGTTCGAACGAATGCCAGACCGAGCGCGAGAGCCCGAAGCGCTCGAGCTCGCGAGTCGGGTCTGCAGCAACGGGCATGCCTTCGGCTGTCGCAAAGCGTGGATGCTCGCGTGGACATCTCCCGACGCCCCCGACAACCCAGCGGCCGAACCTTTCGCTGAGAAAGGGTGCGAGCTGGGCGAGGCATGGCTGTGCAGCCGCGCCGCTCAGCACTGGTACACGGAGTCGCAAAAGAAGCTCCAGACGCTCCCCGAGCTGCAGCACTCACCGGAGGGGCGGCATGCGCGAGCCTACGCAGCACGGGCATGCCCTGAACGTGCCAGCGGCTCGAAGAACCCAGAGTGCGAGAAGCTCGAGGCGTTCACGAAAAATGGCCTCGGTGACTCAGCCGACCCGTAATGCTTCAAAGCCGATTCTCTCGTGAGCCGATCAATGGAGGCGGGAACCCGTGCCGCGTGTTCGTCAGCAGCTGAGCCTGTACGTCGACCCCGCCGCCTCGAGTGACATCGAGGCGGTTCGGCGTCGCCTCGACCCCATTCAGAGCTCGCTCATTCTCGCGCATGTCACCTTGTGTCGCGCAGACGAGCTGGGCGACTTGCCGGCGATTGTGCAGCGGCTCGAGCGCGCGCCCGCGGTGACGCTGAGATTTGGCCGAGCCGAAGCATTCTCGACGCACGGCGTGCTGCTGCGCTGCATCGAAGGGGCGCATCGATTTCAGGCGCTTCGAGAAGCGGTGCTTGGCTCGACCATGATCAAGCCGTTGCCGCCCCACCTCACCCTGGCGCACCCGAGAAACCCGAAGGCTGCTGGCAATTCGGTCGAGGCGGCCTGGTCACTGCCCAGCCCGCTCGAGCTCACCTTCGGCGTGGTTCGACTGATCGAACAAATTGCTGATGCGCCGTGGCGGGCGCTCGAAACGTTCACGCTCGTGCCCTTCTTGAGCTGAGCCGCGTTCGCCGCTGTTTTGTAACCCGCGAGGCCTGTCACGCGTAGTCGCCCCGTGCCGTCGCCGCGTCATCGCCGGGTCAGCCGCGTCTGGAGTTGGCTGCCCGCGTTTCGCGCGATCGCCGAGTACGAGAGCATTCAGCGGGCCGCGTTGGCGCTCTCGGTGAGCCCGTCTTCACTCTCGCGGACCATCAAGCTGCTCGAAGCCAACCTGGGGTTCGCGGTCTTTCGGCGCAGCTCGGCCGGCGTCTCGCTGACCGCTTCAGGGGCCCAATTGCTCGAAGGCGCTCGCGACGCGATGCGACGGGTCGACGAAGCGCTGCCCATGGTCTCGCCCCGTCTCATCGTGGCCGTCGAGAGCACCCTCCTGACCAGCGCGGTGGCGCGATCGGTGTCGGCGCTCGGCACACTGGCGAGCACCCCGGTGACGTTCGTGAGCGTGCCGCCAGAGCAGCTGGGCGAACGACTGCGTCGCGGGGAGCTCGACTTCGCGGTCGCGATGAGCGAGCTCGAAGGAGGCGATGGCCTGCAGGTGACGGTCGTCGCCGAGATGCCGTGGGTGGTTGCGGGCGACCGGGGTGATGCGCTGGTCGCGCTCGAACACCATTTCGGAGCCAAGACCGCGACCTGCGTGGCACCCTCGCTCGAGAGTGCCACCATTTTGGCCAAGGGGCTCAAGCTCGGCCTGCTGGTGCCCGAGGTCTTCGCGCCGCCCTCGATGCCGATTCAAAAACGGCTGCCGCAGGCCTTTCGCGTTTCGGTCGCGCGCCGCACGGCGGTGGTGCCGAACCAATCGGCCCACCTCGAGTCGATGACCGCTGCACTGCGCGCCGCATTGGCCTGAAGCTGGCTTCAGGGCACGTGGGTGTAGACGAAGTCGTGTGAGTCGGTCGTGTTGTGCGCTGCGTCGGAGCCGGCCCCGGCGTGGCACCCGGTGCAGATGGCCTCGGTGCCGGTGTTGGCCGTGCCCTCGTTTGGCCCGATGCCGTCGGCGACCAAGCCCGCGCTGCCATTCTTGGCTGGCGCGCCCAGCGTGGGGTTTCGCTCGTACCAGTACCAGTTCGAGGTGCTCTTGCCCGCGCTCACATGCACCTCGACCGCGTACCCGATAACGGTGCCGCCATCAGCGTCGTAGAGTTCTTTGACCGCGGCCGAGCCGACTTGATACTCACCGGGCCCCGCGGCTTGTGCCCTCAGCTTGGCATTGTTGCAGATGCGATTGATGCCGTGCGGTGAGGGGCTTCGCGCCGCGTGCGTTGCGCTCTCGCAGTGCCAGCTCTTGTAGTACCCGCCGGCCAACCACGTCTCGACATCGGCCGCGTTGCTGGTCGGAGGCAGCTGCGGGTCATTGGTGACGACCGCGCCGGTGCCGGCATCGACGCTTGCCGTGGAGGGCGCCCCGCACCCGGTCAGTGCTGCGATTGAAAAAAGAACGGCCCAAGGTCGTGCGTGCATGAAGGCTCCCCAAAGTGGTGGTGAAAATCGTCACCCCTACGCGAGCGCCCGCTTTGGGTTACCGATCAGGTCATCTCATTTCTCGAGGGGGGGCCCCACGAATTGAGAACACCTGCGTTCTCGACGAGACGGCGTAATGGTGGCCAGCGCCGATACCTGCCAGCACTTCACGGTCGTCTTGTTCAACCGCGGGTTCTGGTGCCGAGCTGAAGAAAGAATCACTCGCGGGCACCGCGCTTTTCGTCGAGCGCAAACGCGGCGCGTGCGTGGAGACGGAGCCGTGAGAGTCGGCGATCAACGCCGCGCTGCAATCGGTTACGAGGCGAGTACCTTGCGAACGATCTCTTCTGACACCGACCAGAGCTTCGCCGCCAGCGCGGGGTCTTCGGCTTCGAACCGGGGCTTGGCGACGTTGGAGTCGGAGAAGTACTCACCGGAGACTGCCGCGACGCCGGGGTTGACGGCCACGTAGACCTCGGTCGCCGCGCCTTGCGCGATGGTTTTCAAGAAGAGCGGCCCTGCCATTTGAAAGGCGATGACGGCGATCGGGTTCATGCTTCGAGCGAGGTTGGTCTTGATGACGCCGGGGTGGAGCGCGTTCGCCGTCTTCTTGGTGACGTTGAAGCGTCGGCTCAGCTCTTTGGCGAACAAGATGTTGGCCATTTTCGACTGCCCGTATGCCGACCAGGCGCCGTAGCTTTTCTCGCCCGAGAGGTTGTCGAACTCGATGCCGCCTATGGGCGCTGAACGGTGGGCGTCGCTGCTGAGCATCACGACCCGGCCGGTCTCGGTGAGCGAGTCGATGAGCCCGGTCACCAAGATGAAGTGCCCGATGTGGTTGGTGAAGAACTGCAGCTC
>JANLPS010000386.1:0-6575 GCA_031367385.1 Archangium sp. | reverse complement strand
GACCGGCCCGGTCTCGCGCAAGAGCCCGTGCACGGTGAAGGTCTTCGCGCCCTCGGGCGTCATCAGCTCGAGGGTCGAGCCGGTCTTGAGCGAGTGCGCGGCGGCGAAGCGCTCCGAGAGCAAGATGCGATCGGTCGAGTTCAAGAACTCGAGGTCATCGGCCAGGTGCGCGACGTCTTTGTCGACGCCCTCGTAGGTTCGAAAGAACCCGTCGTCGAGCAGGTCGACGCCCATGATGTACAGGCTCTCGCCCGGTGCGTCTTTGACCGGCGCGATGATGGTGAGCCCGCCCGAGGCATGCGCCACTCCGGGCACGGCGCGAATCTGCTCGAGCCTCTCTTCAGAGAACCCCACCGAGGCGCCGGCGATCGACAGGTCGGCCTTGCCGGCGATGGTGTCGATGGTCGAGCGAAACGCGTCCATCACCGTGTGGTTGATCGAGGCGATGCCGACCAGGGTGGCGACGCCGACCGCGACTCCGCAAACCGTGAGCGCCGAGCGGAGCGGCGAGAGAAAAAAATGTCTCAGCGAGATGAGTCGCAGCAACGAAAACATGCAGGGCCGCGACCTTACCCCTCGAAGAGGCCCGAAGGCGTGAATCAGCGCTGAGAGAGCACCATGTCGGCTTCATCGCGCGAGAAGGCCAAGTGCGCCGAATGACCAAAGAACCGCATCACCCGCTGCATCTGAAGCGCACCTTCGGTCGAGCGGCCAACCACCCGCACCACGCGTCGCACCCCGACGGAGTTCAGGGCGCCCCCGAGCCGTTCGAAGGTACCGGGAGGAATCAACTCGAGTGACGTAAGCTGGCTGACGTCAGAGAGAAAATCGATGGGAGATCGCAGGCGCGGGAGAGCGCTCCCAAGGTCGTTCTCGGCGACGACGGCCTGTTCGGGAGTGGGGGTCCCAGACAGCTCCATCACCAGCCTATTTTTACCGACGTCTGCGAATACACGAATCAAAGCTGGGTCCTTTTACGACCCCCCGACTACGCGTGTTTCATACACCCGCCGACCTGGCGTGTCTGGCAATTCACTCGCGAAAAAGCGGGCCCAACTTCATCGCCAGGTCGAGATCCATCGGGTCGAGTTGCAAATCACCTGACATCACGGCCATCTGCGCGTTCTTCTCGCCCGCGAGCAACGCCACGAAATCGTCGGCCGAGCTGCGAATGGTGAGCTTGGGCTTGCCGGTCAGACCCCGCGAGATCCATTCACTGGCACGCGTCAGGTCGACCGTCCACTCCCCGCCGTCGTCGCCGCTCAGCTCGAGGTGAATGATGCCGGCAAAGGAGTCTGCGACATCGGGGTTGGCTTTGAGCTTCTTGCTGAAGTCGACCTCGACCAGCTTCTGCGTCGCGGTGAGCTTGGGCTTCTTCGCAGCGGCCTTTTTGCCCTTCTTGCCCTTGGGTTTCGCCTCGGGCTCGGGCTCAGGGGCAGGCGTTTTCGCCGCCGCGCTCTTGCGAAACGCGTCGAAGCGCTCTTTCGAGAAGAGTGACGAGCCCTCTTTCTTCGCGCTCTCGTAGACCTTCTTGAGCTGCTCCCGAGGCGCGCCGGGGTTGCGAAAGTACTCCATCGCGACGCGGCCGATGCCCCAGTTGGCGGCGAAGGCGGCGGGCACGGTGAGGAGCGCACCGACCATCGGCAGCAGCGCCTTGATGCCCTGGCGCGCCAACATGCCGAGGCCGGCGGTGGTTGCCATTTCGATGATCAGCACTTTGGCATCGGCCTGGGTGACCTTGCGCCCGTAGATGTGACCCACCGTCATCACCATCGCCGACTGCACCGGCAGCATCAGCACCGCGTCGCTGAACGGTATCGGAGACACCGCGACGACGGCGCAGGCATAGCTGGCCATGTTGATGACATCGCGAGCCGCCGCGTCGCGCGCGCCAGGAGGCGACTTGGAGAAATCTTTTTGCCGAATGTCATCGAGGGTATCGAGCCAAGACATGAGCTGCACTGTAGTCACCCACGACGCGGGTTGTCGTCGATGCGTTTGACGTTCACGCCGACCGGAGCGACCTGGCGGCCCCAGTGCTTGTTCTCGCGCAGCACGATGCCCTTCTCTTTGACCTCGCGGGTGCAGTGCTGGCCGACCCAGAAGCCCTTAGGGTCGCCCTTGCGAAAGGCCTTCTTGACCCACTCGTCGATCTCGAGAAAGCGCTCGCGAAACGGGGCGGGAGCGGCGTTCTGACGGCCGGTCTGCGCGGTGATGTCGAGCTCGGCCCACAGCTGGCCCGAGAGCAATTCGCCGTCGTCGTTGAGGCGGCTGCGCTCCCAGAAGATGACGGGGCTGCGCACTTCGTCGACCCGCCAGTTGCCCTTGTCGGGGCCGCGCTTGATCTTGTCGACCAACGCCGGGCCGATGTCGCTGGCGACCAGGTACACGTCGTCGTCTGGCAGCTGGTCCCACGTCTTGGCGCCGACGCGAAAGGTCTTCCAGTCGGGGGGCACGCGGCGTGGGTAGGCCTCGAAGACGTACCGTTCGAGAAAGTTCAAGAATGCGATTTCGTCGGCTTTCACCATGAAGGTGAAAATCTGGTTGGCCATGTCGACGGGGGGTGGACCACACCCGGCACCGACGCGCAACCGAAGTTGGGGTAAACAGGCCGCAATGAACGAATTGCTGCGCACGCGAATGCAGGAGCTTCGAGACCTCTCGGCCCTCAGCGGCCTCGCCTCGTGGGACCAAGAGACCTACATGCCGCCCAAAGCCGAAGCGGCGCGCGGCTCGCAGTTGGGCACGATTCAGGGCCTCTACCATGAGCGGTTGGTCGACCCCCGCGTCGGTGAGTGGCTCGCCAATGCTGCACCTGCGAACGCCGATGAGACCGCGATGCTGCGCCTGCTCACGCGCGAGCGAGACCGCGCGGTCAAGGTGCCGGGCGCGCTGGTGAAGGCCATCGCCGAGGGCCAGTCGAAGGCGCTGGCGGCGTGGCGTGAAGCGCGAACCAAGCGCGACTATTCAGTCTTTCGCCCCCAGCTCGAGGCGATGCTCACGCTGCGGCGCGAGCAGGCCGATGCCTACGGCCACTCGGGTGAGCGGTACGACGCGCTGCTCGAGAACTACGAGCCGGGCATGCGGGTGGCGCGGTTGACGCCGGTGCTCGCGTCATTGCGAAGCAAGCTGGTGCCCCTGGTGCAGAAGATCGAGGCGAGGCCCAAGCCGGTCGATGTCTTCGAAGGCCACACCTTCGACGTCGAGGCGCAGTGGCAGGTGACGATGCAGCTGCTGCGCAACATCGGCTTCGACCTGGATGCTGGGCGACAAGACAAGAGCATTCACCCATTCTCAAGCGGCTTGCATGCCACCGACGTGCGCGTCACCACGAGGCTCGACCCAAGTCAGCCGTTGACCGCCATCTTCGGCACCATTCACGAAGCAGGGCACGGCTTGTTCGAACAGGGCTTCGCCGAGACCGATTCGCGCACCATGCTGGCCCAGGCGCCCTCGATGGGGTTGCACGAATCGCAGTCGCGCCTGTGGGAGAACCTGATCGGCCGCAGCCGGGCCTACTGGCAGTTCGCGTACCCCATCGTGCAGAAGGCGTTTCCGTCGGCCCTCGGGCATCGCTCGATGGAGGAGTGGTACCGGTCGATCAACACGGTCGAGCGCACCTTCATTCGGGTCGAGGCCGACGAGGTCACGTACAATTTGCACATCGTGCTCCGGTACGAGCTCGAGCTGGCGTTGCTGCGCGGAGAGCTGCAGGTCAAAGACCTCGAAGCCGCGTGGAACGAGAAGACCAAGTCGCTGCTCGGGCTCGAGGTGAAGAACCCGATGGACGGCGTGCTGCAAGACATTCACTGGGCCTGGGCCGAATTCGGCTACTTCCCCACGTATTCACTGGGTAATTTGTACTCGGCGTCGTTGCTCGCGGCCGCGCGCAAGGCGTTGCCCGAGCTCGATGCGTCGATTGCGAAGGGCTCGACCGCTCCGTTGCTCGAGTGGCTGCGGGTCAACGTGCATCGCAAGGGCTCGAGGCTCGATGCTGAAGACCTCGTGCGCGAGGTGACGGGAGAAGGCCTCACCGAGGTCGACTTCATGGCCTTTTTGAATTCGAAGTACGGCGAGCTCTACGGGCTGTAGCTTTCGTCACCTTCGGCGTGGCAGCTGCTGCAGGCTGAGCTTGCGAGTCAGCTGGGCGATTTCTCTTCGGGCTTCGGCCAATTGATCTTTGAGCTTGGTCGAGGGCAGCACCGCCCGGAGCGACTCGAGCACGCTCTTCGAGGGGGCTTTCGCCTTCTCGAGCTGACGGGTCTTCTGCCTGGCGACCAGCAGGCTCTGTTTCGTGCCCATCAGCGTCGACTTGAGCTCGTCGATTTCATCGCGGAGCGCTCGTTCTCGTGACTGCCACTGCCGCTCGCGGTCGCTCCAATGCTGCTCGAGCTCGCGGCGGCTCTGCTCGAGCTGGGCGATCAGCTTCTCGGGGTCGCGCCTGGGCTTCTTCGCGGCTCCGTCGCGCGCCGTCTTCAGCTCGGCGTTCAGCCGCTTCACCTCGGCTTGCGCCTGCTCGAGAACCTCTCGAAGCTCGCGGTCATCGGCCATCTCAGCGCCCATACTCGTCGTGAGCTTGGCGTTGGTGCGCGTTCATCGAGTCGCCGGTGTTCGGGCAAGTCGCGGCAGGCGGGTGGTGTCGACCGCAGTGCTGACACGGCGTCATGGTCGGCCCTTCTAGCCTCAAAACCGCTTTGAGGTAGAACCTGAGGCCGCATGCACCGGTACGCCTGGCTCTTGATTGGTCTCGCCGCTCCCGCGTTCGGGGCAGACCCCGCCCCGAAGGCTCCGGCCGCCGGGCTCCAGCGAATCTGCGGCTGGGTCGACAACCCGACACCCGCGAACTGGGAAATCACCGACAAGAACGGCACGTGGACCATCGGTGTGCAGGGCGGCCACCAGGCCGACGGCGAGCTGCCCGACTTCGACCAGGGCTCCGCGTTCTGGAAGAAGACGAATGGCTCGTACGGGTACGGCTGCGGGTGTCTCACCGCGAAGCTCGAGACGACGCCCGACGGTGAGAAGCGCGTGGTGCGCTTCACCGAGGTCAAGGTGCTGCGGCTGACCAAGTGCAAGGCCGACAAAGCGCTCCCTCAAGGCGATCACCGCTGATACGTGCGAGCTGACATGGCCGACTCCAAGACGCCCTGGCGCGACATCTGCCTCGTGGCGTTGATCCCCGCGGTCGACGCGGTGTTCAGGCTCGGCCGCATTCACCCCGACGAAGTGTTTCAATTTCTCGAGCCCGCGCTCAGCCGCGCGTTCGGTTTCGGCATCACCGCCTGGGAGTGGCAGGTCGGCCTGCGCAACTGGTTCGTGCCGGGGCTGTTCTCGTACATGCTCCGAGCGCTCGAGGCCGTTGGCGTTCATGATGTTCAGGCTCGCCGCGCGTTTCTCGAGCTGCCGCAGTACGCGCTGCAGGTCGGCATGCTCGGGGCGGTGTTCAGGTTGGCGGCGCGCCGCGTCTCACCCGGCGCCGCGCGGTTGGCCGTGTGGCTCGTCGGGCTCTACCCGGTGCTGATCTGGTTCGGCGGGCGCACCATGGGCGAGTCGTTCTCGGCCGCGGCGCTGGTCTGGGGCCTCGAGCGGCTCGACGCGCGGGGCGAGAAGTGGGCGCCAGTGACGGGCGGCCTGCTGCTCGGCCTCGCGGAGATCACCCGCTATGGCTCAGCCGCGGTCATCGTGCCGGCGATGCTGTGGTTGTTGGTGACCCGGCAGTGGCGGGCGTTCGCACTCACCGCGGCGACCGGGGCTGCCGTCGCGCTGGCCCTCGGGTTTCTCGACCTTCAGACCTGGGGCGATTGGTTTCACAGCCTTCGCAAGTACGTCGACTTCAACGTCGTGTCAGGCGAGGCGGCGCAGCAGTTCGGAGCCGCTCCGTGGCACGCCGAGACGCTCAAGGTGCCGTGGTATTTCGTCGGCCTGGTCGCCGCGCCCTGGGCGCTCGCGGGGTACGCCAGGTGGTTGACGCGCCCCGCGACCCGCGTGTGGCTGCTGCTGGTGCCGACACTGGTGTACGTGCTGGCGATCAGCCTGACGCCGCACAAGGAGCTTCGATTCATCTACCCGGCGTTGGTGCTGCTGACCGTCGCGGCGGCGCCCGCCTGCGCGGAGTGGATGGTGGGGCTGGGGGCGACTCCCATGTGGCAACGCGCGGCAGCGGCGGGGCTGGTCGCGGCGACGGTGTCACTGTTCTTCGTGAAGACCCCGTTCGACGTGCAGCGACCCGAGCAGTTTCAGCTCACCGTCAAAGCGAGCCGCGGCACCGGGTCTGGCCTGGTGGTGATGAACGAAGGCGTGTGGGGCTCAGGCGGGTTCTTTTACTTGGGCAAGAACGTGCCCTGGTGCCCCTGCGATTTTCCACACGACGGGTGTTTTCAGGCCGCCGCGCAAGACCCGAGGTTCAACCGAGGTATTTTCTGGAAAGACAGCGGCAACCCGCAGCGAAACGAGCAGAGCGTCGCGGCCTTCGTGGCGGCCGGCTTTCACGTAGCCGAAGAGCGCGGCGAGGCCGTGTACTTCGAGCGCTGAGCCTGTCGAACCACGAACCACCCAACAAAAAAAGACGGCCAGAG
>JANLPS010000369.1:0-7841 GCA_031367385.1 Archangium sp. | reverse complement strand
AGACCTCGCTCGGCAACTACGGATGCTCTTGCTGCCTCAACGACGACCTGAGCGGAGCTACCCTCGTGTCGTCAAAATCAAAATGAGCGCGTACGACAAAAAGTGGGTCAAACGCCCGCCCCGTAACTGACCGGCATTGCGCCTAGCACCGCGCCCGCGAGCGCGAAGGGGATGACCGCGAAGTACTCCAGGGCCCGCAGCGTGCGGCTCAAGAGCATCAGCAACAGCTCGATGACCACCTGAAACACCAACTCACCAATCAGCTCGAGGAGGATCTCCACCGGGCGCTCATCGCGACCTCGCCTTGAGCCGGCAAGCGACCCACCGTTACATCTTCATTCGCCACGTCGTGTTGCGCTGCGAGTCGGTGCGGGAGTCGACGATGTTCTCGTCTTTCATCTCTTGCAGCAGCCGGTCGACCTTGAGCCGGGGCAGGGCGACCGCCCGTGAGAGCCCCTCGACGGTCATGCCGGTGACCTGCTTTCGCAGCTCGCGAATGATCTCCCGTTTGACCTCGGCCTTGTCGACGATCGACATGTCGTCTTTGCGAAAGGCCTGCAAAATGCCCAGCACCAGGGCCACGATCGCCAGGCCCGCCAGCACCGGGTAGATGATGTGGGTGTTGTTCTCGAGCAGCTCGATGTACCGCACGTCGGTCGCGCTCTGCGGCTTGGCGTACGGTGGAGGTTGCCCGGGGAGGTCGACCAAAGCGAAAACGAGAGCGGCGAGCACGGTTTTGAAAGTGTACCCGGCCCAGAAGGTAGGCAACACTGTCGCCTCGTGGATCTCGTCATTACCAACGCCACCGTCGTCACGATGAATCGCGCGCGGCAGGTGCTCCGCGACGCCGAAATCGTCATTCAAGGCAACCGCATCGCCAAGGTCGGGCCTGTCTCCCGTGGCACCAAACGCGGCGTGCGCCGGGTCATCGACGTCAGTGGCCGGGTCGTCATGCCCGGCCTGATTCACGGGCACCTGCACGCCTGCCAGACGCTCTGCCGCAACCACGCCGACGGGCTCGAGCTGCTCGAGTGGCTCCGTGAGCGCATCTGGCCCTTCGAGGCCGCCCACACCGCCGAGTCGATGCGGGCCTCGGCCGACTTGACCTTCTACGAGCTCATCCGCTCCGGAGCGACCGCCGCGCTCGACATGGGCAGCGTGAATCACTACGGCTCGGTCTTCGAGTCGGCCAAGGTCAGCGGGCTGCGGCTGGTCGGCGGCAAATGCATGATGGACGCGGGGCAGGGCGTGCCGTCGCGCCTGCGAGAATCGACCGAGGCCTCGATCTCTCAGTCACTCGAGCTGATGAAGACCTGGCACGGGGCCGAGAACGACCGGCTGCGCTATGCCTTCGCGCCGAGGTTCGTGCTCTCGTGTACCGAAGCGTTGCTGCGGCAAGTCGGCACCCTGGCCCTCGAAAAAGGCGTTCGAATTCACACGCATGCGAGCGAGAACCCCACCGAGTGCGACGTGGTGCGCGAGAAGACCGGCTTCGACAACGTCGCCTACTTCAACCACGTCGGCCTGCTGGGCGGCCACACCACGTTGGCGCACTGCGTGTGGTTGACCGCCGAAGAGCAGCGCTTGATTCGCGAGACCAAGACCTGTGTCTGCCACTGCCCCAGCGCGAACCTGAAGCTCGCCTCGGGGACAGCGAAGGTGCCCGAGCTGCTCGAGCAGAAGGTCACCGTCGCCCTGGGCGCCGATGGAGCCGCCTGCAACAACAACCTCGATGCCTGGGTCGAGATGCGCTTGGCGGCACTGCTGCACAAGCCGCGCACCGGGCCGACCTCGATGTCGGCGATGCAGGTGCTCGAGATGGCGACGCTCAATGGGGCCAAGGCGCTGGGGCTCGAGAACGACGTCGGCTCGCTCGAAGAGGGCAAGAAGGCCGACCTGAGCGTGGTCGACCTGTCTGACGCGCGGTCGACTCCCAATGCCGACGACGTGATCTCGACGCTGGTCTACTCAGGCCAATCGACCGACGTGCGCGACGTGTTCATCGACGGGCGCGAGGTGATGCGCAATCGGCAGGTGCTGACGCTGCGAGGCGCCGACGTGGTGGCCAACGCGACCAAACACGCCCGCCGCATGCTGGCTGACATCGAGTAGTCGCCAGCGCGGGTCAGGCGAGCAATACTCCGGCGCATGCCAAAGACCAAGGCGCCCGCGGGCAAGCAATCGACCGACACCAAGCCCCGCGCATTGGGAGAAGACGATCACTTCGGTGAACAGACCTTCGCCCGTGGGCTCAAGGCGGTGACCACCGCCATCGAAGAGGCCGCGCGCGAGCAAGACCTCAAGAACGCGAAGAAAACGCCTCCGAAGAAGAAGCGCTGAGCGGCCTATTTGATTCGCAGACGGGTCGCGACGGTGACGCTCCAATTCGGGAGCGCCGAGTAGTTCTTGCCCAGCACCGAGACGTCATAGACCCCGGGCCGCAGGTCGACTGACCAGGCGTAGGGGTCGGTGGTCTTCGTGCAGTCCTTCACGATGGCCGACGCGTTGTAGTGCGCGTTGGTGGCGTGGGTGAAGACGAGGGTGGCGCGCGGGTAGGGGTTGGTCGACCCTCCGCAAGAGTCGGTGTCAGGCAGGGCGCCGTTCAAAGTCACCAGGCCGCTGACCTTCACCGCCACCGGGTCGTCGATGTTGAAGAGCGCATTCGAGACCGCGCCGCTCACCACCATCGCTGGAGCCACCTCGATCGCCCAGTCAGGCAGCGCCGAGTAGTTCTTGCCGAGCACCGTCACGCGGTAGGTGCCCGGGCGGAGGTCGACCGACCAGGCATATGGGTCAGTCGCCTTGGTGCAGTCGGCGACCGAGGTCGAGGCGTTGTAGTGGGCGTTGGTCGCATGCGTGAAGACGAGCGTCGCCCGCGGGTACGGGTTGGTGGAGCCTCCGCAGTACTCGGTGCCCGGCAGCGCGCCGTTCAAGGTGACGACCCCGCTGACCTTCACCGTCGCCGGGTCGTCGACGTTGAAGACCAGGTTCGACGCGGCGCTCGTCACGACGAGGGCGGGCGCGACCTCGACGCTCCAGTTGGGCAACGCCGAGTAGTTCTTGCCCGTCACCGCAACCTTGTACGTGCCTGGGCGCAGGTCGACCGACCAGGCGTACGGGTCACTCAACTTGGTGCAATCAGCGACCGACGTCGTCGCATTGTAGTGGGCGTTGGTCGCGTGGGTGAAGACCAGCGTGGCGCGAGGGTACGGGTTGGTGGAACCGCCGCAATAGTCGGTGGCTGGCAACCCTCCGTTCAACGTCACCGCGCCACTGACCTTCACCGTCGCCGGGTCATCGATGTTGAAGGCCAGGTTCGAGACGGCTGCGGTCACCGTGAGGGCCGCCGCGACCTCGATGCTCCAGTCGGGGAGCGCCGAGTAATTTCGGCCCATCACCGTTACTTTGTAGGTGCCGGGGCGCAGCGCAAGCGACCAGGCATAGGGGTCGGTGGCTTTGATGCAGTCGGCGACCGAGGTGGTGGCGTTGTAGTGCGGGTTGGTGGCGTGGGTGAAAATGAGCACGGCGCGAGGGTAGGGGTTGGTTGACCCTCCGCAATAGTCGGTCGCGGGGAGCCCGCCGTTCAACGTCACCACGCCGCCGACCTTCACGGTGGCGGGGTCGTCGACGTTGAAGACCAGGTTCGAAACGGCCCCCGTCACGACCAGAGGGGCCGCGTTCTCGATCGCCCAAGCGGGGAGCGCTGAGTAGTTCTTGCCCTGCACGCTGACGCGGTAGGTGCCCGGGCGCAACGCGACCGACCAGGCATACGAGTCGGTGGCCTTGATGCAGTCAGCGACCGTCGTCGACGCGTTGTAATGCGCGTTCGTCGCGTGGGTGAAGACCAGCGTCGCGCGAGGGTACGGGTTGGTCGAACCGCCGCAGTAATCAGTCGCCGGCAGGCCGCCGTTCAAGGTGACCACGCCGCCGACCTTCACCGTGGCCGGGTCGTCGACGTTGAAGACCAGGTTCGAGACCGCGCCGCTCACCACCAGCGCCGGAGCGACCTCGCTGGCCCAGTCAGGCAGCGTCGAGTAATTCTTGCCCAGCACGGTCACCCGGTAGGTGCCGGGGCGGAGGTCAACCGACCACGCGTAGGGGTCGCTCAACTTGGTGCAGTCAGAGACCGACGTCGACGCGTTGTAGTGCGCGTTCGTGGCATGGGTGAACACGAGCGTCGCGCGAGGGTAGGGGTTGGTCGACCCGCCGCAGTACTCAGTCGCCGGCAGGCCCCCGTTGAGTGACACCAGGCCGCTCACCTTCACGGTCGCGGGGTCATCGACGTTGAACACCAGGTGCAGCTGATCGCCGCCCGCGCAGGCCCCGGTGGCGTCGCACGAGTACCCGCTCGGGCAACTCGCCGGGCAAATCGGAGCGCAGGTGCCGCCGCCACACGCCTCGACGTCGCCGCAGCTGCCGCAGGCCAGCGTTCCGCCGCAGCCGTCCATCAAGGGGCCGCAGGTGAAGTGCTCTCCGACGCAGGTCTTCGGCACGCAGGCGCCGTCGCCGCAGACGTTGGGGTGGCCCAAGGCTCCGCAGGTCTTGCCGCCGGTGCAGGTGCCGCAGCTCAAGAGCGCCGAGCAGCCGTCAGAGACCTCACCGCAGTTCTTGCCGAGGCCTTCGCAGGTCTTGGCGACGCAGCTGCCCACGGCGCAGACGTTCGCGGTGCCGCCGCCTCCGCAAGACTGGCCCTCGAGGCAGTTGCCGCACTGCAGCTGCCCCCCGCACCCATCGGGTATCGTGCCGCAAGTGGCGTGGGAGTCTTTGCACGTCGTTGCCGTGGTGCAGACCCCGCCGTCGACATGTGACGCAGGCACGCAGAGCGGGCTGGTCGCGAGCTCGCAGCTGCCGGTCGCGGTGCAGCAGCCCTGGCACGTCGACGCATCGCAGACGACTGGGTGGGCACCGCAGGCGGTGAGTACCGCGAACAGCAAGACCATCGATAAAGCGCGCATGTGAACCCCCGCCGGCCAAAGCTCGCCGTAGCGGCACCTGGCGTCGCGTTCAAGCCCAAAGGAGACCTCTGTCATGGCGATCGTGCTCTGACATCGAGGTCGCAGATTCACGCATGCACCAGTCAGGTTCGCTCCCCATCGAGCAGGGTTGGCACGCAGGCTGCTGAGCGCGGCGGCGAGATGACACCTCGAGCAGACCGACGGCACCGACGAACCATCGCGCTGTGGTGCCTGGCGATTGGCAACGTGGCCTACGCGGCCTATCGAGCGCAGTACCTGCATTCGTGCGACCTGGTTCACGGGTACTTGGAGCCGACCCGCGCCGTCGTCTTTGCCGGAGCGGACCCGACCATCGACTTCACCTTCATCTCGTTTGCTCCGTTCTTCTACGTCGTGATGGCGCCGCTGACGCTGTTGCCGAACTGGGCCGCGAGCCTGGTGTGGTCGTTGATTTCATTGGGGGCGCTCTGGGGCATGCTGTGGTTTCTAGAGCGTATGAAAGGGCCGCGCGAGACGCTGGCCTCGCCGCTGGTGCCGTTTCTGTGCGCCGCGCCGCTGGTGTCAGACAACCTGAACCTGGGCCAATCGAATCTCTTCGCGCTGTTCTTCGTCGCAGCTGCGTTGCACGCGCTGTCACACGGCAAACAGCTCCGCGCGGGCGGGTTTCTGTCGGTGGCCATCGCGTGGAAGCTGACGCCCGCGCTCTTGGTGGTGATGCTGGTCGGGCAGCGAAAATGGCGGGCCCTGCTCGGCGTCGCGCTGGGGCTGATCGTCTGCTTCGGGGCCGTGCCGGCACTGGCCTTCGGGCCTGAGCGTGCTGAAGGCATGACATCACGCTGGTCTGCGCGCGTCGTGGCCCCCTTCATCTCAGGGGAGAAGGGGCAAACCACCAACATCGACTGGTACCATACGAATCAGTCGATGGAGGCGGCGCTCCAACGCAGCCTGACCCCCTATGGCATCGAGCACTACGGAGGCCTGCACCGGCTGACCGACCTCGCGTGGCTCACCGAAGCCCAGGCCCATCGACTCGCCACGGCGCTCAGGCTGCTGCTGCTCGTGGCATTGGCGCTGGCTGCGGCCCGGGCAACGCCTCGCACAGCCCCGATGGTCGGCGCACTGTTCGTGATGGGCGCGCTCTTCATCTCGCCTGCGAGCTGGTTCAGCCACTACGTCGGCGCCGTCGTCGCGTACGCTGTCATCTGGCGAGAACGCGAAGAGGCGATGCTGACCTCCGCCCTGGTCGTTGCGGGCGTGTTCACCTGGCTGTCACTTGGCACGTACATGCGCAGCCACTCGCTCGTCTTCATCAGTCACGCGTGGCTCTTCGCGGTGCTCTACCGGCATGCGTGGCGGCATGAAACACTTCGGCGAAGGAGCCGTACACGCCCCCTGGCCACCTATGAGCGCACAGCCGCAGCTTGCGAAAGTCGTCTTGGCAATGCTGATGATGTCGTGCCGCCACGTTCCGGCTGCGGTGCCGACGGGCCCTTCGCTCGCGTCAGCCGACCTGCTGGCCGATGTTGATTCGCTCGAAAAAGTGTACCGCGCGCTTCACCCCGGGCTGACTCGCTCGAACTCGCCCGCTCAGCTCGACGCGCTCTTCGCGCACGCGAAAGCCGAATTCGCCCGCGACCGCGGCCTCTCAGAAGCTTTCGTCGAGCTGACCCGCCTCACCGCCGGCCTGAAATGCGGCCACTCGTACCCGAATTTCTTCAATCAAAAGAAGGCGGTGCGGCAGGCGCTGTTCGAGGCACCGCGGTTGCCGTTCTTCTTTCGGTGGCTCGATGAGAAAATGGTCGTCACCCGCGACCTCGGCTCGGGCGCTGGGCTGACACCCGGCACCGTCGTCGAGCGCATCGCCGACCTCGAGGCCCACGAGGTGCTCGCCACCCTGATGCCCCTGGCCCGCGCCGACGGCGAGAACCAGGACAAGCGCCGCGCGCTCCTCGAAGACTCGGGTGACAGCGAGCTCGAGACGTTCGACATCTTGTTCTCGCTCGTCTACCCCTCCGTGGTCAGAGACCAGACCCAGGTCGAGCTCACCATTCGAGCCCCCGGGTCATCGTCAACGAAGAAGGTCGTCGTCGCGTTGCAGCCAGCCGCCGAGCGCGCCGAGCTGGTTCGTGCGAGCAGCACCAAGCGCGACCCTGCCGAGCCATTGTGGTCGCTCGAGCTGCGCACCCGCGGCACGAAGCAGGTCGGGTATCTGAAGATGCCGAGCTGGGTCGCTTACAAACCCACCTGGGGGTGGAAGGGGTTTCTCCACGACACCATGCGCGATCTGGCGACGAAGCAGGTACCCGCGTTGATCATCGACCTCCGCGGCAATGAGGGCGGTAACGATGTCGGCGACGAAATCATCGCGCACCTCATCGACGCGCGAATCACCAGCCGAACCACCGTACGCCGGGTGCGTTTCGAGACCGTGCCTGAAGAGCTCCGCCCCATGCTCGATACCTGGGACCCGAGCTTCTTCACCCTGGGCCAGGCCGCGACCCCCATCGGTGAGGGTTGGCGCGAGCTGCCCCGTGAAGACGATGGCGCCTCCGGTGATTTCATCGCGCCGGTCGCTCCGAGATACCTCGGCAAGGTCGTGGTGCTGGTCGACGCCGCCAATAGCTCGGCGACCTTTCAGTTCGCGTTGACGGTGCAGAAGAACGCCTTGGCAACGCTGGTCGGTACTCCCACGGGCGGCAGCCAACGCGGCATCAACGGCGGTGCGTTCTTCTTCGCGCGGCTCCCGAGAACCGGGCTCGAGGTCGACGTGCCGCTCATCGGCACTTTCCCTTCGGGCGCCATGCGCGACGCGAAGCGGGCACCCGACACCGGAGTGACCCCCGACGTTCAGGTCGCGGTCACCCCTGCCGACCTCGCCGCCGGGCG
>JANLPS010000354.1:0-11828 GCA_031367385.1 Archangium sp. | reverse complement strand
CGCGCACCGGCACCAGCAGCACCCACTTGAGCGAGAACCCGTAGCCGCGTGAGAGCAGCGCGGTCAGCTGGGCGAACGCCATCGAGTAGAACATCGTCGCCAGCGCCATCCACCAGGCCCAGCGCTGGGAGCCATTCGTCGCCAACAGCAGCATCGTGACGAAGAACGGGTTGATGAGCGGCTCGAGCCACACCACGGGCAAGACCTTGAAGCGAATCATCGCCCAGCGGGTGTGGCGGCTCCAGAAGTAGCCGAAGTTCTGGGTCTTCTGAACGTTGTGCACCGGCGTCGGGCATACCGCCGAGCGGTACCCCTTCTCAGCCAACGCCGCGCCCAGCCGTTGATCTTCGGCCAGCAGGTCTTTGAAGGCCTCCCAACCGCCGACCGCCTCGAGCGCTTCACGTTTGATCGCCAGCGACTTCGAGACGATCTGCGTCACCCGCAGCAGCACGTCAGCCGTCACCAGCTGGGGGAAAAACGCGGTCAGGGTCAGGTTGTCGAAGGCACTGCCCAGCGTGTTCTCACCCACACCGACGAAGCCGTGCGAGGTCAGCCCCACGTTGGGCCGGCTCAAGAACAGCGCGTGCTCGCGCAGCCAGGTCGGAGCGACCCGCACGTTCGAGTCGGTCAGCGAGATGGTCTCGAACTTCGCGTGCTTGGTCAGGGTGATCAGCTGGTTGACCTTGGGGTTGAGACCGGGCTCACCCTCCTGCATCACCAGGCGCACCAGCGGCGCGTGCTTCTGGGCGAAGGCCTTGGCGAGCGGGTACGCCGCGTCTTGCTCGCTGCGCAGACCGAGCAAGATCTCCCACTCCCCGGGGTAGTCGATCACAATGTGCGACTCGAGGTTCAGCTCGAGCTCGTCATCGAGCCCGGCGAGGGGCTTGAGAATCGAGATGCTGGGCCAGGTCGGAGGCGCCGAGCGCGAGCGAAACCGGGTCAGGTACAGCACCGCTCCGACCTCGATCGCCAGAATCAGCCACATGGCGGCCATCGCAACGATGCCGACCCAAGAAAGCACGGCGCTCACCCCAGCCGCTTTTTCATTTCGAGGTGCGGCATGCCAGCTTCATCGAAGACGCCACCGTGGGGCTCGTAGCCATGCCGCCGGTAGAACTCCATCGCGGCGACCTGGGCGTGCAGCATGATGCCGCTCATCGACCGCTTGGTCGCCTCGGCCTCGAGCGACGTCAGCAGTTTCGAGCCCACGCCAAACTTGCGGTCAGATTGCAGCACCGCCATGCGGCCAACCCGGCCCCACTTGCCGCTCTCACCTGCGGGGGCGGCCGAGAGCTCGACCAGCCGGCCGGTGCCAATCGCGTGGCCGCCCCTGAGCGCAAGCACATGAAATGCCGAGGCATCTTCAGCGTCTCGCTCGAGTGATTCAGGCACGCTCTGCTCTTCGATGAAGACGATTTCGCGAATGGCAAGCGCCTGAAACAGCTCGCCCTCGTTTGCGATGGGCCTGACGTTGACGACGGTGTCGGGAGCCTCGGTCATGACGGCGGGCACCCTAAAGGAAACGCGCCACGCATACCAGCATCGTCCCGCGCACCTGACTGCTAAGTCGGCGGGCGCCGTGGTGACCTCGTTTCGCCTCTCTATTTTCTATTTTCTCTTCTTCTTGACGGTCGGCGTGTCGCTGCCCTTCATGCCGGCGTACTTCGCCTCGCTGGGGCTCACCGCCGCTCAAATCGGCGTGCTGCTCTCGGTCAGCCCGGTGTTCGCGCTCTTCGCGCCTCCGCTGTGGGGTCAGCTGGCCGACCGCACCGGGCGCCCGGGGCTGGTGCTGCTGATTCTCTGCGTCGGCGCCCTGCTTGGCTACACCGTGTTGCTCGGCGCCTCGACGTTCACGACCGCGCTGCTCTCGATGGCGCTGTACGCGGTGTTCGGTTCGTCGGTGACGGCGATCGTCGACTCACTCTCACTGCAGCACCTGGCGCGTGGCGGCGGCAACTACGGGCACATTCGGCGATGGGGCTCGTTCGGGTTCGTCATCGCGACCCTGACCTTCGGGTACTCGATTGCCCGAGTCGACAGGCTCACCGTGTTGGTGCCGATCGCCTTTCTCGCGGCGGCGGCGGCCTGGTGTGCGCTGACGCTGGCACGGGCCCCCAGGCGGGTGGCGACCGAAGGCCCCAGGCCGAGCTTCACCGCGGCGGCGAGGTTGCTTTCGAACCGCGAGCTGGTGCTGTTGCTGCTCGCCACCACGCTCCATTGGGTCGCGAGCACGCCGTACCATGGCTCGCTCAGCACCCACTACACCGCGCTCGGCCTCGCTCCGTGGGCCATCGGGCTGACCGCCGGAGTCGCCGTGAGCTCGGAGGTGGTGGTGATGACGCTGTGGCCGCACTGGTCGCAGCGGGTGAGTGCCAGGCACCTGTTGATGCTGAGCTTCGGGCTGAGCGCGCTGCGCTGGTGGGGCATGGCGTTGACGAGCGACGTGCTGTGGCTCACCGCGCTGGCGCTGCTGCACGGGTTCAGCTTCGGCGCCTACTACGTGGCCTCGGTGGCCGAGGTCGCCCGGCACGTGCCCGAGTCGATGCGCTCGACCGGCCAAGCCCTGTTCAATGCCATCACCTTCGGCCTGGGGGGCCTCGTGGGGTACTCGGGCTCGGGGGCTCTGTACGCCCACGTCGGAGGCCACCAACTCTTCGCAATCGCCGGTTTTCTGGAGCTTTTTCCTCTGGCGGTGGTCGCGGTGGGGCTGTCTCGAAGGCCCCTTTGAATAATCGAAGGAACCTCGCGTTCGGCGGCAGGTGCTACCCTCCGCCCCGATGCAACGTCTGATTCTCGCGATGGCTTTTCTGGCCTCTCTCTCGGCCTCGGCCCAGAAAGAAGAGCTCTTCGGCAGTGGCAAGCCGGTCGTCTTTCGCGAAGAGAACCTCGATCGCAAGTTCGCCAAGACCAAGCTCTCGAAGCTGCTCGCCTCCGAGCCCGGCTCGGGCATCGACAACCCGGCCTGCGTTCAGCTGCTCGGAGGCCTCTTCACCGCCCTGGCCGAGCTGGGGCCCACGATGCACAAGCGCGACGAGAACTTCTTCTTAGACCCGGTGCTGGTCGATGCCGTGCAGCAGCAGCTGAGCACGCCGTATTTCACCGCGATGTCGTACCTGGTGGCGATGGTGCGCCGGGTGATGATCGACAAGCGGCTGCCCGATGCCTGGCTCGACACCGCCAAGGCGATCAACGCGAAGGTGCGCATCATCGACATCGCCCGGTTGCGGCAGCTCAACGACGGCTTGCAGCTGGTCGACAGCGCGTACTTTCAAATACCCCTGCTCAAGCAGCGCTACTACCTCGAGGTGGCGATGGCCAACAGCGCCGTCACCACCGACGTGGCGCAGAGCTTTCACGACGACTACGTGAACCGCGACATCGCCTGGGGCGGCGTGACCCTGGTCGACACCGGCTTCAACGTGCCCAAGGGCAAGAAGCTCAAGCCCGCGCAGCTCACCGACATGGTCGCGGTGCTCGAGTACGTGCCGCCTGACCCGCGAAAAAAGGTGCTCGACCTGCAGAGCAAGAACTACGAGCCGCCTCCGCCGATTCGGGTCTACGCGAAGCTCGCGCCGAAGCAGTTTCTCGACCTCGAGAAGATCTCCCGGGGTCAGCGCATGCTGGTCAAAGGCCGGTTCTGGGAGATGAACACCTCACTGACCGAGGTCGAGGTGACCGAGGCGCTGCTCTTCGATGACCGCGACTGGAGCAACGGCGTGATGCTGGGCAACCCCGCCGACATCATGAAGTGCCCCGCCGCCATCAACGATCTGACCGGCCTCAACCCCTCGCAGCCGGGCGGCTTCAAGCACTAAAGCGTCACGGTGCACCCTCGACGGTGTGCGTGAACTCGAGCGGTTAGACAATGGCACGGCGGCTGCTCAGCGTGCCGCCCATGAACGCCACCGAGTTCGACGCGATGACGATTGAGGTCGAGGGAGTCACCGAGGCCGACGAACGGCTGCGAACTCCGGTCGCGCGCCACCTGCTTCGCGAGCTCGTCTCTGAGTTCAACCACCCGACGCTCGAGCGGTTCAACCAGGAGGTCGCCAACTCGAACGTCGCACACGAGCACACCGGGCCCGCTGGAGCCCGGGCGGCCGCCACCGAGAACAACCTTCGAGCGCTCTACGCTTTGCGCCTGAGCACGCAGATCGGCGCCTTCGTGAAGTCGGAGCGCCCCGCGGCAGAGGTGACGCTCAACAACACGCTCGCCGCCAAGGTCGAAATCGAACGGGTCGGGCCCAATGAAGTGGCCTTGACCCTCGTCGGTCACCACGGCCCGCCGAGCCCCGAAGCGGTCACCCGCATTCGCGAGGAGCTGGAGTCACGAGGGCTGCGAATCGCCGTACTGGCAGTGGCCTAACTCAGGAGTGGCCGGGGCTCATGTCCATCAGGGGGCGCTTGCCGTCTTTGTCTTTGAACGCCTCGGCGTCGGGCAGCGGCGCCTTCTTGACCGAGATGTTTGGCCACTTGGTCGACAAGTCAGCGTTGAGCGTCTTGAACTCGCCCCACTTCGCCGGCAAATCGCTCTCGGGGAAGATGGCCTTGGTCGGGCACACCGGCTCGCAGGCACCACAGTCGATGCACTCGTCAGGGTGAATGACGAGCGTGTTGGCACCCTCGTAGAAGCAGTTCACCGGGCACACTTCGACACAGTCGGTGTACTTGCACTTGATGCAGGGGTCAGCGACGACGTAGGCCATGAAATCCTCGAAACAGATGAAGTACTGCGCTGCGCTCTCTTAGCGTCAGACCTGCGGGCAATCACTAAAGAAAACGACGCACCTTGAGCAACTCGGCTACCAGCACGGCGCCCTTGGCCGCTCCCATTTTGGTGTTGTGCGACACCAGCACGAACTTCACGCCGTTCTCGAGCACCGAGTCTTCGCGAATTCGCCCCACCGAGGTCGCCATGCCGTCGTGGGTGTCGCGGTCGAGCCGCGGCTGCGGGCGAAACGGGTCGTCGAGCACCTCTATCCAATTGGGGGGCGACGAGGGCAGGCCCTGAGACCAGGCGTGGCCTCTCCACTCGCGCATCGCAGCGGCCACCTCGGCGGGCGAGGCCTTCTTGCCCAGCGAGACCACCGCGGTCTCGGTGTGCCCCTCGATGACCGCGACCCGGGTGCAGGTGGCAGAGACTTTCAGCGAGTGCCCCGCCCCGGCCGCCCCGAGAATCTTCTTGGTCTCGACCTCGACCTTGCCCTCCTCTTTGCTGATGTGCGGAATGACGTTGTCGATGATGTCTAACCCGATGACGCCGGGGCTGCGGCCGGCACCTGAGACGGCCTGCAGTGAGGTCATCACCACCGCCTTCACGCCGAACGCCGCTTCGAGCGGGGCCAAGGCCACCACCAACCCCGTCGTCGTGCAGTTGGGTATGGGCGTGATGAACCCCCTCCACCCGCGCTTTTGGCGCTGCAGTTCGAGCAGCGAGACATGATCGGCGTTGATGGGCGGTATCAGCAACGGCACATCGTTCTCGTAGCGAAAGGCGCTGGCCGCCGAGACCACCGGCACGTCTTTGGCGAGCTTGGGCTCGAGCTCGATGGCCACGTCTGATTCGACCGCGCTGAAGACCAGGTCGTAATCGCTGCCTTTGAGCTCGCTGCCGGCGATGACCTGCATCTGCGCGATGTTCGAGGGTATTTGCTCGCTTAGGAACCAGCCCAGCATGCCGTTCGGGGCCTTGAGGGCGTCGCGGTACGACTTGCCCGCACTGCGAGGAGAGGCAGCAAGCCCCGTGAGCTCGAACCATGGGTGATTGTTCAGGGCGCAGACGAACTGCTGGCCGGCCAACCCCGTCGCTCCCAGCAGCGCGCAGCGAAGCTTCTTCATACGGGCAGCAATACCCAGAGAAGCGTTTCGCTTCAAGGTGCGCCCAGGCTAGGAAGCGTGCCGGAACCGCAATTGTGGCCCCCACGCCGGTGCCGGGCCAACGAGGTCTTACATGGTGTTGTCTCTTGTGTTGCTGCTGACCTCGGGTGCCTTCGAGCCCGTGGTGATCGAGCGTCTCGATGCCGCCAATGGCTCACCCGCGTTGCAGCTGGGTCAGCTCTCGCAGCCGCTGACTGGCGAGCTGTCGGCCGCGGTGCAGGCCTGGTCACTGAGCCAGCGGGCCACCTTCAAGCTCCCCGCGGTGTCGACGCTGCGCTTCAGCCACGCCTTTGCCACCCGCTTCGGCGGCAGCTTTCACCTGCTGCAAGAGGTCGGCGGAGTCGAAGTCTACGGCTCGAGGCTCGTCGTGACCCTCGACACCGAGGCGCGCGTGGTTCAGACCTCGTCGAGCCTGTCGGGCTTCGAGTTCATTCGAGACACGTGGTCGCTCGATGAGACCCAGGCGCTGCAAAAGGCCGCCGCTGGCGTGGTGTTGCCGATGCTGCAGCCCAATGGCGTGCCGTACGGTGGGTTGCAGAAGATGTACTTCGAGGTCGGCGCCGAGCTTCATGCCGGGTACCTGGCGCACGTCGCCTCGCTCGACTTCACCAAGAACTGGTACGTCGCGGTCGACGCGGTGACGGGTGAGCGGCTCTTCGTTCAGAACCGTGTGCACCACGCCCTCGACGCGAACATGTACCCGATTTCGCCTGGCGGGCTCGACGCCGGAGTCGGGGCCACTCCCACGACCAAGGTTCAGCTGCGCCACCTCGATGGCGGCTCGATGGTCGCCGACACGTGCGACGGCTTTCTCGCCGACGGCGGCTGGGAGACCACGCCCAACTCGCGTCAGGAGCTCTGCGGCTTTCAGATGACGCAGTTCAATTGCTGCCCGCGTGAAGGCTGCCAAGCCGACGCCGGTACCAAGCGGGTGAGCGGCCGCACGACCGTCAACATCGGAGTGCCCCTCGACCTGCAGTTCAGCATGGCGGTCTGCGACCGAGTTCGCCGGGCTTCTCCGCTGACCAACGACGCCGGCGCGAACTACGAGTACACGCCGGTCGACCCGCCCAAGAACAAAACCACCGTGGTGCTCGACGACCCGGCCAATTCAGATGAGTTCGCCGAGGTGCAGTCGTTTTATCACGTGAACCGAGTCTACGACTGGGTGCGCGGGCTCTCGGCGGCCGGGCAGACCATCTTCGCCGGGCAGCAACCGGCGGTTCGGGTCTTTGCGATGCGCGATGAGCGTCGCATGCCCTCACGCAAGCCGGCGATCTGGGCGAACGTGATGTTCCCCAACTTCAACGAGCTGCAGACGAACATTCAGGGCGGCTTTGGCTGCGTGGCGAACCCGCCGTGCATCACGCACTCCGATACCTTGCTGCGCATCGACAACGCGGCGTTTTTCCCGAGGGAGAACTTCTCGCAGCTGCCGATACCGGGCTTTGATACGGGCGTCGACACGCTGCTGATTTTTCAGGGCAACTCGGCCGACGCGGCGTACGACGCGACCGTCATTCAGCACGAGTTCGGCCATGGCGTGGTGTACGCGACCGCGGCGATCACCTTCGACAAGATCGCGATCGATTCTCGCTCGGCCAACAACGAGGGCGGCGCGCTGCACGAAGGCTTCGCTGACTACATCGCTGGGGCGTTCAATGACGTGGCTGAGATTGGCCCGTATTTCGGGCCTCGTGCACTGGCAGGTACCGCCGTCGCCGGAGTGCGCCAAGACGGCTACTTGCGCACCTTGAACAATGACCTGTCGTGCCCCGCGGTGCTCTGGGGTGAGGTGCACCAAGACAGTCAACACGTGGCTGCGGCGCTGTGGGCGGGGCGGGCGGCGTTTCGCGGCAGTGACAACGGCAACACGTACGACGCGGCGTTCTACGCGATGCTGGTGTCGATCGCTCCGTCGGCTGACTTCGCGTCGGTGGCGGCGGCGATGACCGCGCGGGTCAAGCAGGCGTTTCCCACGGTGGCGACGGCCGAGGCGCAGATGACGGCCATCTTCACGGCCAAAGGTGTCATCGGGTGCTCGAAGGTGCTCGACGTGACCGGGGCGAGCAGCCCGCGGGCGGTGTACCAAATCGCTGCGGCGCCTGACCTGCCACAGGCGGTCATCCCCGGGCCGATTCAGTTCAAGCTTCGTACGCCAAAGGGCGCGACCAAGGTGCATGTGAGCGCGAAGCTGGGCAGCGGGAGCCCGATTCCGGGGGCGACTCCGCCGGTGCTTGCGTTGGTGAAAGAGAACGCGCCGATCACCTTCACGCGAAGTGGTGCGGGCCTGACCAATGACGCGACCCAGAGCGTGCAGCTCAGCTCGGGAGGGTTGGCGAACATCACCGTCTCGGTGCCGTGCGGTGCGGCCAGCGAGGTCTACGTGACCTTGGCGTCGACCGGCGGCGGCGGCGCGGCGCAGAACGTGTCGGTGACCTTCGATGCGCCTGCCACGTGCGTGGTCGCGAGCGATGGCGGCACGACTGACCGTGATGACGGCGGGGTCGATACCAAGACGATTCCTTCGGTTGGGGCGGGCAGTACGACGTCGGCGGCTCCAGCAAAAACGTGTGGTTGCAGCTCGGGTGAGCTGGGGCCCATGCTGGGGCTCGGTCTGGCCGCGTTGGCCCTGCGCCGCCGTAAAAGGGGTCAGGCTGGTTTTTGAGGCGCCACCGCTAAGTGCTCGTTGCTGCACGACAGAAGTCGATTTGAAGAGATACCGTCATCTCTTTGAATCGATGTGAAGTCGATTTCGAGACCCAGTGTCTGTTTGAGTCGATTTCTGTCGAGCTCCGGCGCTGAGAGCATCTCCGGCCGCGAGCGTGTATCGCTCCGCTGCGACCGATGTCGCGCCGTGCGATAACGAAGAACGATCGATGGATACGACGCTCGACATTCCCAGCGATGCGAGGGTGAAGGCCGTCATCCTCGCGCTGCGCGGTCACGTGAATGCCGCGCAGGCGCATGGCTCGGCCGACGAGATCGCTGCTTGGCGAGCGCATTTTTTCGGCGGAGTCGAGCATGCGCTGAAGACCCGCGAGTTCGATGATCAGCGGGCGCTGCCTGAACCGCCCGCTCGAATCGGCACGTGGGTCGTCCCCTTGACTGCGATCATCGCGATCGGCCTCCTCATGACCGGAGGCGCGTTTTCCATTCTCTGTTTCAGTCAACAGGTTGGCTGTGATGGGGGGCTCTGCGGGCTGTGCGTCTTTCCGTTTCTTGGCGGCTTGGTCCTGGCGGTGCCAGTCGCGATCGGCGGAGCAGTCTTGCGATTCGCATTGAGTCGAACCGCCCAACGAATGCTCGAGGGCGGGGGGCAGCCTCGATTTCCCGTCGAGGCCGAGACGAGAGTTCGAGCAGTGCATCGCCTCCTGGCCGGTGCGTCTTCTGAGGTCGTCGCTCGAGAATGCGGCGTTCAACCGAGCTCAGTTCGGGCTTGGTGGGCCGTCGCAATCGATGAGGGGACCCGGGTGCTCAAGCTGCAGCCGTAGTCGGGTGCGCCTCAGTAAATATCGAACTGCTTGCGATTCGCCTCGTGCTCTTCGGCGTTCTTCGCGAAGTGCACGTCGTGGTTCTTGTCGTGCAGGTAGTAGAGCCATTCGCTGGCGGTCGGGCGCAGCGCGGCGAGCAACGAGGCGAGCGTCGGTGAGCCGATCGGCCCGAACGGGAGCCCCAGCCGCGAGCGCGTGTTGTACGGGTCGTTCGGGTCGCGCAGCCGGGCCAAGAACTTCCCCCGATCATTCCAATCAACGAGCGGGTAGCGGCTGGTCGCGTCGATGCCGAGGGGAAATTTGCGGGTCAGGCGCTTGTAGATGATGCCTGCGATGGTCGGCCGGTTCTGAGGGTTGGGCTCTTCACGCTCGAGCATCGACGCCACGATGACCAGCTCGTGCAACGTGTGACCGCTCTTGCTGATTTCGTCGGCGTAGGGCGCTGCGAACTTCGCGTTGAACGAGTCGAGCTGGCGCTGAATCAGGCGCTCTGGCTCGAAGCCCGTGGCCGGCACCATGTACGTCTCGGGAAAGAGGTACCCCTCGAGGTCGGGCGCGGTGAAGGTGAACGGTATTTTGAAGCGCTTCGGGTCACTCGCGGCCGCGATGTACGCGCCTTTCGGGGCCAACGGCGGCGTCCACGACGCGAGGTCGGTGTCGGTGTCGACCAGGCGCCAGCCCTCGATGACGGTCACCGCGACGTCGTCGGGTATCGGAGTACCCGCGAGGGCCTCGGTCACCTGCGTCAGGCTCATGCCCTTGGTCAGCTGGTGCTTGCCGAACTTGGGAAACGCCGGGTGGAGCTTCAAGTAAATCTGCGCGGGCATCACGTCGTCGAGCAGGTGGGCCTCGTGCAACAGCTTGGGCAGCTTCGGGCCGCTTGCCCCTTTCGGCACCTCGAAGACCAGGTCTTCTTTGATGAGCGGGCCCGTGCCTGCGTTTTCGACCCAGGCCCACGCTCCGACGGCACCCGCTGCCGCGACCAGAACCAGCACGACCAAGACGATCAGGAGTCGACGCACAGAGGGAGGTTTAGGGGTGCACGATCACTTTGAGGAGTGAAATCGACGGTTGAGGGCTGATTCGGCTCAGCGTGTAGGTCTGCTGGGCTTGGCGCTGGCCAGTGGGCAGAGCGTGGTGAGCCTTGCGGGCTGGCGGGGGGATGAGACCGTCGCGAATGGCGCGGTGAAAGTGGTGGGCACCCGCGGTGCGATACACGGCGCGCAGACGCACCATGCGACGAGCGCGCTCGATGCCCCAGCGCTGACCTGCGCGCTTCATTCTGACCTGCAGCACGTGGCGGTGAGCGCTCTCGACGATGCCCGAGCCAACGGGCAAGCCGATGGCGCGGAAAGTTTTATACCGCATGCGCTTCTGGTTGCTGCGGTAGTACCCGATGACATCGTCGAGCGCAGCGAGGTGCTCGGCGGTGGTTGCCCACTCGAGGCATTCGAGCAATTCTTTGATGGCGGCGTCGGGTGAGTCAGCGTCGAGCAGTTGGTGAATGCGCGCTTCCCACAGAGGCAGAGCGAGGTCGCCTTCGCCAAGCAGTGCTTTGCCCGCAGCCATGGCCCAGTGCACTGCGTGAGGGACATCGAGGACTTGAGTCGCGAAGGGGCACAGCTCTGAAGCCAGCGTCCAGTTCTCCCGAGCGCCGTCGCCGAGCCAGACGACTTGAGACACTTCATCAGCGCGCTCGACCAAGAGCGCAGCAGCCATGGCATCTTTGAATTCTTGCTGCCCGCCGAGGACGGCGACGTAGCGAGCGCCATCAACACCCCGTTTTCTGCGGGCTTTTGAAAGCTCATCTGCTCGGGCGATGACACCGACCTTCGCTTCTTTCCAGCTGGCCTCACGCGTCAACAGCATGCTGCCGTCGGTCGCCACCACGAGCATCGATGCCGGCTCTTCTGTTGGCGCGAAACAGGCCCGCTGGAGCACCTCCTCGCTGTGTGCGGCCTCACAGCGCACGCCGACCCGGTCCATCACGCGTCGCACCAGATTCGATGAAATGGACATCGACGGGTAGTGGATGCTCCACCGTTCAGCGACTGACTCGAAGGTGTCGTTGATGCCGAAGTCGAGAAGGCGACGTTCCATCGCGTCAGACACCTCGCCACCTTCAGGCAATTTCAACTCGGCATCTCGCGGGTAGAACCCCGCGCCGCAGTCGCTGCAGTGGTGGTAGTTGCGCGTCAGCCGCAGCTCGCCCGCCGTGGTCAGAATATGGCGCGGGCGATTCTTGGCCTTGACCGGCACCAGGCGCTTGCACTTCGGGCATGCCTTTGGCGCATCGTCTTCTGGCGGCAACGCCGCTGTCGTTGACCGCGCAGGTTCGTGATCGACCGGCGGTGGCTGACCGCGATGACACACGCTCGCAGCGCCAGAAACGTTCTCTGAGCGTGGGTTGAGCGGCGCGGTCGGCGGGCAGAAAACTTCCCCTCAGAGCAACCGGCA
>JANLPS010000328.1:0-21437 GCA_031367385.1 Archangium sp. | reverse complement strand
GACGTGCTCGCGCACCCGAACCAGCCAGGGCTCGCGGCGGGGCACGTCTTTGGCCCTCAGAAACAGCGCCGCCGCGGCGGGCACGAAGGTGAGCGAGAGCAGCAGCGAGGCGGCGAGGGCGAAGACCACGGTGAGCGCCATCGGCCTGAAGAGCTTGCCATCGGCGCCGGTCAGCGCGAGCACCGGCACGTACACGAGCAGAATGATCAGCACCGAAAAGAACACCGGGCGCCCGACCCGGCTCACCGTGTCGCGCACGTGCGCGCGCAAGCGCTCGCGACTCAGGCCCTCGAGCTCTGCCCGCGGGAGCAGCGCGAGGGCCGCGAAGAGCCCCTCGACCATCACCACCGCGCCATCGACGAGGAGGCCAAAGTCGACCGCGCCCAGCGACATCAAGTTGCCGGGGATACCGGCGGCGGTCATCACCGCCGTCGCGAACAGCATCGACAGCGGTATCGCCGAGGCCACCAGCAGGCCGGCGCGCAGGCTGCCCAACATCAGCAGCAGCACCGCCATCACCAGAATGCCGCCCTCCACCAGGTTCTTGGCCACGGTGCGCAGGGTGCCTTTGACGAGCACGCTGCGGTCGTAGACGACGTCGATCTTCACGTCTTGGGGCAGCGCGGCGCGAACCCGGGCCATGCCGCCCTCGAGCAACGAGACGACCTCGAGCGCATTGGCGCCGCGCAGCATCTGGGCCATCACGTAGACGACTTCGCCCTGCCCATCTCGGGTCGCTGCGCCGATGCGCAAAAGCTCACCCTCTTGCAGCCGGGCCACGTCAGCGACGCGGGTGACCCTCGGGGCGCCGGTGCTGCTGGCCTCGCGGGCGACGATCGCGGCCCCGAGCGCTTGCGCATCGACCGGCAGCGCCTGCCCGCGCAGCAGCACCTGCCCGGCCCCATTGGGCAACGACGCCCCGGCCGCGGTGCCCGTCGACGCTTCGATGGCGGCGCCCAGCTCACGCAACGAGAGCCCGCGCTGCGATAACCGCGTCGCGTCGGCCAGCACCTCGAAGCTTCGCTGCGCCCCGCCCCATGAATTCACCTCGACCACCCCGGCGATGGCCTTGAGCATCGGAGCGACCTGCAGCTGCACGAGCTCTTGCAGCTCGGCGAGCGACCGCGCGTCTGAGCGGAGCGTGAACTGAAACACCTCGCCCAACCCGCCGGTCACCGGCCCCAGCTCAACGTTGCGAACCGAGGGTGGCAACGAGAGCGAGGCGAGCCGCTCGGTCACCAGCTGGCGCGCGAGATACACGGGTACGTCATCTCGAAAGACAAGCGTCACGGCACCCAGGCCATAGCGGGCGATGCTGCGCTGCTCTTCAAGCCCTGGCGCGCCAGCGGTCGCCACCTCAATGGGCCGAATCACCAGCCGCTCGACTTCCTCTGGGGTGAGGCCGGGGGCGTTGGCGAGCACCAACACTTGATTGTTGGTGAGGTCGGGCAGCGCGTCGAGCTCGAGGCGGCTAGCCAGCCCGCCCGCTGCGAGGGCGAGCAGCAGGGTGGTGGCCACCACCGCTCGGGCGTTATCGACGGAGAGCTCGACCAGGCGCCGAATCATGGGTTCGGCCTCGGGGAGAGCTCATCATCAGTGGTCAGGGCTCCAGTGACCAGGCAGTCTTCGCCTTCGCAGCGGCCGACCGAGACCGGCACCTCGGCGCGACGGGTGAGCACGCTGCTCCCCTTGGAGTCGCGGCGGATGGCCGTGGCGGGCACCAGAAAACGCGTTGAACCGGCGCCTGTCTCGAGCTCGACGCGGCCCAGCGTACCCGCCAACAGCGCGTCACCGGCGGGCTCGAACCACGCCAGAAATGTGCCGTCACGGGCGTCTGCCCCCGGCGCGCGAGCCACGAGGGCCACGGCGTGCCGCTGACCCGAGCTGTCGATGAAGACCCAGCTCCCCGAGGCCGCCGGGGTCGTCAACCGGGCTTCGACGCGAACGGGCCCGGGGCCAGCCAGGGAGACCAGGGGGCCGGCCGTCGAGTCGCGAGTCTCTCCCAGGGTCGCGGTGAGGCGGGTGACCACCCCGGCCTGTGGAGCCCGGAGCGAGATCGCGCCGTTGCCCAAGAGCAGCGCGCCGACGTCGGCCTCTCTGAGCCCCGCCGACAGCAACACGGCCCGAGCGGCCTGCAGATCGGCCCGCGCCTCAGCGACGCGCGCCGCGGCTTCTGACACCTCGAGCCCCTTGACGAGCCCCTCTGCGCGCATGGCGGTCAGCTGCTCGAGGCGGTCGCTCCACGCGGTCAGCCGCACCCGCGCCCCCTCACTGCGGCCCGCGGCGTCGAGCAGCTCAGGCATCACCACCTCGACCAGGGGCGCACCCGCGTCGACCGAGTCGCCCTCGCGAACGCGAACCCGCGTCACGGTGGCGCGAAACGGGGGGGTCACCACGCTCGCGGCCGTCGGGCTCGCCAACACCCGTGCCGGGCCTTCGACAGGTCGGTCAGCCGGCCCCGCCCGAACCCGGCTCCACGCCGCCGGGGGCACCGCTTCGAGCGTCGGCGTCGAGGCCTGACAGCCCGCGAACACCAAAAGGCACAGCACGAGAAGTGACTTCATCGAGGCTCTCCGAGCACCCGGCTCAGCTCGGCCGCGCGGTGGCGGGCTTCGAGCACGTTGGTTTCAGCGATGAGGGCAGCGATACGGGCGACGAGGGCCTGGCGTTTGAGCATCGTCACCTCAAACAAGGTGGCTTCGCCGCGCTCATAGCGGCGCTGCTCCAGGTCGGCCGCTTCGGTGGCCGCCGGCAATTGGTCGCCCTTGATGACCTCGAGCGCATGCTCGGTGTGCTCGAGCTCGTGCTGCAGGCGCTGCCACTCGATGTTGGCCGCGCGGAGGCCCTCGCTCAGTGAGCCCAGCAGGTGCAGCCGGGTCGCGCGGTGGCCGGCGCGCTCGCGTTGACCGGTCTCGAAGACCGGCAGGGTGAAGCCCACGCCCGCGTAGCCAACCCACTGCCCTTGCCACTCGTGACCGAACTGCAGCGAGAGCTGAAGCTGCGACGCCCATTGCGCCGCGGCTTCATCGGCCCGGCGCGTCTCGAGCTCTGCTTCGAGCCCCAGGCGCCGCAGCTGCGGCAGCCCAGAGAGGTCGGGGCTCGAGGGCGGCGGCGGCGGCGCGAGCATCGGCAGCGCCTCGGTCACCTGCGGCATCTCCTCGAGCGAGAGCAGCGTGGCGAGGCGGGCGTTTGCGTCGACTTCTCGGCCCTCCCACTCGAGCACCTGCGCGTGCACTTCGGCGTCGAACGTTCGGGCCGAGGCCACTTCGACTCGGGTGACCGAGCCGTTGGCGGCCGCGCGCTGCAGGCGGGCAACCAGCTCGGCGGAGCTCGAACGTTCTTCTTTGGTGGTGCGAACGGCGGCCCGCGCCACCCAGGCGTCGAGCCACGCACGGGCCACTTCAGTGCGAAGCGAGTGGCGAGCCTCTGCGCTTTGGGCGGTGCTGGCGTCGACTTCTCCCGCGGCCACCCGCTTGCGCGCGGCGCCCAGGCCTCCCAGGTTGATGTTCTGTGAAAGCACCACGAAGCCCTCGGGGCCGGCCGGCTGGTCGGGCAGCGTTCGAAAGCCGGGCTGGAGCATCAGCTGCGGGTTGGTCGAGAGGCTGCGCAGGGTGGGCAACATCGCCCTTCGCTCGTCGGTCGCGGCCTGGGCAGCGCGCAGTGCCGGGGTCTCGTCGGCGCGCACGAGGGCAGCGTCAAACGAGAGGGGAGTCGTCGCCAGCAGAAGACACGTGAAGGGCCACACTTGAGTCGCACCATGTGCGATGTCGAATGCCACTGCTTGAGGGCCCGATGAGAGCTTTCTCATCATTGGCTGCTCGCGTTGGGGCGTATAGTCAGTTCGGTGTTTCAACCCCGGCATGAGCTTCTGCGGCGCAAAGAAGGCTCGCTTGATGAAACACCATTTCCGCTGTTGCTTCATGCCATCGTCTCGACCGGGCGAACCTGTACCCTCGAGGTGCGTCTGCGAAACCTCGAGAAGCAGCTGGTGTTCGAAGACGGAGCGCTCGTTGGCTGCGAGTCGAACTTGCTGCATGAGACGCTCGGGGCGTGGCTCGTTGGCAAGGGCAAGCTGACCGAAGCGCAACACCATCAGGTGCTCTCGGAGAGCGTCGCGGCTGGCACCTCGCTCGGCACGCTGCTGATCGAGCGCAAGGTGCTCTCGGCCTTCGAGCTCTTCAAACATCTGCAGGCCAACCTCGCTCAGCGGGCGCTCGATATTTTCAGGTGGTCTGACGCGAAGTGGAAGCTGGCCGAAGCGTTCGAGGTCGAGACGCCGATTCGGCTCAACACGACGCGACTTATCTTCACCGGGTGCAGTCAGTGGCCAGAGGCGTTGCTTGCGCGGCACTTCGCGCTTGCTCCGACGCAGCAGCTCGCGCTTAACCCGAAGGGCCCCAACGCGTCAGAAGCGCTGAAGCTCTCGGCGAAAGAGCTGCGGTTGTGGCACCTGATCAGGTCGAAGCCCACGCTCGCCTCGTTGCTGGCAAGCCCAGGTTTCTCGCCCGAGGAGATTCGCCGCCGGCTCTACGCCTGGGCCGTGCTCGAGATGATCGGGCTCGCCGAAGAGGTGAGCGTCGAGGCACCGCCGCCACCGCCGCCCGCGCAGGTGACTGAAGAGGTCGAGCTGCCAGCGGTTCTCGGCGTGCCGTTTCTCGACGACGATGTCGCCGTGATGAACGTGCTGGCGACCGAGTACCTCACCATTCGTGGCAAAGACCCGTTCGACGTGCTCGGCGTGCCAGTCGCGTTCGATGGGCTCGCCTTTCAGAAGGCGTTTCTGGCCAAGGCGAACGCCCTCTCGCCGGTGCGGTTCAAGTCGAGCGACTCCGCCAAGAAGGCCGAGTCACTGCTGGTGGCGTACGCCAAGGCCTACGGCGCCCTCATCGAGTTCGATTCATTCGAAGCGCACCGCAAGCGCCGCGAGACACCGGTTCAGCAGCGCCCCAAACCCGCGGCCGCCGAAGCCCAATTTCGAATCAAGACGCACCTGCTCGACGCCGACACGCAATTTCAAGAAGGCGTCAAACGGCTCACCGCCGGCAATTACCGCGGAGCGGCCGAGCATTTTCAATACGCCTGCGACATCGAGCCCAAGGCGAGGTCACTCGCGTACCTGGCGTGGGCCCAATTTCAGCTCAGCCCGGCGACCGCGGGCCCCAAAGCGATTCACGACCTCGAAGCGGCCAGCCAGGCAGACCCCAAGAGCGAAGAACCGTGGCGTTTTCGGGGCGCGATCTCGGCGCAGTTCGGCCAGTTCGAAACCGCGGAGGCCGCTTTTCGAGAAGCCTGCAAGCTGGCCCCGAACAACAAGCAGCTCGCCGATGCGCTGCAGAGCGTGCGCGCCCGAAAGTGGAGAGGGCTGTAACTACTCGCAGAAGCCGAGCACGGTGCCGCTGGTCGAGGTGATGTGCTTGCAGGTGGTGCCTGCGGCGCAGCGGCCGTTGGGCTCGGTGAGGCAGCGCGACGGGCCGGTGCCACCATCATTCGGGCTGCAGCTGGTGTCACACACTGCGATGCACGAGGCGTGCTCTTCGAGGGTTCGCGAGGTGCACAGCTGGCCCGAGCCGCATGCGGCGCCGCGAAAGGGGTCGACCTCGTTGCAGCTCGCGCCCAGCGCCGCGACGGTCACGTTCTGCGGCACACACAACCCCGAGCCATCGGTGGTCGGAGAAATGACGCCATTGCCCGACGTCGGCACGCAGCTCGTGTTGGTGGTGCCGACCTTGGCGCAGGTGTACTTGGCCGGGTCGAACACGTTGCAGCTCTGCATGCACACGCCCACCACCGCGTTGTCGCGGGGGTCGGTGTAGCGGTATTGATTCACGCAGGTCTCGCCCGTGTTGCACGCGGGTGTGGGCTCGATGCCGAACTTGGGCGGGTTCGCGTTGCACATGCGCAGACACACGCCCTCGTCGCCGCCCTTGGTGGTGATGCACTGAAGCCCGGTGCCGCACTGGGTGGCCTTGGCGTTACGGCTCGCGTCGGTTCGGCAGGCGCCGCCTTCGGCGACCGTACCCGGCGCACGGCACACGCTCACCGCGCTGAACCCGTCATCGAAGAACTTCAAGAATGCATAGGTGCAGTTGCCCGCCCCTTTGCCGGTATCGTTGCTGATCTGCCCGTTGTCGTCTTTGAGCAGGCAGGTATTGCTGACCGGCACCGTCAACCGCCGCACGCCGCCGTCGCTGGTGGTCTCGAGCCCGCCGTCGGGTAACAGGGCGAGCTGGGCGCACTCCTGGCCGCTGGTGAGGGCTGAAGGCAGGCAACCGACCGAGAAACAGATTTCTCCGACGCTGCACTGAGGGCTGCCGCTACAGGTCTTGGTGCACAGCGGGTGGCCGTTGTTGAAGATGTCTTGGCAGGTGTTGCCGCTGGGGCACGGCGGGCCCCCGACTCGGCACTCCTCGAGCGACTTGGGGTTCGTGCACACGCCGCCGTTGCACCACTGGCCGTAGGGAGAGCAGCTGTCTGAGGTGCCCGACGCGCTGACGAGGCAGCTGCATTGGCCGCCCAGGCACGCGATCTGCCCGGGGCTGCAGCTGGTGCCGCCGCAGGTGGTGGCGGGTATCGCGGCGCACTGAAAGCCGGTGCCGGTCTTGAGGCAGGTGCCGCCGTCGCAGCCGCCGGTGCAGCCCGAGACGCAGGTTCGCCTGGCGGTGTCGCAGACCTGGTTGTCGGCGCAGCCGCCGGAGCACGCCTTGATCGGCTCGGGGTTGCCCGCATCGAAGTCGATTTCTTGGCCGCCATCACCGCCGGTGGGCCGCGTGGGGCAGGCCGTCAACCCGAGCGCCAGGAGCCCAGCCGCTGCGATGCCAAAAACGCGTGATGTCATGAACCGAAACGTCCCTTCGAGGCGGCCTGTCAAACGGCGGCGGACCGTAGAGGTGGGGGTAGGCCCTGTCAACACCGTTAGAAGCTGCCCGTCACGCCCCACAGAATCGACGTGTAGCTCTCTTCAGCCACGCCGCCGCACTGCGTCTCGTTGCAGATGGTCCACTTGCGGCCACCGCCGAAATACTGGTCGTGAAACGAGTTGTACTTCGCGCGCACCTGGTAGCCGAGCGGGCCCCAGAGCTCTCCGCCGAGGCCTGCTTCGAAGCCGAAGCCGGTCGAGACCACGCCGCCGGTGCTGTCGTTGGCGTTGCCGTAGCCACTGATCTGATCAGGCCCGACCTTGGGGCTGACGAAGTAGCTGAAGCCGCCTTCGACTCGCAGGTACTTGATGATTGGCACTGAGACATCAGCGCCGATGGCTCCGAAGAGGTATCGCTGGCTCGATGGCAGCGAGACGCCGGCGTTGGGGTCGATGTTGAACGAGCGGCCCTGCACGCCGCCTCGAACGCCGACGTACCCGGTGGGCTGCGGCGAGCCCAGACCCGACGCGAAGTGAAAGCGCCAGGCGAGCTGCGCCGTCCACATGATGTCGGTGCTGTTGATGCGCTTCTCGGGGCTGGTACCTTGGTCAGACGCCTCGACGATCTTCGTGACCGACGCGCCGTAACCCACGTTGCCGATGACGCCGAAGCCCTGCAGCACCCGGTTGTCGAAGTTCGCGAGGGGAAAGAGCTCGGCGTTGGCCATCACGCCCAGGTACGGCACCGACGCGGTGAAATCGATTTGAATGCCCAGGGGCTTGGGCGTCAGCGAGTCGTACGCCTTGCACGAGGTCATCGTGGGAGGCCCCGGCCGCAAGCACTGCGCTCGCCAAGTGGTCGTACCGGCGACCCAGGCTCGAAAGATCGGCGGCCCGACGTGGGTCTTCTTCTGCACGTTCTCCACGTCGAGGTCGGCGTCGCGAGCGGGGTCTTCGCTCACGGTGCTGGTGCCGCCCACATGGCCGTTGGGTTTGGGCGTGACCGGGGTCGGGCCGGTGTCGGTGAGGTCGAGGCCTTCGGGCTCGGTGGTGGCGACTGGCTCTTTGGTGGTCGCAGGCGGGCTCGCCGTACCCGGGTCTTCGGGCGTCACGTTGGCCCGGGCGGCCCCTTGGTCGGCGGCCGCGGCGATGGCGCGCGCGAGCTTGATCGAGAAATCGTCTGAGAGCAGGCCGCGCTTGACCGGGAGCGACTTGGTCCACAGCTCCTGGCCCAGGGCGTCGTAGATGACGACTTTGTAGGTCGAGGCGGTCACTTCGCCCGCGACGGCTGCGTCGAGCTTCATCACCTTGGCGGTGCGGGTCACGCCGACCGGAGTCATCGCCGCCCCGCCCTTGAGCCGCTTCTTGGCCGCGTTTTCTTTGTACTTTTCGATTGAAACGACGTCGACCGCGCCGGCCTTGCGGAGCGCCGCTTCAATCTGCGCGCGCAGGCGATTGCCGTTGTCGCCATCGAGCTCGAGCACGACCACTTTCTGGGCCCAGGCCGATGATGCAGCCAGCAGCAGGGTGAGCCACGCGACTCGAGCGAAATGCATGGCGGGCCTTATGCCGTCATTCGCTCCAAGTTTCAAAGGCGAGAAACGCGTCAAATGCGGGCGCTCGGGTCGCCCCGGCCCCTTGTGCTGCAAAAATATGACCAGTTATTCTGGTCAGATGAAATCGATGAAGGCATCGGAGTTCAAGGCCAAGTGCCTGAGCGTGCTCGACGACGTTGAGCGAACTGGCGAGCCGGTGCTGGTGATGAAGCACGGCCGAGTCGTCGCGAAGCTCACCAGCGCACGCGTGGGCCCCGCGCGGGAGCCATGGAGACGACTCGAAGGAACGATGGCGATCACCAGTGACCTCGAGGCGCCAGCGCTGCCGGCTGAGGCGTGGGATGCGGTTCGAGGGGTCAGCAAGTGACGATCGTGCTCGACACGCAGATCTTCGTGCGTTGGTTCGATGCGCCGCGACAACTCTCGAAATCGCAGCTGCGTGCACTGAACGGCATTGGGCCAGAGAAACCAGCTTTCATCGCTGACATCACGCTCTGGGAGGTCGCAACGCTGGTCTCGCACGGCAGGCTTCGGCCCCGCGTCCCGCTCCGGGAGTGGCTCGAGACCGCGCTCGAACGCCCCCACCTGTGGGTGCAGCCGATAACGGCCGCCGTCGCAGCGGAGGTGGCTGCCCTCGGTGATGCCCTTCATCGCGACCCGGCAGACCGTCTCATCGTCGCGACGGCTCGCGTGCTTGGCGCTTCGCTGCTCACCAATGATGAGCGAATCTCAGAAGCTGGGCTGGTCGAGATCGTCAACTAGCAAGTGGCTTCGCGAGAAGGCTCAGAACCGAGAAACGGGCCAGTTGCGGGCTTTGGCCTGTCGGGTGAGCAGCGAAGGGGCCGCGTCGGGCGGAGCGATGACCCAGGCCGCTTGGGCGTACGCCAGCATGTCGAGGTCGAGATCTCCGTTGCCGATGGCCAAGACGGGCGCGACGTTCTTTCGCCGCAACCACTCGACCTTGCCGGGCCCGGCCGGCACCGGCGTCATGATTCGCTCGGTGAGGCGGCCTTCGACGAGCGCTGCATCGACGGCGATGACCTGGCTCGAGGCAATGCCCAGGTGGGCTGCCCCCGGTTCGACGACCCAGCGGGGGCTCGCCGAACAGACCCAGACCTCGTAGCCAGCCGTGCGCAGCTGCGCGAGCAATGGCCGCACGTAGGGGAAGACGCGGCCCACGAAGCGCTGGGTGAAGAAGTCGGTCGCGCGAACCGCGAGCTCGGCGTCGAGCAGGCCCTTCATCACCGTGACCGCGAAGGCGTAAGCGGCGGGCGGGTCGGCCTGGTGGAGCGCGTCGTAGCGAGCGTAGCTGCCTTCAGGCACGAGCCCTTCGGCGCAGAGGTGGCGCAAGAAGTCTTCGCCGACATCGCCTCTCCACAGGGTGCCATCAGCGTCGAAGACGACCACGCGGCCAGCTCCCGGTTCGTGCAACACGCTGGTGACGGCCGTGGGGAGTGCGCTCATGCGTGCGCGTCTATAGCCGACTCGCGAGGCCCTTGCGGTAGGGTCGGCTCATGCGGTTTGCACTGGTGGTCTCAGCTCTGAGTTTCGCGGCATGCACCGACGCCTCGCCTTGCGGCAAATGCCCGGCAATGGAGGGCACCTACCGGGTCATCTGGGCGGCCCCGGAGAGCCGCTGCGCGGTCGGCGCAACGCGAATGGCTGACCTGGTTTTTACGCGAGCCGGCTCGAACCTTCAGAGCACCGTCGCTGAACAGCAGCTGGCCGGCACGCTCTTCGACACGTACGACTTCACCCTCTCGGGCGGCGTCGAGGTCGCGTATTTCTTGAAAGGCCGCCTGGTGCTCGGCGGGAGCACCGACGCGGGCTCACCGGCCGTTCACCTGGTCGGGTCCCTGCGTTCGAGCGTTCGCGCCGATGGGGGCACGTTCTGCGACACCGACGAGCAATTCACCGCCGACAAGATTTGAGGCCGGAGCGAATTGAATTCGGTGCCGCACCTTGTCCACGGTGTCGTGCAGGGAGTGACCGTCGAGCAGGTTCAGTTGGCGGCCGCACGCGCGCTCAAGATCGTTCAGCAAGCGTCGGGCCCCTCGCCAAAGCAGCGGCCTCGGCGCGTCACCAGATCGCCTCCGAGACGGCGACGAAGTGGGGGCGCATGACCGCGGTCACATCGGCCAAAGACCCGGCCCACGCGTACCTCGACACGTTGGTGAAGACCGAGCGAGCCTGGAAGTAACGACCCAGGCTGACCTCACGGCATTACGACGACTTCTTCTTGCCCTTCGTCTCTTTCGCGACGGCGGCTTTCTTCCGCTCGGCGCGCTTCTTCCACTTGAGGCGAATCTTTGAACGCACGCGCTGGTGCTTGCTCTTGCTGTTGGCCACGGTGTTGCTCCTTGAAAACGAAATTGACGGTGGCCTCGTACCAGAACCTCGCCCCGGAGGGGAAGTTTCACTCGTCGTCTGGATCAGGGGTGCGCGTTGGGAAGGGGATGCCCTCGGCGCTGCGCACATCGGTCGGAGACGCTTCGGAGAGGTTGAAGTCGACCTCGCGGTCGATATCGGCCGGTTTTTCGGCGTTTGCGGGCATCGCCGGGTCTTGGGGCTTCTTCTTCACGCTGGCAAAAATCGGCCGGGTGGCGTCGACGAAGCGGCGCACTTCATCGAGCGGCAACGCCGGCACGACGTGCCCGTGCACGCCCGACATCGCGGTGGCCATGCACATCGAGTTGAGAATCGATTCTTCGGTGGCCTCCATCACCGCCTCGTAGAGCGGGTCGAGGCGCTGATCGAGTAACACCTTCATTTTGTAGACCATTTTGCGAGTACGCCGGGGGATGACGTTGGCCGTCGAGAAGGCGACGACGATTTCTCCCGAGCCGTGGGCCGCGTAGCTGCCGACCCGGCCGATGCCCAACCCCACCCGCTTGCACAACCGGCTGAGCTGCTGCGAATTGAGCGGAGCGTCGGTGGCCACCACCGCGATGATCGACCCGTAGCTCATCTGCCGCTTGGGCAAGTCGCGCAGCTGCTCGGCCAAGACCTCGCCCAGCGGCAACCCGGCGACGCGCAGGTTGTGCATCTTGCCGAAGTTGCTCATCACCAGCACACCGAGGGTGTAGCCGCCGAAGACCTGAGGCAGCTTGCGCGACGAGGTGCCGATGCCCGCCTTGAAGTCGCAGGTGATCATGCCCGTGCCGCCGCCGACCGCACCCTCTTGCACCGCGCCCGACTTGGCCGCGGCGATGGCCTCGCGCACGTGGTGCTCTTTGACGTGATGGCCTGAGATGTCGTTCAAGTAGCTGTCGTCGCACTCCCCCACCACGGGGATGATGACGTCATGCTCGTCGCCGATGCCCGGGTACTGCTCGACCATCGAGCGCGCGACCGCATCGCTGACCGCGCCGACCGACATGGTGTTGGTGAGCAGAATCGGCGTCTCGAGCAACCCCCACTCGACCATCTGGGTCAGCCCCGAGACCTCGCCCGCGCCATTGAGCACGAAGGCGCCACCGGCCAGGCGCTCCATGAAGATGTTGCTCTGGTTGGGCAGAATCGCGGTCACGCCGGTGCGCACCGGGCCCTGGCCGACCTTGAGGGGGCCCGCGTCGCCTTTGATGATGGTGCTGTGGCCGACCAGCACGCCCTCGACGTCGGTGATCGCGTTGTGCTTGCCCGGCTTGAAGCGGCCCAACGGGAGATCGAGCTCCCGCGCGCGAACTCGAACATCACGACCTGCGCTCGTCGAAGGCATGGCCTGGGTTCGTACCCGCTCTGGCTCAAAGCGCAACACCTGCGCTTAGCGCCTGCTTCGTCGTCGGCCAATGTTGGCCCCGCTCGACCACTCGAAATTCGACCGGTTTGGCGTCTGGCCCACTTCAACCGCCAAGGCCGGTGAGCGTCACCGCTTCGCGCAGCAACGCCGAGTGGTTCTCGGCCATACGGGTGACGTCGAAGGTCTTGGCGTACTCCATCGCATTTCGCTGCAAAGCCTCTTTGCCCTTGGCAGAACGAGAGGCCCACGCGACCGAGGTACGCAAGCCGTCGAGCAGCGCAGAGATTGACCCCGGCTCAATCGGAAACCCGGTGCCCCTGCCAGTGATCGGGTCGTACGGCAGCACCGTACCTTTGGGGCCGTGGTGGTTGAGATACATGATGGCCGAACCCAGGGCCTGGGCCTCCATCTGCGCGATGCCGCACGGCTCTTCGACCGACGGCATGAGAAAGACGTCGGTGCCCGACATGATCTGTCGATTGTCGAGGCGCTCTCCTTTCACAACCACCCGGCCGGGCCAGCGGGCGGCCAAGGCCTTGGCCTGGGCCAGCAACTCCGGGGCGGGGTCGGGGCCTCCCAACAAGATCTGCAGCTTCGGGTTCTCGGCGAGCACGACGTCGAGCGGCGTCTCAGGCTGCCCCTCGGGCGTCTTACGCATCTCGAACAGCAGGTTCTGGAGCCCCTTTTCGCGCGTCATTCGGTGCACGAACGCCAGCAGCGGAGCGTCGGGGTCGACCGTGAACCCGTAGGCGCGCTGAACGTCTTCTTTGCACTTGATTCGCCCACTCAGGTCGCGGGCGTTGAAGGCGGCGGCTTGTTTGGTGCCAGCGATGTTGGCCGGGTTGAGCTTGGTGAGGTCGATGCCGTTTTGAACACTCGCGACTCGCCCTTCGGCGGCGGCTTCTTGCAGGGCGCTCATGACGCGAGGGCTGGCGTGAAAGGTGTTCAATAAGTAGTCGTAGTACCCGTTGCTCACGGTGCTCATCTGCATGGTGTTCGCCATCATCTCGAGCGGGTCGACCCATTCATTGGGCGGTAGCGCCTCGAGCGCCTTGACGACCCCTCCTCCGATTTCGCGCATCATGCGCTCGACCATCTCGCGCGGCATCCACCGGCGGTAGGCGGGGTTGCCCTGGTGAATCACGCCCAGCGGCCTGGCCTCGCGAAACGCGCCGTTGAATTGCAGCATCGCGTGCCCGAACCCCAGGTGTGAGTCGTTGTACTGAATGACGCTCGGGGCATCTGAGGGCATCAGCCGCTGCTCGGTGGCACGAACAGTCTCGTTGGTGACCTCAGCACCTTCTGCCTCGAGTTTTCGAATCGCGGCGACCTTCGACATCGCGGCGTTGGCGAAGGCCGAGCCCGCCAACAACCGAGCGGGGTCATCTGAAAAGCGCACCCCGTCGGCATCGTCGTACTGGCCCCGTCGAGGGCCGAAATACATGTCGTCTTGAAAATAGAAGACCGACTTTCTGCCGCCGTTGGGGCGGTCGGCAGTATCGCCCTCGCGCCAGAGCTTGAAATTCACGCTCGCGCCGATGACGTCTTTGATTTCTCCATCGCCGCCGGCAACGCGCGTGAGGCCCTTGGCGACAGGGTCGAACTCTGCGGTCACGGGCAAGTAGACGTCGACGCGGTGGCCTTGCGCCGCGAGCGCTTCGGTGGTCGGGTTCACGTACGACTTGATGCCCGAGCCCGCGGTCTGCCCGCCTTCGAGTTGCAAGAAAGCGACGTTGAGGTTTTGCAGCGTCTTCAGTCGGTCGACAGCAGCACCGGCCGCGGTTGCCACTTCGGCATCGCCCGATTTCTGAGCGGCAGCTCGAACGACGTCGAGCACCGGCACGTCTTTGACCCGGCCATACCGAGACAGCTGAGAGACGCTCGAAAGCAGCAGGTCACGTTGAATCGGTGCCAGCCCCTGCGTGTGCAGCCACAGCAGTGCTTCGAGGGCTCCGGCACGCCGCCCGTGCTCATCGGCCATCTCGAGCAACGGCTTGATGCTCTTCTCAGTGAGCGCGGCGGCAGCATCTCCGTGTATACGACCCAGCTCGGCCCGAGCCGCGTCTTGAAATGCGCGCTCCTGGTACGGGCTCGACAGGCGATACAGGTCGGTCAACGCGTCGCGCTGGAGCGTCTTGGCCCTCGCAGGCTTGAGCGCCCCCGAACGCAACGCGTCGAGCATCGCCTCGGTGACGGCGGGCGGGTTGGCGACACGGTCCATCGTTTGGGCGAAGCGGGCGAAAGACCCGAACACCTCACCCAGGTCGTACCCTTCGGCGCTCGCCGCCGGAGCATTCGCGAGGTGCGCGCGACTCACCAGGCCTCCGTTGTCAAATTGGGCAATCGATTGAAGCCGAGAGAAGGCGTCTTGAAGCTGCTCGCCGCTGAGCGCGTTCAGCTTGCTTCGACCCATCGGCAACGCCGAAGTTCGCGCGAAGTACTTGTTGAGGCTCGACATCGCCGCGCCTTGAATTCGAACAATCATGGCGCTGGTGCTCCCCAGAGGTTGCTTCCGCTTAACAGTCGCCCAAGGCGCTGCGCAACGTGGGGGTCTCCGAACAACTGTATTCTCCCGAGCACAATCGCCTCTCGAAGATTGAGAGAATGAGACCGCAGCTGCTCGAGCTCTGGCAGTTGAATCGCCAACGTCACGTCGGGCGCGACCTCAGAGAGATCTGACCTGGCGGTGACGCCCTGGGCGGTCAGCTGATAGTGCGTTCGCAGCTCCCGGTGGCCGGGTACGACGACCTGCAACACGACCACGGGTTGCTCGAAGTCGTACTTCACGGCCGCAAGAAACGCGGGCAGCTCCTGCGAGAGAAACTCGTTGAGCTCGGACATGCGACTGCCTTACCAGCAAGGCCACGAGCAATCGAGCCGCAGCGCCTACCCACATACCGCTGCAAGCTCGAATGCCTGCGCTGGCGTAGGGTGACTCGACGGCGACGCGCAGCGTCCGCTCCAGGCACTTGAGCAGTCGAGGCTGCTTCAAAAATCGCGGTCACGCCGGTGCGCACCGGGTTCGTACCCGCTCTGGCTCTACCAACCTCGGTGCTGCGGTCACTGAAGTGACCAAAGGCGCGTGCCGGGCGCCTTCAACAGGTCTTTGCTCGGTTCAGTTCGAGCCTCGCTGTTCGCGCTTTGTACGGGCCGGTCGAAATCGCGCGCCTCGGCGGCTGATCTCCGGCCGCAGCGACGCCAGAGCGCTCGCGGCGTGTGAGAAGGGCGACGCCCTGATGGGCACGGCGTCGAGAAGGAGATCCAACCATGAGAAAATCGCTCGCACCGCGGCAGCTCAGTTTTCACCTGAACCCTTCTGAACAGGCGGCGATCTGATGAGGGTCTGTATCGACCGGTCAGGAACGTCGCATTCCGGAGGGGAAGTGCTTCGAACCACGACACTCTCTTTCTGAGCTCTCGACAACTCTGAGCCTTCATCATTTTCAACCTCACCAGGAGCTTCAACCATGAGCAACACGATCACTATCGGCAGCAACCTCGTCACGAGCCCGGGCACAGCTGACAGCCGTGCGAGCCGAATCGGCACAAGCGAGGCCCGACGCGAGAACGAGCCGCAAGAGAAGACCGAGCCCGTCGCAAACCCCGATACGTTTTTACCGGGTATTTCGCGCCTCGCATTCGAAGACGCGAGCAGGGGCATCTCAATTCGTACCGCCGATTATGCCCTCTCGAACCACGCGCGGCCCGTGTTCGAAGAGATTGGGCCCAATGTCCACAGCGCGGTGGCCGAAGTTTCTTCTGGCCGGCCAGTTTCAGCGTCCACTCCCAAGGCGTTCGAGAAGGAGCTGCTCACTGCACTCAAACAATCGGCCGCTGGTGACGCGGGTCAACCAGTACCGAAAGAGGTTACCGTCGGGGCCAAGGCCTTCATGGCGAAAGAGAGGCTCTTCGGCACAAACCCCGAGGGGCAGATAGATGCAAATACTCGGGCGAGATGGGGCGGGCTCAAGATCGTCACCGTCGAAGGAAAACAATTCGTCGTCATGAATCGAATCATTGAAACCAAGTACGACGGCGACACTGAGTGGAAAGGCAGTGTTCCGGGCGACTTGGTCAATGTCGTCGCGATGAAGAAGAACGCCGCGGGGCAATTCGTGTTCGACAAATTCGAAAACGCCGTTGCCGTGCCCAAGACACTCACTGTCGCTTTGGGCTGTAACTATTCGAACCGAGGGAGCAAAGATCAATATTACGGAGTCGTAGAAGGGAAAGACGTCGTCGAGGTGCTGAAGTCGGTTTACGGCGCAACGCCAGTGTCTGGTGCGACCATTCAGGTCGAGAAGGGCGCAAAGGCTGAGTTCGACCCTACGGTTGGGCGCAAGTGGCGTACAACATCGCTTCATTACGCCCTCGACCGAGGCTCCTCGGCTGAAATTCTCGACGGGAGGCCACACCAGCTCGATGAAGACTTCAATGGGTACTACCACTCGACTCAAGGCAAGTTCGCGCCGTGGCTGTTTGGACAGGTCAGAGGCGTCTTCGTTGCTGGAAAGTGGAAGGCTGCGCTTCCGCTGACTCCCATGCCTCGCACGTAAGAGTCGCTTCAGCCCATCTGGTCTTCGAAGGGGCGTACCATGCTTCGACGGTTCAACCCGATTTCGGCCAAGAGCATGACCGCGTGGATCTTCTGTGGCGGCGTCGTGTTGTTTTCGGGCTTGGCCCACGCCGATGAGCCGAATGAGACGGCCTCGCTGTTTGCGAAGCTCTCGGCCATGACTGACGAGCAGACCCTCGACTGGGCCGAAGCCTTCATTCAGCAGCAGTGGCCGCATTCAACGGTACGTCGCGGCGAGTTCGGCAAGGCCACGATTTCGAGACAAAAAAGACTCGTCGAGATCAGGCTTGAGTTCTCGAGCCCCCTCTTCATACCTCGCGGTAAACGGGCCGCGGCGATGTTCACCCTGTCTGTGGCTCAGGGGTCGGGCAAGCCGACATCAGACTGGCGAATTCTATCGAACGTGACCGACGAGGGCGACGATCCGTTCTCGTACGTTTACGGCTCGCAGATCGGTGAACGCGCGTTCGAATCGACGACGATGCCAGCGCAGGTGCTCGAGCGTTTGCGCGTGCTCAATGACGCTCGCCCACGCCTCAGGCTCACTTCGAGGGCCAGCGTCACTGTGCTCGAGCGCGCGGAGTACTGGTTGATCGCTCTGTATGATCTCGACGTCGACACGAAAACCGGGTGCCCCCACGCGGTGTACGAGACGTATCAGCTGCCCCGAGCGGGCACCAAATTGGTGAAGCACACTCGTCGAGACGCCGACCCCGGCTGCGACATCTGAGGGCCGTCGGGGCTACACAGTTCAGAGAATCACTTCGTCCATCACTGAGCGTCGACGATGAACCACTCACGAGCGTATGGCCCACGGAGCGTCAGCGGCGATACCGGCACAACACGCTGCTGTTCACGTACGACACGCAGATGTCGATGAGCCCATCACCGTCGAAGTCGCCAGTGGCGAGCTGCTGCAGGTACGAGGCGTAGGGGTACGACGGGCCGGTGCTGAACGAGCCTGAGCCGTCGCCGAGCAAGACGGCGATACCGCCGTTCATCATCACCAGGTCGGTCTTGCCGTCGCCGTTCACGTCGCGGGCTTGCAACCCGCGTATCCACCCGGCTGACTGGGTGTTGGCGGGGGCCGCGAAGGTGCCGTCGCCGTTGCCGACCATCACGCCGACGTGACCCGCATCATCGCCATAGACCAGGTCGATTTTGCCGTCGCCGGTGAAGTCGTACGCCACCAGCGACGAGGGCGCGCTGGCGGTCGTGAGCACGCTCGAGGTGAGCTGAAAGACCATGCCGCCCTGGTTGAGCGCGACCCACACCTGGTTGGGGTCGCAGCCGATGGCCAGGTCGGGCTTGGTGTCGTTGTCGAAGTTGCCGACCGCGATGGCCTGGCAGTTCTTCGCGACCGGCGTGCGCCCGCTGATGGTGACCGCGGCCGACGCGGTGAGGCCGAGCGCGCCGCCCTTCATGACGTTGAAGCCGCCGGGGCCGCTGCCGCCGTTGTTGCCCCACGCGTTCGCCACGTCGAGCTTGCCGTCTCCATCGAAGTCGGCGAGCGCGAACGCCCGCGAATTGGTGCCCAGCGGCACCGGAGACGATGACGTCGGCGCCAGGAAGCTCGTCGAGGTGCCTTTGAAGAAGAGCACCTCGGCTCCCGCGTTGTTGGTCGCCATCACCACCGCATCGAGAAACCCGTCGTTGCCGAAGTCGGCTAACGCAACGAGCGGCTGGCTGTAGAACGTCGGCAGCGGCACCGTGGTCGGGTCGGCGAAACCTGCGTCTCGCTGGCCCAGGCGCCTCGCGAGGGCCGAGCCCTCGGAGGTCACCAGGTCGATGACGCCGTCGCCGTTCAGGTCTCCAGCGGCGATGCCCGAGGTCAGGTTGCTCATCGGCGCGACCAGCGAGTCGGAGAAGCCGGCGACGCACTTGAGTTGCACCGAACAGAACGCCGATTGGCAATCGCCCGGAGCCACGCAGGTCTTGCCGTTGATGCACGCCGCGCACTTGGTGCCGCCGCAGTCGATGTCGACCTCGTCTTGGTTCAGGTACCCGTCAGAACAGCTCGGCACGAAGTTGGGGCAGATGCCGCCGGTGCACTTACCGAGCGCGCAGTCGTTGTCGATGACGCAGCGTTGGCCCGAGGCGCAGCGCACCGAGCAGAGGCGCCCGCAGTCGAGGTCTGATTCAGAGCCGTTGCGTTGCCCGTCGGAGCAGGTCGGCGCCGCGCACTTCATGCTCACGCAGACCTTCTCGAGGCAGTCGGGGCCGACCGCGCACCCGGCGCCGACGGCGCACTTGACGGGGCAGCTGCCACCGCAGTCGACATCGGTCTCATCGCCATCGAGCACGGAGTCGGTGCACGACGAGCTCTGGCAGATCTGGTTCACGCAGCGCTTCGAGGCGCAGTCGCCAGCCACGGTGCACTTCTGGTTGTTCATGCAGCGCGCGGTGCAGCTGCCACCGCAGTCGATGTCGCTCTCGGAGACGTCTTTCGCGCCGTTGCTGCAGCTGTCAGCACACAGCCCCGTCGCGGGGATGCAGCGGCCCGTCTGGCAATCGGCGTGGGCGGAGCAGCCTTCACCCGCGGCGCATTTGGTGACGCAGAGGCCTCCGCAGTCGGTGGCGGTCTCGGTGCCGTTCTTCTGGCCGTCGGTGCATGACGGGCCGGTGCATCGCCCCGAGGTGCAGGCACCGGTGGCGCAATCTTGCGGCAAGGTGCAGCCGGCGTCGGTGGCGCACTTCGTCGGGCAGGTGCCGCCACAGTCGATGTCGGTCTCGCTGCCATTCTTCTTCGCGTCGGTGCAGGTCGCCGCGACCGCAGCGCAGCGGCCCGAGGTGCAGACGCCGTCAGCGCAGTCGGCTCCGACCGTACAGCCTCCGCCGGTGCCGCACTTGGTGGTGCAGGCGCCTCCGCAGTCGACGTCGGTCTCGCTGCCGTTTTTCTTGGTGTCGGTGCAGGTGGCCATCGCGCCTCCGGGGGCGCAGTGGCCCGAGGTGCAGCGGCCGCTGTTGCAGTCGTTGCCTCCGGCGCAGGTTGAGCCCTCGGTGCACTTGGTCGCGCAGGCACCGCCGCAGTCGACGTCGCTCTCGGTGCCGTCTTTCATGCTGTTCGCACAGCTCGACGAGTCGACACAGGCGCCGAGGCGGCAGCTCGAGCCCGTGGGGCAGCGCACGCCGAAGCAAGAACCATCGGTGCAGGTGCCGTTGATGCACGCGAAGCCCGCCTCGCAGCTGGTGGTGTCGCATGACGAGGTCACACAGGTGCCTTGAAAGCAGGCCGAGCCGCCGGGGCAGGTGACTCCGACGCACGACCGTTCGACACAGGCTCCGGCGGGGCAGACTTGGCTCGCCGAGCAGTCGGCCGAGGCGCAGTCTCGCGGGTAGCACTGCGAGGCCGCGCAGGCCTTGGTCGAATCACAGGTGGTGCCGCACGCGCCGCAGTGGGCCGAGTCGTCGGCGAGGCGCACGCACTCATTGCCGCAGGCGGTGGTGCCTCCGTCGCAGTGGGGTACGCCCACGACGGGCGGCGTGCTGGTGCAGGCGACCGGCAGGAGACCCATCACGAGCAACGCGAGACCTACCGGGCGGAGGATCATGGGGCCGCACCCTAGTGGACGACGGCGGTGGGTGGGCCGAAACCCGCTGACGACTGGATATCTGCACCGGGCGCGATGTGAACCTCGAGGTTCAGAAATCTGAACCTCGAGGTTCAGTTTCGAGCGCCCGACCGAAGCGAAATCAAGTGGTTCGGGGCATGGAGCGCCACAGAAAAAGGGCCCGAAGCGCTTAGCTTCGAGCCCTCTTCACTGCACTTCGTTCAGCGCTGCTTACTTCTTGGGCAACATCACCGGCTTGTGGCTGGTGTGAACGATCGCGGTGCGAATCTCTTTGACCGTCGGCGCAGCCGCGTGGGGCGCAACGCTGTCATCGCCGCAACCGACGCGGCCGCTGGCGCCAACCGAGCACTTCTGGTCGAGCAGGCTGCAGTCGAGCTCCGTCACGCGGCGGTCGCCTTCCCACTTGTCGCTGCAGCGAATGGCGACGTCGCCATCGCAGTAGCCAGCCGCGGTCAAGCCGTGGCCGCAGGGGTCGGTGTAGCGAACGGCCTGGTTGATGAACGTCTGGGTCTCGGCGCCGATGGTGCCGTAGAAGGTGCCCATGTCGCAGGTCAGCTGCGATGAGAAGAACACGCCCGAGGCGACGCCGAAGATGGCCTTCTCGCCCTTCTCACGACCGAGCAACGGGCCGCCCGAGTCGCCGTGGCACGCCTGCGCATCGCCAGCCACGTGGCCAGTGTACGCCTCGTAGCCCGAGAGCACCTTGTAGCCGTCGTACCAGCCGCGAATCACGTCTTCGTACTCGGTCGCGATGGCCAAGCCGTAGACCGAGACCATGAACTTGAAGAAGGTCTCGTAGTTGCCGTACATCAGCTCGAAGTCTTTGCCCTCGAGCGCGCGCAGGGTGGCCTTGCCGGTGGCGCGGGTCGACGAGAGGTAGCCGGTCAAGTCTTCGTAGTTGTCTTTCGAGCCGTAGCCGACCATCGCGAAGCCCTTGTTCACGTCGGTCGCGGTGAGCGCGCCAGTCGCGACTTTGATCGGGGCGACGTCAGTGATGGGCTGAATCAGGTGGTACACCGCGACGTCATTGCCCATCGCGACCCAGCCGCCTTGGTCGACCGGCGAGAGGTCAGCGGCGATCGCCTCGACCACTTTGGCCGGCTTGGTCGCGTCGGCGCCGACCGCGAAGTAGATGGGG
>JANLPS010000283.1:0-17462 GCA_031367385.1 Archangium sp. | reverse complement strand
CACGCCGCAATGAGCGACCTGAGCCGATTGGCAAAGCTCGGTACGGTCTGCATCACCGCCGTCGCCGCCGTGAGGCGCTCATAGACGAAGGTGTAGCAGCGCTCGAACAGGTGAAGGGCGAGCGCGTCTTTCGAGTCGAAGAACTTGTAGAGCGCAGGGTTGGTGTACCCCGATGCGTCAGCGATGGCCCGAATGCTGGTCTCGCGCAGCCCGTCTCGAACGAACAGCGAGAGCGCGTGCCCGAGAATCTCGCGCTTCGAGGGTGAATCGGCCGGCTCGACGAGAAATTCGTGCACCATGCGACATAGTTAGCAAACGCTAACCGATGGCGCAACCCTCGTTCACCCGAGCGCCTTTCGCAGCTTGAGCGCCTCGGCGTTCGCCGGGTCGACCGTGAGCACCCGCTCGACCAGTGACTTGGCCTGCGCGGCATCGGAGGCCATCAACTCGTGCGCTCGCGCCAACGGCCCGGTCACGAACCGCGCGATCACCGGCTTGGTCAGCTTGCCGGGCACCGTGGCAGAGACCACCCGGTCGTACGCGATGAAATCTCGGGCCTGCTCGAGGGTGAGCTCGTCGGTGTGATTGGCGAGAAAAGCGTACTCGGCGAGCGCCTTGAGCATGGGCCTGCAGACCTCGGGCTCGGTCGCGACGCAGCGCTTGGCCCACTCGACGGCCTTCGAGAGGTCTCCGGCGAGAAAGTACAGTCTCGCGTTCGCGCTGGGTTGCGGGGCGGCTGCCATCACCAGCGCGAGCAAGAGGCCCATCAGTACGCGTTCTTCGAGAGAAACCCGCCGAACGCGGTGCGCAGCAAGATCTTCACATCGAAGATCAGCGACCAGTTCTCGATGTAATACAGGTCGTAATCGATGCGGTCTTTGATCGAGGTGTTGCCGCGCAGGCCGTTGACCTGTGCCCAGCCGGTGATGCCCGCCTTGACCATGTGCCGCAGGTGATACCTCGGTATCTGGCGCTTGAACTCTTCGATGAACACGGGCCGCTCGGGGCGGGGGCCGACCAGCGACATGTCTCCGCGAAAGACATTCAAAAACTGCGGCAGCTCGTCGAGCGAGTACTTGCGCAAGAACGAACCGAGCAGCGTACGGCGTGGGTCATTGGCGGCCGCAAACGAAGCGCCTTCGGCCTCGGCGTTGGCACGCATGCTGCGAAACTTGAGCATCGTGAACAAATGCCCGTCCATGCCCATGCGTTCTTGCCGGTAGAAGATGGGCCCGCGGCTGGTGAGCTTGATCGCGACGGCGATCGCCACCAGCAACGGAGAGAGCACCAGCAGCGCCGAGGTCGAGCACACCACGTCGAAGATGCGCTTGGCGATGAGGTTCCACCCCTCCAGTGGGGCACCCTGAAGGCTGATGATGGGCAGCCCACCGAACTCTTCGAGGCCACCGCGCAAGGTGACGTAGCTGAACAAGTCAGGCACCAGCTTCACGTCGACGGTGCGCAGGGCGAGTGACTCCATGAGCTGTTTGAGGAGCGGCTGATCTTCGAGCGGCAGCGCCAGGATCACCTGGTCGACGTTGTGGTGGTCGAGCACTTCGCCGAGCTGGCTGATGACTCCGAGCACGGGCACTTGCTTGATGGTGGTGCCGACCTTCTCAGCCTTGCGCGTCAGCAAGCCAGTGACGACGAAGCCGAGCTCGCGGTGTTGGTGAATGGTGTCGATGACCCGTTGGCCGAGCTCACCGGCGCCGACGACGAGAATGGTCTTGAGGTTGAAGCCCCGGCGCCGCATCTCGTTGAAGAAGGCGCGAAAGATCAGCCGCACGGCCGAGACCAGCACGAACGAGTACACCGTGAAGATGCCGATGGTCAGTCGTGAGTACCGCTCGCGAAAAAAGAACGAGATCGCGACCAGAATCAGCATCGCGAACAGGGTGGCCTTGAAGAGCTCGAAGACCTCGCTGATGTGCGAGCGTGCCCGGTTGGTGGTGTAGAGGTTCGACTGCCTGAAGGTCAGGGGGAAGACCGCCAGCGCCATCGCCAGGGTGACCAGCGTGTCGGTCAGCGGAGGTATCGACTCGGACGGCAACAACGTGAACCGCGTGAAGTAGGCCAGCCCGAAGGCGAGCGACAACCCAAGCATGTCGGCGACGAGCTTGATCGAGTTGTAGAAGCGCTGAAACCGAGTGAACACGTTGGGTTGGGCCATACCACAGGTGGCCCAAACCGACCCGCGACGCGACCTTGGCCGCCATCGCACCAACCCCCTTCACAGCCCGCTGCCCACTCGGGTTCTCACCTCATCGCGGGGCCCTCACCCGCCACAATTTCGGAGAAAAAACACCATGTTGCGAAGCTTCATCGTCGTGTCTGCAGTCGTCGCGGTGGTCAGTGGCTGCGGTGAGCTCGAAGCCTCGGTTCGGAGCCCCAGCGAAGAGACCCTCGCGGAGGGCCAGGGCGGCGCGTACGTGAAGGTGAGCCGCCTCTCAACGTCAGGTGTGCAGCGCTTGGTCATCTCAGCGAGCCCCGGCGGGTACAGCCGCGAGTTGCTCTACGACGCCAATTCGGGGGCCTTCTCGGGGTTCATCGTGTTGCCTGCGGGCACCTACCTTTTGACCGCGAAGGCCTTTCAAGGTGACGCGGGCGTGGGCCTGGGCTCGGCCTCGGTGACGATTTCTTCGGGCGGCTCGGCGGCGGTCTCGTTGCGGGTGATCGATACGGCTCCGAGCGAGGGCCAAGTCGATATCGCGCCAATCATTCAGAACTTCACGGTCTCGAAGTTGGTGGTGAACCAAAACGAGGCGGTCATCGTCACCGCGGACGTGGTTGACCTCGACGGCGACGCGATCACCGGCAAATGGACAGACGATTGCGGCGGCAAGTTCGCGAGCACGACCACTGCGTCGACGACCTGGTCGCGGGGCAACGTGGGCTCGTGCCTGCTCAAGTACGAGGCGACCGCGAAAGGCGCCTCGGTGAGCGAGAGCGCCTGGGTGCAGGTCGTGACCGCGGCGAGCGGCAGCGTGAGCATCTCGGGCCAATTCGTACCCCGCCCGCGCATCAGCGGCCTTCAGGCCTCGTGGTACCGCGGCGACGCCGGCTGGGCGTACGCCTCGTTCGATCGCGCGTGGGGCGGAGCCAACTTGAAGAACGTGGCCCCTGGCGCCGGAGTCGACTTCGGCGTGAGCTACGGGTCAGACCAGAGCGTCACTTCGGTGAAGATGAGCGACAGCTGCTCGGGCGCCTGGCCCGGTGATGCTGGCAGCTCGGGCTCATATCGCCGCTGGTTCGCACCGCGCGTGATGGACGGCGGCGTCGCATGCAAGGTGACCGCGACGATCAGCAACGGCGAGCTCGACGATTCGTTCTCGATCGGCGTCGAAGTTCGATAACGAGCAATATGTTTTTCGACGGCACCGCGTTCGTGCCGTCATGAGACCTCAACGCACATTGATCGTGGGTCAGTTGCTCTCGATGACGCTGCTCGCCTGCGGCCCGATGACACAGGGCGGGAGCGGCGTGTTCGTCACCGAAGCCCGGGCGCTCGAGGGGTTCACGAAGATCTCGGCCAGCGGGAGCTTCAAGGTGCACCTCAAGAAGGGCCCGCTCTCGGCGTTGGAGCTCAGTGGTGATGACAACATAGTGCCGCTGATTCGCACCGAGGTCGTCAATGGCGTGCTCACCATCGACTTCGACCTGATCGGCAGCGAGCGGCGCACCGAACCATACCTGGCGATGACGGTGCCGAAGCTCGACTCGATCAAGGCACTGTCGTCGGTGCACGCCTGGGTCGAGGGCCTGGAGGGAGACTCGGTGACGCTCGAAGCCAGAGATACCGCGCACCTTCAGCTCAGCAATGTGAACGCCAAGTCGGCCGTGGTGCTCGCTTCAGAGCACGCGATCATCGACGGCGCCGGGATGAACGCGAAGAACCTCACCTTGAAGGCCCACGGCGCTTCGATCGCGAACTTCAGATACTTGCCGGCGTCAGAGGTGACCGTGAGCGCGACAGACCGGGCCTGCGTGACGGCAACGGCTGAGCAGATGGTTTCGGGTGATGCGCACGGAGCCAGTGTGGTCGAGGTGTCGGGCATGCCTCCGATGCGCGAGGTCACGACTTCAGATTCGGCGGTGGCGCAGTTCATGGTGCCGGGCTCGACTCCGAGCTCGTGCGCAGTCACCTTGCAGCCCGTGTGCAACGGCGTTGGGTGCGAGGTTGAGGAGGAAGAAGAGGAAGCGCACTAGGCGCTTCTTCGGGTTGTTGACCCGTGCCCCCGAACGGAGGAAACCCCCCTTCGTGAAAGTGGCATCGTGGTCGCTGGTCGCGCTGGGGGTTGCTCCGGCGCTCGTCGGGCTGGCGAATGGGCTTCAAGACGTCGACCCGGCGCAGTACGCCGACGTCGCGCGGCGCATGCTCGAGTCTGGCAATTGGCTCGACCTTCGCGACATGAATGGGCCGTTCATCAACAAGCCTCCAATGATGCTGTGGGCCCAGGCGGCGCTGATGTCGGTGTTCGGCGTTGGAGATTTGGCGGCCCGGCTCCCTGCCCTGCTCTTCGGGTTTCTCGCGATGGTGGGCACCTTCTGGGTCGGGCGGCAGCTCAAAGACTCGCGGCTTGGGGCGATCGCAGCGGCGTTCGTGGCGAGCTCGACGGCGTTTCAGCTGATGGTCGCCGACCCGAAGGTCGACATGCCGCTGATGGCGTTCACCACGCTGGCGATCGCAGCCACGCTGGCGTCGAGGCAACGGCCCTCGATGATGTGGGCCGCGTGGGCTTTTGCTGGGTGCGCGGTGCTCTCGAAGGGGCCGGTGGGGCTGGCGCTGCCGATGTTGGCGGTCGCCCCCGAGTTGGTTCGCGACCGGTGGTTGCCCGGGGCGTCATTGGCCAGGCGAGTCTTCAGTGTTCGGCCGATTCGCGGGCTCTTCATCGTCGCGTTGATCGTCTCGCCCTTTTACGTGGCGCTCGCGCTGCATCAGGGCCCAGAGGCCGCGCGGTACATGTTGTGGCAGCAGAGCGTGGGCCGGCTGAATGGCACGAGTGAATTTCGCGACACCACGACGCCGCTGTTCTACCTCCACACCTCGCTGTGGGCGTTTCTGCCGTTCGTGCCGCTGACGATCGCGGCGCTGATTCGACGCGCGGCACGCGTGTACAGGGCTCGGCGCTTGCCGTTCGATGTGTCTCGCGTCGTGGTGTGGTGGCTGTTCTTGCCGCTGATCTTGATCTCGAGCTCGATCTTCAAGCTGCCGCAGTATTTGTATTGGATCACTCCGGCCGCGGCGCTGCTGGCGGCCGATGAGGTGCTCGTGCTCGGCGAGCTTGCTGCGCGGCGCTGGGTCGTCGCCGGGTGGGTGCTGGCTGCAGGCGTGTTCATCGTGGTGTGGCTCACGGTGAGCTACGTGTTTCCCGCGAGTCTGGGGTGGCTGCTGCTCGTGGCGGCGATACCCTTCGTGGTGGGCCTGCTGCGCGGGCGGGTCGAGGCACCAGAGCGCGTGGCCTTTTCACTGGTGGCGTCGGTCGCCGGGGGCATGATTTTCTTTCACGGCCTCGTCTCGCCTTCGCTGATTGCGTACCAACCGTACGAGGCGATCGGGCAGCTGCTGCGTCGTGAAGAGCCCACGCGAACGGAGATACCGGTGGTCGCGCTGGCGCCTTCATTCGCGCTGGCGTTTTATGCCCGCCGCGATGCGCGGTACATGAGCCCCTTCGAGCTTCGCGATGCAGTGCTCGATGGTGGCCCACGCCTGGTGGTCTTTGGGCCTGAGCTGCCGATTGGTGAATTCGAAGCGGTGGGCCTGCGGCTCACCTCGATCGCGCACTACGACATGTACCCGACGAGCCGGGCGCGCTGGGCGTTTCTCAATACCGCGACCCGCGCGAACGTGTTGATGCCGATCGAGATCATGAAGGCGACAGTCTCGCGCTGAGAGGTGGGGTCCTCAGAGACGCTCCGGCGAGAGCCGATCATGAGCGCGCCGCGAGGCCCTCAGTACGAATGGCGACGGTCGGCTCATGTTACAAAGAACCAGTGAGATGCATTCTGCCGCGCAGGGCCTCAAGTACGTCACTCGCCCGCCGGGGGCCTGAACTCATGTTACAAAGAATGAACGCTAGGGTTCACCGAGCCTTTCGATCAACGCGTCGTGCTTCTCAAGACCGATCTCCAGCTCAACGCGCCAAACTCGCTCACTACGCGAACCGCTCGAGCGTCTTGGGGCCGCGCGCTGGGCTCCTGCTCGAGCCATGGACAATGGTCGACCTCGTCAGGGCGACAGCACCGCTTTGATTTCGTGCTCGAGGCCACGCAGAAAGGTCGCCTCGTCGAAGCGAAGCGCCTGAGCTCGGGCGGCCGCCGGTGAGAAGGTTGCCTCGAACCGATCGAACGCCTGAACAGCGCCGATCACGCTCTCGACGGTCTGCTGCTCGAAGAACAGCCCGGTCGAAGGAGTCACCGTATCGAGCGCCCCACCGCCGCGAAACGCAATGACCGGCCGCCCGACGGCCATCGCCTCGACAGGCGTTAGCCCGAAGTCTTCGAGCCCTGGGAAAATCAGCGCGCGTGCATTGCGGTACAACCCCGGCAGCTGATCGTCATCGACCTGCCCCAGCACTCGAATATTCGGGGCGAGGTTCGTGCCGAGCCGCAGCTGACCGCTCCCCGCGACCCACAACGGGAGCCCCAGCCGGGTGAACGCCTCGATCGCCAAGTCGACACGTTTGTACGGCGCCAACGCGCCGAGCACCAAGAAGTACCCACCCTGCCCCGTGCCCTCGACGCCTCCCGCGGTGAATCGCGACAGCTCGACCGGCGGCGCCACCACTGCGGCATGCCGGTGATAGCGCTGAGAAATTTGCGCTGCGACGTGATGGCTGTTGGCGACGAAGCGATCGACGCCAGCGGCAGTCAGCACGTCCCACGCCTGGAGCGCGGGCCTGAGCGCAGTGGCCGCGGCCCTCACGCCGAGGCTCGCCCGGCCGGGGCCGAAGTAATCGTCGAAGCGGTCCCACATGTAGCGAAGAGGTGCGTGTACGTACGACAAGTGCTTGGCGCCCCGCGGCACGGAGATCGCCTTCGCGACGCAGTGGCTCGACGAGATGACCAGATCGACCGGCTCGAGCTCGAGCGAGCGAATCGCGGCCGGCATCAGGGGCAGCATGAAGCGGTGGCGGTCACGCGCCCCCGGCAACCGATCGAGAAACGAGCTGACGACGCGACGGGAGCGCAGCTCAGCGGGCATCGCCGACGCCTCGTGAAACAGCGTGTAAATCGTCGCCTCAGGAAACCGGCGGGCCATCGCGGCGAGGACTTTTTCGCCACCGCGCCAGGTAATCAGCCAGTCATGAACGAGAGCGACGCGCACGGGAGGCCGCGAAATAGCACGCTTGGCCCGCCTCGCTTAGTCTGGCGCCCGTGGTGAAGGTGCTTGTCGACTTGAGAATGGTGCGCGGCCCGTTGCACGGCATCGCTCGCTATGCCCTCGAATTGTGTCGGCATTTGCCGCAGCTCGAGCCCTCATGGCAGTTCGTCGGTCTGACCGGGCCCCAGGGCGTACCCGACGATCTCGGCGTGCTGACGCCCCGCGTGCCGCTGGTGAAGTGCAGCGCCGATTTTCTGTCGCCCTTCGAGCAGCCCGCCCTCGCCGCGACGCTGTTTTCTGAGCGGCCTGACCTGTTTCACGCGACGTCATTCTCGGTGCCCGCGCTGTGGCCTGGCCCCCTGGTGGCGACCCTTCATGATGCCAATCACCTGGCGCTGCCCGAGAGCGTGTCGACCACGCGAACGGCGTATTACCGGTTGGTGGTGGCGCCGAGGGCCAAAAGGGCTCGGGCGTTGATCACCGTTTCGGCTTTTTCACGCTCGGAAATCGCCACCCATCTGGGCATCGCTCCCGAGCGGCTGCAGGTGATCGCCAACGGCGTCGACGCGATGTTTCACGTGCCCACGGTCAGCGAGCTCGATGATTTTCGCGCGCGCCGCGGCTTGCCGCAGAAGTACTTCGTTGCGGTGGGGTCGACGAAACCGCACAAGAACTTGAAGGTGCTGACGTCGATCGCCGATTCGTTGCCCGCTCCGTTGGTGTTGCTGGCCGGGCGTGGAGCGAGGCGCGCGCTCGGCTTCAGCGAGTCGGTGCTCGAGCTGGCTCCGCTGCCCGATGAAGATCTGGTGCGATTTTTCGCGGGTGCCCAGGCCGTGCTGGTGCCCTCTCGCTACGAGGGGTTCGGGTTACCCGCGCTCGAGGCGATGGCCTGTGGAGCCCCCGTGGTGGTCGCGAATGCCGGCGCGTTGCCAGACATGGTGGGCCAGGCGGCGCTGTTGGCTCCGGCCGATGACGCGAACGCGTGGAAGCAGGCGTGTTTGCGGTTGTTTCGTGATGAAGCCCTGCGACGGAAGTTGTCTGAGCTCGGTCGAGAACGCTCGGAGCGGTATTCGTGGCTCGAGTGTGCGCAGCAGACCTTGCAGGTGTATCGCCGCGCCCTGCGCTGAGTGTGGCGCGTTGGCGTCGCTGAGCCGGTCAACGCCCTGCTTTCATTGAGGCATGCCCCTTGCTCTGCCAGCACCCTGGGAGACGTCTATGAAATCGCAACTGCTGGTGGGTGCGCTGATCGTGAGCTTCGCTACGGCCTCGGCGACCGCTGAGGCCGACGTGGTCGTGCGTTTCGAAGACGGGTTGTCGCCTTACGGAGAATGGGTCGCGGTGCCTCGCTACGGCCGGGTCTGGAGACCGTCACAGCAAGTCGTCGGCGTCGACTTCGAGCCGTACTCGACTGGCGGGCATTGGGTGTATTCGGACGAGGGGTGGATCTTCGAGTCGGAGTACCCGTTTTCGTGGGCCGTCTATCACTACGGCCGCTGGTACCGAGACCCTGCGCTGGGCTGGGTGTGGGTGCAGGGCAATGATTGGGCTCCCTCGTGGGTCGATTGGCGTTCGGGTGGCGGGTACGTGGGCTGGGTGCCGATGGCACCCGTCGGCATCGAGGTGATCTACCCGACGTACCGGCCGCGCTGGGCGTTCGTCGAGACGCGATACCTGGTTGACCGCGAGCCCTGGCGGTATCGGCTCGACGAGCGTCGCGCAGAGGTCGCGTACCATCAGGCGATCGCGGTCGAGCGGGAGCGCAGCAGAGGGTACGGGGTGGGGCCGCCTCCGGCGCATGTGGCTTCGGCGATCGGGTCTGAGATTCGCCCGGTGCACGTGTCGCCGCCTCCTCCGGGGGTCGTGCAGCACGTGGCGATCGGGGCACCGCCCCCAGTGGGGCGGCCTGGGTTGGCGCCGGGTGCGCCAGCGCCGAACGTGGGGGCACCGCCACCGCCGAGAGCGATCTCGAACGGGGCGCTTGAAGGGTCAGCGCCGCGCCCGGTCGCGCCAGCACCGAGCATGGGCGGAGCCATGCCGCCGGGACGAGAAGGCTCACCCCCACCGAGAGCAGTTTCGAATGGAGCACTTGAAACGCGAGGGTCGGGCCCGGTCGCGCCCGCGCCGAGCATGAATTCGATGCCACCGGGGCGCGTTTCCGCTCCCCCTCCAGGCATGGGAGGAATGCAGCCGGCACCGAGCGTGAATTCGATGCCGCCATCGCGAGCGGTGGCACCAGCGCCGAGCATGGGCGGAGCGATGCCGCCTGCGCCGAGCATGAATTCAGCGCCGCCGCCGCGCGCGGTGGCACCCGCACCGATGATGAACTCGATGCCTCCGCCGAGAGCGGTGGCGCCTCCGCCGAGCATGAATTCGATGCCGCAGCAGAGAACCTTCGCGCCGCCGCCGATGGCACCACCGCCAATGCAGCGGAGTGCGCCGATGGCTCAACCACCGATGATGCGCGCGCCAGCACCATCGCGCGGCCCTTCGGGAGCACCGCCTCCACCGCGCAGGTAGACCCTCAGGGCTTCGTGCCAGGACACGGGCGGGCCCTGCCCTCATTGGTGGGTGATGCGGGAGGCAAACGCGACAGCAACACTGCTCGGACGACCGCGCACCTGCGTTATCACGCGAGTGGGGCACCGGCGACGAGCGTTCGCGCCGATGGTGGACTCGATGCCTCGCCGAGACAGGTCTCTCCGTTGCCGAGCATCAATTCGACGCTTCTGCCCCGAGCGGTGGCACACGCCCCCGATGATGTATTCGACGCCGCCGCCGAGACAGATCGCGCCCTCGCCGAACATGAATTTCGATGCCGCGCCAACTCCGGCGCCGCCGCAGATCTCCACCGCCGATGCAGCAGCATGAGCCGATGGCTCAGCAACCGATGATGCGCGCCAACGGTCGCGCGACCCTGACGGAGCCCCTCCTCGATCGCGCAGGGAGACGCGCAGACGAGGCCCCTCCCAGTGAGCATGGTTTCGCCGCTGAGCGACACGAACATCCGCCCGAACGACGCGTCTGGAAGACAGCGCGCACCTTCACCCGTCTTCATATTTTCGCTCAACAGGGCCTCGGCGAGTCCGCGTTTCGAGCCGAATCCTTCGAGTCCCTCAGGAGAACGGGGGGATCAGGTCTTGATCGCGCGGGTCATCAAGAAGTCTTGCCGTACGCAGTTGCTCGAGCTGTCGAAGAACTGTTCGACCAACGCCTCGTACTCACGCCGAAATTCGGCGAGCTTGGCGGGGTCGGGCTTGCTCTCGATGAACCGCTTCACCGGGGCCGCGAAGCGCTCGCTTTGATCGCGATGATGGCCGGGGCTCAGCGCCGCGTTGAACATCGTCGCGCGGTCGAAGCGAAGATCTTTCACGCCCGCACCAAGCCGCTCCCGTATGACCGCCGGGTCGCCCCACATCACAGGCGCTGGCACATTCGGTGGCGGAGGCGCCCCGTACCGCGCAGAGAGCTGAAACATGCGGCCCGTGAAGAGCTCACCGGGCCAGGTCGAGAAAGCAATCACGCCTCCGGGCTTGAGCACCCGCAACATCTCGGCGATCGCCACCTCGGGCCTCGGCGCGAACATGTGCCCGAACTGGCTGAGCACGACGTCGAACGTGCCAGGGTCGAACGGTAAAGCCTCGGCATCACCCTCCCGCCACTCCACTTCGACCCCCGCGAGCGTGCTGTTGTGCTTCGCGACCTCGAGCAATTCAGGCGTGAGATCAAGCCCGCTCACCATCGCCTTGACGCGGGCGGCGGTCACTGCCACCACGCCGGTGCCACACCCGACATCAAGCACCCGCTGCCCGGGTTTGACGCCGGCAAACGCCACCAACTTCGCGGCGGCCGTCATCGTGGTGACCTCGATTGGAGCAAAAAAAGCCCAACCCTTGCGCTGAGCTGCCTTGAACTCTGCAAACGGTGTTTCCATGTGTGAACCCCCCAGTGAACGTCACGTCGTCGTCGGCTCAAGCCTTGCGCCGAAAAGACAGGCGCCGCTCGGCCGCGAGCCACATTACGGCCGACGCGCTCAGCAACGCCAGCACTGGCGACCACGCCGCGACCGATGCGGGCACATGCTCACCCAGCACCAGCGCCTTGCCCGTCAGCAGCAACGCGAACAGCGCGACCGACACCACCAGCCCCTCGACGATCGCCAGGGTCAAATGGCCCCGTCGGTTCGGCCGCAGCGCCAGTGTCACCGCGAGCAACGACGCCGCCATGCCAGTCAGCGGGTAGGCAAACCGGTTGTGCAGCGCCAACCAGAACCGCTCGGTCGGCAGCCCCACGTTCGCGCGAATCTGCTGTTGCTCGAGAATGTCGCGCACCCGCATCTGCTCGGGCCGCCCCTGCCGCACCCGAAAGGTGTCAGCACTCGTCCCCGCGAATGCCCGAAGCATCGGAGGCTCGACGACGAGCTGCGACTCCCCATCGCCCAAGAATCGCCGCGTCACCGCGTGATGAAGCGCCCAGGTCGAGCCCTCGACGTGCTCCATGCGCTCGATGTCGATGCGCGAGTCGAGGTGAAAGCTCGGAGACATCGAGAACACGCTGACGTCATGCAGGGTGCCGTCTTCGTCGGTCTCTCCACGAATTTGAAACACGTCTTGGCCGACCCGAAACCACTGTTTGGGCACGTAGTAGAACCGAAAGTCGCCGTAGCGGTTGAACGAGTCGACCATCAGGCGATCGACCCGGGTACCCGCGTGGGTCACCACCTCTTCATCAAAGGCGATGAGCCCGACCGCGAAGAGCAACGCCGAGACGCCAATCGGCAGCACCATCACCCACCGCGAGGCCCCGACGGCTTGCATCGCGATCCACTCCGAGCGACGGCGAAGAATCGAGACGGTGGTGCCGCCCGCGAGCAGCAACGCCGCTGGCGCCAGCTGGTGAAAAGCGACCAGCGCCTTGAAGCCGTAGAGCCGCGCGACATCGAGCGCCGGGCGATCGGTGAAGATCTTCAGCTTGTCGCCGAAGTCGACGACCAGAAACACCACGGTGAGGGCCGCCAAAATACCCAGCGAGAGCAGCACGTACAGCCGGGCGATGTAGATGAAGAGCGTGCGGCTCATACCGCGCCCCGGCGATCGACCAACACCATCAGCGCAAGGCCAGCCGCGATGAACACCACGTTGGCGAGCTGCCCCGCGAGCCACCCGGGTATTTGCCCGGCCTCTCCGAATTGCACCGCCGCGCGAGCGAGCACGTAGAACCCCACGTAGCTAGCGAGGGTGAGCAAGAACCCGCGGCCCCGGCCTCCACGCTTGCGGCTGAGCGCCAAGGGAGTACCCAGGCACGCGAACGCGAACGGCATCACGATCTGCCCGAAGCGCCAATGCAGCTGGGTCTGAAGGCGGCTGGTGGGTTCTCCGCGCTCACGGGCCTGGTCGAGATCGCTCTGAAGCTGCGCTGGGGTTCGCTCTTCGCTGGTGGTGCGAAACTTGTTGTTCTGAAAGAACGCCTCGCCCACGTCGGCCCGAAACGAGCCCTGCTCGAACTCGAGGGTGGTGTACTCGGTGGTCGCGCGCGAGGCCCGGTGCGCGCTGCCATTGGTGAGCTCGAAGACGACCGACGACACCGCCTCGTTGCTGCCGACGTGACCATGCTGCGAGACGGCGAGCACCGGAGCGGCGGGATCGCGCCCGTCGAAGAGCAGCACGTTGGTCCACCGATTGCCCGGCTCGACCTTCTCGGCGTAGAGGGTGAGGCCGGGCACCTCTTCGTGAAACGTGCCGCTGCGAATGTCGCTGACCAGATTGCGGCGAATGATGTCTTGGGCCACCGAGCGCAGCGACGACATGCCCCATGGCTGCAGCGTGAACGCGAGCCCCAACATCACCAGCGAGAGCAGCACGCCGAGCATCAGGGGCGCGAGAAAGAACGCCGAGGGCCGAATGCCCAGCGCCTGCATCGCGACCAGCTCGCGGTCTTCAGAGAGCCGGCCGAGCCCCAAAAGAATGGCGAGCAGCAGGGCGATCGGCATCGCCTGCACCACGAACTGAGGCGAGAGCGAGAGTGTGAAGCGGGCGAAGTCACCCGCCGTGACCGCGCTGCCGAGCAGAAAATCGGTGCCGCGCAGAAACGCCATCACGAAGAACAACACGAAGAGCAGGCCCGCCCAGGCGAAGAATGGCGCGACGATTTCTCGAAGGAGATAGCGCCTGAGCATCATCAAGGTCACCCCTTGGGAGCGTTCGCTCCGATGTCAGCGCGAAACTGCATGCCCTCGAAGCGAATCGACGCGACCGCCGCGTAGGCCTTGGCCCGCGCGTCGTCGAAGCTCGAGCCGTGGGCGCAGACCGTGAGCACCCGGCCTGATGAGGTCACGATGGCTGGGCCGGTCTGCTTGGTGCCGGCGTGAAAAATCAGCGCGCCTGGGGGCGTCGAGCCGAGCCCTTCAATCGCGTCACCGGTGCGAGGCGACTCCGGGTACCCGTGGGCCGCCAGCACCACCGCCACCGAGCTGCCCGCCGCGAACTGGAGCGGACGTGGCTTCAACGTGCCCCGCGCGCACTGCTGCAGCAGCGGCACCAGGTCTTCGGCGAGCTGCATCAACACCGGCTGCGTCTCGGGGTCACCCAACCGCGCATTGAATTCGAGCACTTTGGGGCCCTGGGGCGTCAGCATCAGCCCTGCGTAGAGGGCTCCGCGAAACGGGGTGCCCCGGCGCGCGAGCTCACGCAAGGTCGGGGTGATCACCGTCTCGCCAATGCCCTGCAGCTGCGCGTCGCTCAGCAACCGGGCGGGCGCGTAGGCCCCCATGCCGCCGGTGTTCGGGCCTTGATCGCCATCGCGCAGGCGCTTGTGATCTTGCGCGGGAGGCAGCAGCACGAACCGCTCGCCGTCACACAGCGCGATCACCGACAGCTCGGGCCCGCCCAGCCGCTCTTCGAGCAACAACGTCTGCCCCGCAGGCAAGGCACCGAGGGTGCGACAGGCGGCCGCGGCCTCGGCTCCAGAGTCGGCGACCACCACGCCCTTGCCCGCCGCCAACCCGTCGGCCTTCACGACCACCGGGCCCCAGGCCAGCGCGCGCTCAGCAGCAGTAGCAGCGTCGGTGAACACTTCAGATTTCGCGGTCGGCACACCCGCGGCGAACATGATCTCTTTGGCGAAGGCCTTCGAGCCTTCGATCTTCGCGGCGCCGGCATCGGGGCCGAACACGTCGATGCCCGCTGCACGGAGCGCGTCGGCGACTCCAGCGACCAGAGGGGCCTCGGGCCCGACCACGACCAGCTCAATCGATCGCGCGCGCGCAAGCTCGACCACCGCCGCGGGGTTGGTGGCCTCGACGGGCACACACTCGGCCAGCATCGCGATGCCCGGGTTGCCCGGCGCGCAGATGACCTTGGTGACCAGCGGGCTCTGAAGCACCTTCCACACCAGCGCGTGCTCTCGACCGCCACTGCCCAGAACGAGAATCTTCACAGCGACTGCTTGTACAGCACCCGCTTGGCCTCGCGGTAGTACGAGTCGCCCAGCAGCACGGTGGTGAGCAACCGCCTGGCCTCGGCCTCGTTCTTCAACCGCGCCTCGACCTCGCCCATGATCACCCGGGGAGCGAGCAGCTGGGCGCCGAGCTTGTTGGCGTTGACCGCCTCGGGCTTGGCCGACTCGGGCTTGTTGCTGGCCATCAACGCCGCGGCGAGTGCGTAGTGCGCCAGCGCGTTGAGCCGAACCGCGTCGACCGCTTTACCGCCCATGCGCAGCGCGGAGCCGACGTCTTTTCGGCGCAGCGAGATGAAGGCCCTGTAGGCGTAGGCGTCGCCGTTCTTCTGATCGATGGTGATGACCCGCGCGAAGTGCTTGTCGGCGGTCGCGTTGTCTTCTGAGAACCAGGCCACGAGGCCTTCGCACAGCTCGGGGTTCGGGTCTTCGTAGCCACTGGGGTTGAGCGATGCGTAGGCCCCCGCGGCGGGCCGCAAGATGTCGGCCGGGCGCACGTACAGCTGGGTCATCGCCGGCACCGCGTAGCTGAGCGGGTCGAGCTTCGAGCCGCGCTTGAGGCAGTACTCCCAGGCCTTGCCGTCTTGCTTGGCCCGCGCAGACGCCGCGCCAGCCAAGAGGAGCGCCTCGGCCCTGCGGGGCTCGGTCTCATGCACCTTGCCGAGCAGCGCCGCGGCCTCTTCGAAGCGGCCCTGCGCGAACAGCAGCCGGCCTTCGAGCACCTGGTCGAGGGTGGGGTCGCCCAGCTTGCCCTTGATCGAATCGAGATCGAGCCGCGCCTGCGAGGTGACGTTCTTGTCGACCATCACCACGAAGCGCTGCAGCTTGGCGGGCACCGATTCGGGCGAGAGCTCGAGTGCCTTCTCGATGGCCTCGGCCGACTTGACTGCATCACCCGCGACCCGGTGCGCCGCCGACAAGTGCGTGTAGGCGTCAGCCAGATCTTTGTTCGAGACGTCTTTGTCAGCGACCACCGCATTGAGCAGCTCGACGGCGAGACCGGGGTCTGAGGCGTGCTGGTAGGCGAGCTTGGCCAACCCAATGCGCGGCTTGGCATTCTTCGGAGCGGCCTTGAGGGCGTTTTCGAGCACCTTCTTGGCCTTCGCAGGCTCTCCCACCTCGACGTAGAGCCGAGCGAGCTCGTCGGCGGCCTCCCACTGGTCTGCATCGAGCTCGAGGCGCTTCTCGAGGTTCATCGCGGCGTCGCGGTACCGGCCCATTGAGGCGGCCAAGCGGGCTTGAAAGAAGTAGCCGCGCTTGAGCTTGGGGTCGAGCCGCAGCGCCTCGGCGAACGACTCACCTGCGACCGTCTCGTTCTTGCTGAGCATGGCCTGCCCAATCGCCATCGCGGCCAGAGCCTTGTCGGCGGGGGTCGGGCTGTTCTTGCCCCGCTCGGCCATGACCTGAATGTCATTGGAGTTGCCGTTTCGGGCGATCAGAAAATGGGCGTGGGCGATGTAGAGCCGGGGGTCTCCGCTGCGCTGCTCGGCGGCGGCGAGCATCGACTCGGCGGCGGTGGCGGTTTGATCATCGATGGCTGCGCCGCGCCCGAAGGCGAGGGCGAAGACCCACCCGGCGACCGCGCGCTCATTGCCGTTGTCGATGACCAGCGCCTTCTTGAACGACTCTTCAGCGTCGATGTAGCCCTTGGTGGTGTCGGTGTTGAGCGCCTCTTCACCAGCGCTGACGAAGCCAAACGCCTGCTTCGACGAAGCGCCATCGAGCTCGGGGTAATTCATTCGCCACGATTGAACGACCGCGTCGACCGGCTTCGAGCTGGTGGGCGCCTGGTGAATGACCGGCGGCGGGCGTTTTCGGTCCCACGGTTTCTTGATGAAGAGAAACGTGCCCATGCCGATCAGGCCGACGACGCCCAGGGCGATGCCGATGTTGCGGCTGCGATTCGAGCGGCTCTCGTGATCGCGCATCGCCGACCGCACGACCGAGACCTCGGTCGTCGAGGCCACCGGCATACTGCTGGTCGTCACCGGTATGAGCTGCGCCTTCGCCGGGGCCATCTTCGCTGCAAGCATCGAGGTGTCGATGCGTTCGATGCGGCTGTTGGGCTCGGCGCCCAGCTCATCGGGGCGCTCTTGCTGTTTGCTGCGGCAGTCGTCGCAGGTGCCCAGGGCCTGATCGAACGGGTCGTTGAGCGCCTTGCCGCAGCTCTTGCACCGCACCTCCGTGCCCGAATTGGTCGGCTGCGAGAAGTCGAACAAGCTGTCGGGGTCGGTGCTCGTTGGCGGGCCCGAGAGCTTGACCGGCGCCGGGGCCGAGGCGCTGGGCATTCCCGGTGGAGGGGGCGAGAGCTCCATCTCGAAGGCGGCGCTGCTCTTCGCCCGCGGCGGCGAGGGGGGTGGCAACGAGCCAAAATCGAAGGGGCTCGGCTGCATCGGCGCAGGGGGCGGCGGCGCGGCGATGCTCGGCAACGACATCGGGCTCACCGGCGGGGGGGGCGATGAGAAGTCGAACGCGAATGGCGCGGGGGCGGGGGGCCCGCTGGGGGAGGAGGCCTTGATCGCGGGAGGGAGCGGCGGGGGTGCGGACGCGCGAACCCGAGCAGTGGGGCCCTCGCTCAAATCGTAGTTCGGCGCGGCGGGGGCCGGCGCGGCGCGGTTCTGCTGACCAGCCATGTCGAAGAGAAACGGCGAATTCGCGGCTGGCGGTGGTGGCGGTGGGGCGGCGGGAGCAT
>JANLPS010000266.1:0-9151 GCA_031367385.1 Archangium sp. | reverse complement strand
TCATCGGCGGCGGCAACACCGCGGTCGATGCGGTGCGCGAACTGCTCGGCCTCAAGAAAGCCGGCGTCGGCCCTATTGAAACCGTGACGATGATCTACCGCGGCACTGAAGCGGTGATGAGCGGGTACGCCCACGAGTGGGCCCACGCGAAAGAAGAGGGCGCGCGGGTGAGCTGGCAGACCCAGCCGCTCGCGTACGAAGGCACCTCGCAGTCGGTGATGTCGGTGAAGTGCATCAGCCTCGACGCGAACAAGAAATTCATCGCTGGTACTGACCGGTGGGTACCGGCTGACTTGGTGCTGCTGGCCGTCGGCCAGGCCAAGCTCTCAGACCTCGTCAAAGGGCTCGACGGCGTCGCGGTCGACGGCGGCAAGATCGTCGCAGCCGCCGATGGCGCGACCGGCCGACCCGGGGTGTGGGCCGGTGGCGATTGTCGCAACGGTGGCAAAGAAGTCGTCAACGCCGTCGCCGAGGGCCGCGATGCCGCGGTGTCGATCGACGCGTTTCTGCAGAAGGGTGGCCGACGTGGTTCAAGTTGATTTGACGACCAATTGCGGCGGTATCATCTCGCCGAACCCGTTCTGGTTGGCGTCAGCGCCTCCGGCGAACTCGGGCGCGCAGATTCAGCGGGCCTTCGAAGCCGGCTGGGGCGGAGCGGTGTGGAAGACGCTCGGCCAGCCCATTCAGAACGTCTCGAGCCGCTTCGGCGCCATCGCCTACCGCGGCACCGGCGGCGTCGGCTTCAACAACATCGAGCTCATCACCGACCGCTCGCTCGAGACCAACTTCAAAGAGATCACCGAGACCAAGAAGAAGTTTCCCAAGCACGCGATCATCGTCTCGCTGATGGTCGAGACCGAAGCGGAGTGGAAGGAGATCATCAAGCGCTCCGAAGACGCGGGCGCTGACGGCCTCGAGCTCAACTTCGGGTGCCCCCACGGCATGTGCGAGCGCGGCATGGGCTCGGCCGTCGGGCAAGAGCCCAAGGTCAACGAGCGAATCACCAGCTGGGTGATGGGCTACGCCAAAATGCCGGTGCTGGTGAAGCTGACCCCGAACGTGTCTGACATCATACCGCACGGCATGGCGGCCAAGCGGGGCGGGGCGAGCGGCGTGAGCTTGATCAACACCATCAAGAGCATCATCGGCGTCGACATCGACACCTTCACGCCGATGCCGAGCGTCGGCAACGCCTCGACCAACGGCGGTTACTGCGGCGCGGCGGTGCGGCCGATCGCGTTGCACATGACTGGCGCGCTCGCTCGTCACCGCGACTTCGGGCTGCCGATCAGTGGCATCGGCGGCATCACCAACTGGCGCGACGCGGTGGAGTTCTTGCTGCTCGGCTCGTCGAGCGTGCAGGTCTGCACCGAGGTCATGCTCCGTGGCTACCGCATCGTCGAAGACATGATCGAAGGGCTCTCTCAGTACATGCGCGAGAAGAAGTTCGCCCGTGTCAGCGACATGGTCGGCCGCGCGCTGCCGGGGTTCTCCGAGTGGGGCAACCTCGACATGAACTTCGAGACCATTGCGAAGATCGACGCCGACAAGTGCATCGGGTGCCAGCTGTGCATGGTGGCCTGCAACGACGGCGCGCATCAGTGCATTCACCCCAACGAGAACCCCGCGATTCGCGTGCCGGTCGTCGACGAGGCCGAGTGCGTCGGGTGCAACCTGTGCCAGATCGTCTGCCCGGTCGAGTCGTGCATCTCGATGGTCAAGGTCGAGAACGGCTACGCCCCCGCGACGTGGAACCAGCACGTCAACGAGGGCGCGGTGTTGCGGCCCAAGAAGGGCGCGCACTAGCGAGGCGCACCCGAGTCGGCTTCGAAACCGTTGACGCAGACGCGTGTTCACTCTGGCATGGCCCTGCGTCTCGGTTCGAAGCTTCTGATCTTGCTCTCTGTTTCGGCCTGCGGCGGGACACTCTCGGCCATACCCGATGCAGGCACGGGCCCACTTGAGATCGCCGATGGCGGCTCAATCACCGAAGACGCCGGCCCGGCCGCCGACGCTGGCGCATTGTTCGATCAACGCGTCGCCGCCGCCACGGCCACCGCCACCAACAACCCGTTCTGCACCGCGGTCATGCCCTTCTATTGGGAGATTGGCGACGTCAACGGGCCCTTCACCGCAGGCTCGCTCAAAGGCAGCGGGAGCAAGACCTACGCGGGCGACACCCCGATGGCGATCGCCTCGGCCTCGAAGTGGTTCTACAGCACGTACTGGGTACAGCGAACGCACGGCGTGCTCTCGGCCGACGACATCAAATTCTTCAACTTTTGGAGCGGCTACACCGACTTCACCGGTTGCGGCAATTCAACCACCGTCGGTACCTGTCTCGACGTGGTCCACAACGATGGCACGACCAACGGCACCTTCGAACCCACCACTGAAAACAAGTTCGCCTACGGCGGAGGCCACATGCAAAAGCACGCGGCCCTCAACGGCCTGGCCAACATGAACAGCGCCCAGCTCGCCACCGAAATTCTCTCGCAGGTCGGCACCGAGATCTCATTTCGCTACAGCACCCCGCAGCCGGCCGGTGGCGGCGATACCTCGGCCTTCGAGTACGCCAAAATGCTTCGCAAGATCATCAGCGGCCAGCTCACCATGAAGTCGGTCTTGGGCACACACCAGGTCTGCACCGACAAGACCACCTGCCCGCTGGCCCTCAGCAGCCCCGCACCCGACGGCGAGCAATGGTCGTATTCGATTGGCCACTGGGTCGAGACCGATCCCCTCGTGGGTGACGGCGCGTTCAGCAGCGCCGGTGCCTTCGGCTTCTACCCGTGGATCGACTCGACCAAAACGCTCTACGGTATTCTCGCTCGTAGCGCGCCTGGCGATCAGGCCGGCGGTGCATCGGCTAAGTGCGGTCGGCTCATTCGAAAGGCGTGGGTGACCGGCGCCGCCCAGTGACACGACTGGCGTCGGGCCCGAGCGCATCTTTGTGGCACCCGGGGTGGGCAGGGGCTACCTGACCCTCATGATCGGTTCACTGAAGCCTGGCGCCATTGTCTTGGGAGCGATTCTGCTGACCGCGGGGTGCGCCGCCACTACGACCGAGCGGCTCAAGCTCTCGCCACTGCAGAGCGTCGCCCACGTCGACCTCTCGCGCTATCTGGGCACCTGGTACGAGATCTCGAGCTTCCCGCAGAGCTTTCAGCGCGGCTGCACTGCGACGACGGCGACGTACACGCTGCGACCTGATGGCGAGATTGATGTGCTCAACCGGTGTCGAAAAGGCTCGATCACCGGCGCTGAGCAGTCGGCGCTCGGTCGCGCGCGGGTAGTCGACGCGCAAACGAACGCGAAGCTCGAAGTCAGCTTCTTTGGCCCGTTCTGGGGCGATTATTGGGTCATCAACCTCGCCGACGATTACTCGTACGCCGTCGTCGGTCACCCCAGCCGTGACTACTTGTGGGTGCTCTCGCGCACGCCTGCGATGACCAATGACACCTACCAGGCCATCGTCCAAAGGCTCGAGGCGCAGGGCTACGAAACGGCCCGCCTCGTTCGTACCGCGCAGCCGAACTGAGAGACTGAGCTCCGCCGGGGAGGCGCACGAGTCAGAGGTCGTGGGCGAGATCTTCGACGCCGGCGGCGCTGATCTGGGCCCTGACGAACAGTGGGCCGAGCGCCCGGCTGCTCCAGGTCAAATCGGTCACGCCGTTGTCGAGGGTCACCAGGTGCAGGTCGCTGCCCGAGGTGCGCCAGACGGTTTCGCGCGCGGGCATCGGGGCGCTCTCGAGCGTCTTGCGAACCAGCTCACGGTCGGCGAACCGTGGGCCCCAGCAGAGCGGGTACGAATTGAAGTGGCCAGCGCGAGACCCGACGGCCACCGCCGACGCGGTCAGGGCGACCGCTCCGATGACGGTCAGTGCGATGTCCCACGTGGCGGCTGCGGTGACTGCGCGCTCGATGCTCTCGGCCTTGTTGTAGTCGTACACCAGGCGCGCCTTGTCGAAGTCTGATTCGCCACGGCCGTACTTTTGACCCAACGCGATGCGCATTCGGTCTGACGACGTCTCGAAGTGGCTCTTGACCTGCGCCAGGTGCCCATCAAAGAACGCGTAGGTCGTCGGCACGAGGTCGGTGTCGACGAGGTCGTCGTACATCAAGAAGTTGGGGCCACGCCGTACCGGCTCACCCTTGAGCTCGATGACCTGCTCCGGAGTCATGCCCCACAGCGCCCCGCGCACGCCTTCGTCTGACGAATAGGTCGCGACGTCAACCGGGGCGTTTTGCGCTTCACGCACCTCGCGAATCGCATCGCGCTTGGCTAAGGCCGTATTCGATGACGCACAGCCGACGAACGAGAAAGCCAACATCACGAGCAAGGGAGATTTCATGGCCCGCGCCCCTGTGCAAACCAAGGCCCAGCCTGCCGCCCCCTCGAATGAGGGCCGCCCTGCGCAACCCAATGCCCACTTGAGCACCCGCGGGTGGAATGGCGCAGGCCCAGACCCGGTTACGGGCTGGCCCATGGCCCGCTACGCAACGTCAATCGCGACCCCGATGTCGGCCGACGAGGCCTTTGCCTACCTCGCTGACGTCACCCGCTACCCGGAGTGGGACCCGAGCATCATTGGCGTCGTGCAAGTGGTCGGTGCCCAGCCCGAAGTCGGCTCGACCTACGACCTGACCATCAAGACCCTCGGCACCATCACGATGCGGTACCGCATTTCGCGCTTCAGCCCGCCGCGCAGAATGGTCATCGTGGCCAAGAGCCTGACCCTCAACTCGGCCGATGAGATTCTCATTCAGCCCTCGGGGCGCGGCTCGATCGTCACCTACGACGCTCATTTGAACTTCAGGCACCTGGGCGGCGTGCTCGACCCGCTCCTGCAGCTCGTGTTCAATCGCATCGCCCGCCGGGCAGCCGAAGGCCTGCGACGGGTGCTGCATGGCACGACCCTCGAGAGCACCTCGGGCCACCCGCGCCCGGGGCCCCCGGCCGTCATTCATCAGTAATCAGGGCCTGCAGACCTTTGGAGCCCCGCTGCAGGTCGACCCGCGGCAATCGGCCGCCGAGCCGCAGCTGACTCCGTTCGCGCAGTCTTTTCCGGTGCCTCCGCTCATGCCGGTGACGACGAACGCCGGGTCGGCGACGGTCTCGGTGATGGGCGCGTTGCCAGTCACTCCCGGGGTGCCCGTGAGGGTGACGTACGGCTGACTCGTGGCCTTGGCGGCGGTGATGCCGAGCGCCGAGTGCGGCCCCGAAATCGCCGCGACCATCGCGTCTGCCACCGCGCTGTCAGTCGCCGGCCCAATGCCCAGGGTCACTGAGACGTGCCCCGCGCCGACATTGGGCACCAGGTCGAGATCGAATTCGAACACCACGACCGGGTTGACCCCGTCGTTCAAGGTGAACGTCTGCCCATCGACCAGGCCCGAGGTGGCCACGCTCGAGATCGCCCCCACGGGAGCCGCCGTCACCTGCACCGCCGTGCACCCCGCATTGCACGTGCCGCACGCGAGGGTGTTGCCGTCATCACAGGCTTCACCGGTCTCGACCACCCCATTGCCGCACACGGCAGGCGTGATCACCGTGAAGTGGCAGCTCGAATCGCACACCGTGCAGCTGGGTTGACCAACCAGGCACGAGGTCTCGGTCACCGCGTTGCCGTCATCACAGGTCTCGATGGTCGCCTGCACATAACTGTCGCCGCACTTGGCAGCCACGCACCCGCTCACGCACGCGTCGGTGTTCGAGGCATTGCCGTCGTCGCACGCCTCGCCTCGGGTCACGTTCTTCATGCCGTCTCCGCAGTAGGCCACCGTGCAATCGGTGTCACAGGCCGTGGTCTCGACCTTGTTGAACACGTCGCACTCTTCACCGGCCGTCGTGTTGACGATGGCGTCGCCACACTTCTGCGTCGTGCAGTTCGAGTTGCAGGTCGCGGTTTCGCCCGACCCGTCACAGTCTTCGACACCAGCCCGCACCAAGCCGTCACCGCAGGTTGCGACCCGGCAGCTGGTGGTCACGCAGGCGTCGGTGTCATCGGTATTGCCATCGTCGCATTGCTCGCCAGCGGCCTTGTTGACGATGAGGTCGCCGCACCTGCGGCTGGTGCAGTTCAAGTTGCACGTCGGGGTCTCACCCGTGCCGTCGCAGTCTTCGACGCCGAAGTGCACGAACCCGTCACCGCACTTCGCGAACGCGCAGGTGGTGGTGATGCACGCATCGGTGTTGCTGAGGTTCGCGTCGTCACACTGCTCACCCGCCGTGCGGTTGACCACGCCATCGCCGCACTTGCGAGTGGTGCAGTTCGAGTTGCACGCCGCGGTCTCGCCGGGGCCGTCGCAGTCTTCGACTCCGGTTCGCACCTTGCCGTCGCCGCACCGGGCCAGCAGGCAGGTGGTGGTCAAACAGGCGTCGGTGTCATCGGTGTTGCCGTCATCGCACTGCTCACCGGCCGCGCGGTTGATGATCAAGTCGCCGCATGTGCGAGTGGTGCAGTTCAGATTGCAGCTGGGCGTCTCACCCGACCCGTCACAGTCTTCGAACCCGGCGTGCACCTTGCCGTCGCCACACCTGGCCAACACGCAGGTGGTGGTCAGGCACCCATCGGTGTCATCGAGGTTGCCGTCGTCGCACTGTTCTCCCGAGGTGCGGTTGACGATCAGGTCTCCGCACTTGCGCTTCGTGCAGTTCAAGTTGCACGACGCCGTCTCACCGGGCCCGTCGCACGCTTCGACCCGAGGCGGCTGCCCATCGACGAGGCCGTCGCCGCAGATGCCCCACTTGCACGTGGTGGGGCAGTCGTCATCGTCACTCGCGTTGCCGTCGTCGCACTCTTCGCCGGCGGCGAGGTTGAGCACCCCGTCACCGCACCTGCGCGTGGTGCAATTCGCGTTGCACCCGGGGGTCTCACCGGCACCGTCGCAGTCCTCGTTGCGAGCCTTGTTGACCTTGCCGTCTCCGCAATAGGCGATCGTGCAGTCGAGGTTGCAGGCGGTCGTCTCGACGCCTCCGTCGACGTCGCATTGCTCACCGGCGACGCGGTTGACGATGCCATCGCCGCACACCCGCACGGTGCAGTTCAGGTTGCACCCGGCCGTCTCGCCCGGCCCGTCGCACCCTTCGATGCGAGGCGCCTCACCATCGACGAACCCGTCGCCGCAGGTCGCGATTCGGCAGCTCTTCAAGCAGTTGTCGAGGTTCGAGGGGTTGCCGTCATCGCATTCTTCGCCGGGGTCGATGATGTGGTTGCCGCAGCCCAGGCCCGAGAGGCAATTGCCGGCGCACGAGTCGCCGTCGATGCGGTTGCCGTCGTCGCAGATTTCTCCGGGGTCGAGAATGCCGTTGCCGCAGATCTCGCTCTTGCAGGTCGGCCCGCACCCGTCGCCGGCCTTCACGTTGCCGTCGTCGCACTGCTCGTTGGCCCCCGCGTCGGCGAAGTTGTTGTCGAGGTAGCGGTTGCCGCAAAACTCGGTCGACAGGCAGTCTTTGCTGCACCCGTCGCCGCTGACGCGGTTGCCGTCGTCGCAGCGCTCGCCGACCGCCGAGTCGAAGTACCCGTTGCCGCACAGCTCGAGCGAGAGGCAGTCGAACGAGCACCCATCGCCCGAGGTGTTGTTGCCGTCGTCGCACTTCTCATTGCGCTTGCCGGTGCCTCCATCGACCCCGCCGTCGCGCACCGTGAACTGGTCATCGAGGTACCGATTGCCGCAGGTCTCATTCGACCGGCAGTCGGCCGAGCAGCCATCGCCCGACACCGTATTGCCGTCGTCACACTTCTCGGTGCCATCGAGGTAGTCGTTGCCGCACACTTCAGTCGACAGGCAGTCTTTGCTGCACCCGTCGCCGCTGACCCGGTTGCCGTCATCGCAGCGCTCACCGACCAGCGTGTCGACGACGCCGTTGCCGCACATCTCGCTGGTCTTGCAGTTGGCGCCGCACCCGTCGCCGCCGGCCGTGTTGCCGTCGTCACACAGCTCACCCTTCGAGATGTCGACCACGTGGTTGCCGCAGGTCTCGTTCGACTTGCAGTCTTTGCTGCAGCCATCGCCCTCGACGCGGTTCGAGTCATCGCACACCTCGCCGGCCGCGCTGTCGATGACGCCGTTGCCGCAGGTCTCGTTCGAGCGGCAATCACCCGAGCACCCGTCGCCCGACACCTTGTTGCCGTCGTCGCACGCTTCGTTGCGCGCCACGTCGTTCAGCTTGTCGTCGCGAATGCCGTTGCCGCAGGTCTCGTTCGACGTGCAGTCGGCCGCGCAGCCGTCGCCGCTCAAGATGTTGCCGTCGTCACAGGCCTCGCCTTCACCGACGACGCCGTCGCCGCAGGGCGCGTGAATGCAGGTGGTGCCGTCACTCGAGCACCGCGAGCCTTCGGGGCAGACGAGCCCGCTCGAGCAGGTCGTGCTGCTCGGAGAAAAGCACGCGCAGAGCGACAGCGCCGCGACCACCCCAAGCCACTGGCCGACGGTGGTTCTCAAAACGTCACCCGCACCGACGCGCTGCCGCCCGCCGGAGTCAGCAGCGGTATGAAGGTCACCACGCCGCTGCTGGTTCGAAACGCCTGCAAGCGGTTGAAGTAGACGAGCCACGCGCCGGCCGCGAGCGCCACGCCGCCCACCACGTACCCCGCTATGGCAAAGGTCTGCATCGAGTCTGCGGCTGCTCGAGACTGCGAGAGCTGCAAGCTCGGAGTGCACCCGCCGGTCGCCGAGCTCGCGCACGCGGCGATGCCCTGGTCGTACCGTCGAAAGGCGTCACGGGCGCCGAAGTGAAACGCGAGGCTCCCGCCGATCAGCGCCGCGCCGACGCCGACCACCGCCCACGGTATCGCCACGTTGAAGCGCCGCCGGTACTCGGTCAGGTCTTCAGTCGTGAACAGCTTCAAGGTGTAGCTCGAGGTCTGACCGGCCTGAAACACCTGGCTCTGCTCGGTGGTCACGTAGCCGTCTTTCGACGCCAGAATGGTGTGCTCGCCCGCCCGAACCCTGCCCTTGAAGGCGCCTGGAGAAATGAATAGCAGCCGGCCGTCGAGCTTCACGGTCGCGCCTTCGGTGTTGCAGATGATCGTCACGTTCGAGAGCTGCCCCTCGAGCAAGGTCTTGTACCGGTTGGCCTGCTCGAACTTGTCGCTGTCGAGCGGCGCCCGGCCGTATTTCAGCGCCGCCAGCACCTGCTCGTAGG
>JANLPS010000255.1:0-27303 GCA_031367385.1 Archangium sp. | reverse complement strand
CGCCTCTGCCGGCCCGGAGGGCTTCTCTACATCGGCACCTCAGACTCGGCCCCGGTCGACATGAGCAACCTCGAGCCCGAGATCATGCGGCTCCACCAGCCCTTTCACCGCCTGATGATGACCCAGCAGACGCTCGAGAAGCTGGCCCGCGAGGCCGGGCTCGAAGTCGTGAAAAGCTACCGCCGCTCGTACATGGACACCTGGTTGCCCTTCTCGAATTACCGCTTTCTCGATGAGCTCAACGGAGTGCTCGGCAACAACCTCGACCGTGCCTTCGAGCCCGCCGCCGGCGCCGCCGTCGGGCGCCACCCCAGCCTCTGGTTCTACGGCTTCTTCGGCTACCTGATGCCGTCGGCCTTCGAGCCGGCAGTCGTCTTGCGAAAACCGGCGAAGGGGTAAGGCCTCTTGATCCCCGGTCCTTCTGCTGACGCTCTGAGCTCCACCGTGTGGGACGCAATCGTCATCGGCACCGGCATGGGGGGCGCGACCCTCGGCTACGCCCTGGCCAAGCGCGGCAAGCGGGTGCTCTTCTGCGAACGGGGCCGCATGACGCTGCTCTCGAGCGACGGGCTCAAAGGCGAGTACCCCGAGCAGCAGCAAGCAGGGTCGCGGCGAGGCGACGTGCTCGAGGCCGAGGCCGCGGCGTTGTTAGCCAGCGCCGGTCGCTCGGTCGACGAGGTGTTCGACGTGTCAACCTCCAGGCCTCATCGCTTCGTGCCCTTCATCGGCTCGGGCACCGGCGGGTCGACCGGGCTGTACGGCATGTCGCTCGAGCGCTTCGCTGCGGCAGACTTCTCGCCTCGGTCGAACCACGCCGACGAGACCCAGTCGTCGCTCCCAGACGCTTGGCCGATTCGGTACGACGCCTTTTGCTCGTATTATGCGCAGGCCGAGGCGCTCTACCGGGTGCGGGGCACCCGCGACCCGCTCAACCTCGACCACCCACCGCGGTATCAGTCGCCGCCCCGGCCGCTCTCGCCTGCGGTGGCCGAGCTGTGCGAGTTCTTCGGCAAGGCTGGTCTGCACCCATACCCGTTGCCGGTCGCCTGCGAATCGCTGCCCGAGTGTCAGTCGTGCCAGAGCGTTCTGTGCGCGCTCGAATGCAAGAATGACAGCGGCCGAATTGGGCTGACTCCCGCGCTCCGCGACTTCGGAGCCACGTTGCTGACCGACTGCCAGGTCACCCGCATCGAGGCCGACCGAACGCGCGTCACCGGGGTCTCGTGTACCTGGCAAGGCCGCGAGCTGCTGCTGCGAGGCACCCAGGTCTTCTTGGCGGCGGGCGCGCTGCAGACCCCCAATCTGCTGCTGCGCTCGGCCAGCGCCGATTGGCCGCAGGGGCTGGCCAATGGCTCGGGGTTGGTCGGGCGCAACCTGATGCGGCACTTCATCGATCTCTATCTGGTCGAAGCCGATCGCGCCTCGCTCACGGCGGGCTTCGACAACCGGTTCAAAGAGTTCGCTTTCAACGATTTCTACCGCGTCGATGGGGTTCGGCTCGGGTCGGTTCAATCGTTCGGGCGACTGCCTCCCCCAGAGATGATCTTCGGCACCCTGAAGAGCGAGCTCAAGGCCGGGGCGCTCCCGTGGCTGGCCGGCGCCATGTCGCTGGCCAGGCCGGTCATGGTCTCGTTTCTCAAGAAAATGGTCGACCGGTCGATCACCCTGGCCACGATCATCGAAGATCTGCCCTACCTCGAGAACCAGATCACCCCCGACCTCGAAGGCCCGGTCGGTTCGGTGCGCCTCTCGTACCGACTGCGCGAGCCAGATCGAGCGCGAATCGCCAAGTTTCGCAGCGTGATGCGCAGCACCTTGAAGGGGCGGGCCTTTCGAGTGGTCAAACAGGCTGAAAACAACGAACGGCTGGCCCACGTCTGCGGCACCTGTCGCTTCGGCGACGACCCCCAGACCAGCGTGCTCGACAAGCACAACCGCTGCCACGAGCTCGAGAACCTCTTCGTGGTCGACAGCTCGTTCTTTCCCTCCAGCGGGGGCACAAACCCCAGCCTGACCATCGCCGCCAACGCCCTTCGGGTCGCCGATGAACTGACCCGCTGACGCAGCGGGGGCCTTCAGCTCATCGCCAGCAACTGCGAGCGCAACGTGCGGGTCTGAATGAAGACCAACTGGCAGTCACCCAAGGCGACCGCATCGCCGTTGGTCAGCTCGCCTTCATGCCGCACCAGCTCGTCTGCGTTCACGTAAGTGCCGTTGAGCGATCGCTCGTCTCGAATACGCCAGGTCTGGCCCGTCCACGTCAGGGAGGCGTGGAGCTTCGAGACAGACGGGTCATCGATGGTCGCGTCGCACGACGCCTCGCGCCCCACGGTGAAGATCTGCCCGGCGCTCGACGGCCTCAAGAAGAACGCCGCCAGGCTGCGAAACCCACGCAGCATGATCAGCAAGTCGTCGAGGTACTCGTTCGCCTGGGCGCTCACCGCCGTCGAGGCCATGGTCAACTGCAGCGCCGCTCGTTTCATCTGCTCGTCTGAGGGCCGCGAGAGCAGCGCCGTCGCCCCGTAGCGCTCGACGAAGGTCTCGGCGCTCATCGCCTTCGCTTCTTCGATGAGCGTCGCGACCGACACTTTGAGCAGCGACTGGTTCGAGTCTTCACGCATTCAAATACTCCAAGGAGGGGGTTCGCATGCTCAGTGGCGCCGGCCGGCTGAAATGGACGGCGGCGAATCGAGCCGCGTAACCCCCTCGCTTCATTGACTGAATTTGGCTCCCGTCTGTTTGGGCGACTCGCGACCACTGGAGCGGTGGAGGTCGCAACCATGTCTTCTTTTCGGGTGCTGATGATGTCGCAAGGTGTGTCTTTGGCCCACGTTGCCCGGCCCGCCGCGCTGGCGGCCGCGCTGCCCGACGCCGAGGTGCACTTCGCTCGCACCGCCCGCATGGCTCGCTTCGTCGGGCTGCCGCACGCGACCCAGCATGAGCTTGCCGAGACGATGACCCCCGACACCTTCGTCGCCCGCATGGCGGTGGGCAAGCCGCTCTTCGATGAGGCGACCTTGTTGGCCGACGTCGACGAAGACCTGCGCTTGATCGAGAAGGTGCAGCCCGACCTGATCGTGGGCGACCTGCGCTTCTCGTTGCAGGTGAGCGCGCGGCTGGCCGGAGTGCGCTTCGCCATGCTCAGCAACGCCCACTGGAGCCCCTCGCTCCCGCTGTCGACCTACCCGATGCCCGAGCACCCGGTGATGTCGCTGATGCCTCGCAGCATCTCGGAGCCCGTGTTTCGCAAACTGACCGGCTTCTTCTTTCGCCAGCACGTCGAGCCGCTCAACGCGATGCGCCGGCGCCACGGCTTCACCCCGTTCACCGACATGCGCGAGGGCTACCAAGACGCCGATGACCTGCTCTTCGTCGACGACGCCGGCTTCTACCCTTCGTTGAAGCGCTCGACCTTTCTGGCGCCCATCGTGTGGGAGCCGCCCACCCCGTCGCCGTCGTGGCTCGAGGCGATGGCTCCGGCCGACGACCTGGCGCTGCTGACCGTGGGGTCGACGGGCGCGGGCCAGTTGATGAAGCGCACCATGATCGAGACGATGCGCGCGCTCGGGTTGCGCGTCATGTTGGCGACTGCCGAGCGCGGCTCGGCCCCCGACGGCGTGCTCACCGCCCCCTACATTCCCGGCTACCAGGCGGCGAAGCGATCGCGTCTGGTGGTCTGCAACGGCGGCAGCTGTTCGACCGCGCAGGCCATCGCCGCCGGTCGCCCCTTCTTGGGCATCTGCTCGAACATGGATCAGTTTCTCGCCTGCCAGCCGTTGGTCGCGGCCGGCGCAGGGCTCGTCTTGCCAGCGTCGCAAGCCAACGCCTCACGCGTCGGTGCAGCCCTCAAGGAGCTGATGGAGAACCCCCGCTACACCCACAGCGCACGAGCGTTGCAGCCCCGTTTCTCGGCGAGCCTCGCGCCCACGCGGTTTCGGTCGTGGTTCGACGGCGTCGTCGGCAAGAGAATCGCGGCATGATTCGCCCCTCGCAACCGCTCCGAGCGTCAACTATTGAGCCCACGGGTGCACGAGGAGGACGCCAAGCTGGTGGCCGCTGCGGCTCGCTTCGACGAGCGCGCCCGGCGCGAGCTGGTGGGCCGCCTCCTGGGGCGGGTGAGGAGCACGGTCATGTATCTCGCGGCACGTAGCCCCGACGTCGACGACATGACCCAGCGGGCGCTGATTGAAGTCTTGGGCTCGTGCTCGACCTACCGCGGCGAGAGCCCCCTCGAGTCGTGGGCCGCAAGCATCACCACCCGCACCGTGATGCGGCTGATCAAGCAGCGCCGCACCGCCGAGGCCCGCGAGCAGGCTGTCGAGGTGATGCCGGAGTACCCCGAGTGGTCGCGCGAGAGCCAGGCGCCTGCCGAGGCTTCTGATCAACGCAGCGCGATGGCGCTGGTGCTGGCGCGGCTGCCCGAGGAGCGCCGCGAGGCGATGGTGCTCAAGCACGTACACGGCTACTCGGTCGAAGAGATCGCCGTCGCCACCAACACCAAGGTCAACACCGTTCGTGACCGCCTGAGGGTCGCTCGCGCCGAGCTGCGCGCGTGGTTGAGCGCCCCAGATTCGACTGAGGGAGGCGACCGATGAGCCCCGACTGCGAACGATATGAGGCACTCGTCGACGCCGGCGGCCCGAGCGATCAGGCCAGCGCCGACTTCGTCTCAGCGCATCTGGCCGGGTGTGCCGACTGCCGCGAGCTCGAGCGCGCGCTGGCGGCCATCGCCCTGCGGCCGAACGATGATGACCATTTTCCGCTCGATGCGCTGGCGCAACGCCGCACCGTCGACGCGGTCTTGCGGGGGGCCCAGACGGCTGAGGGCGAGCTTGGGGCAGCAACACCGCGGCGGTGGGGGCGCGGCGTTGCGGCAATGGCCGCGGGCCTTCTCGTGCTGGCTGGGGCCCTGTTGTACCTGCGGCAGGGGCCGCCGCCGCCTCGACCCCAGGTGGCCGTCGCCCCGACCGTGCCTCGGGTCGCGCCGGTCACCCCACCTGAGCCCGCGCCGCCAATGCCCTCGGTGGCGCCGATGCTGGCGCGGGTGCTCTCGGTCTCGGGCCGCGACGAGCGTTCGCCCGGTCTCGAAATCGCCCAGGGCACGGTTGTGCAAACGGGCGCCGCCACGCTGGGCCTCGCCGTGCCGGGCCAGGCTTGGGTGCGGGCGCGGCCCGGCACCGACTTCACCTTCGCAAAGCTCACAGATCACGACCTGGTGCTCGACCTGCGCGCTGGGCACCTCGACGTGCACGTGCCGCACGGCCAGGGCATCGACTTGAGCGTGCGCACCCCGCACGGCCAGGTGAAGGTGATCGGCACCGCGTTCGCGCTCGACACCGCCAAGGCCAAGACCCGGCTGGTCGTCGTCGAGGGCACCGTTCAGGTCGACGCGGGCGGCCACCAGAGCAGGGTCAGCGCTGGGTTTGCGCTGTCGTTGGGCGCGGCCCGACCGTCGATGGCTTCGAAGAGCGAGCTTTCGAGCGCTCGCGAGAGCTTGGCTCACGAGCAACTGGTCAGCGCAGGAGCAGGCGGGCTCTCGGTGCTCTCGGGCAAAGAGGTCACCGTCGACTCGGTCTCGGTCGGTGCCGCACCGGTGAAGCTGATGCTGGCCTTGGGCCCCCACTCGGTCAGCCGCCTCGACCCGCGCGGCCGGGCGACGCGCTCGACCCTCGTGGTTGTCAGTGGCCGCGAGAGCGTCATCACCGACCGCCCGCCCCCCGCGCCTGAGAAAGTAGCGCGCGGGCAGGTTCAGCCGCCGGCTTCGGTAACGAACGCGGGCGGCACAGGCTCACCCGAGCCGTCGGTCGCTCCGGTCGACACCTCGCCGGCCGAAACCACCGAGCAGCTGCTCCAGCAGGCCCAGGAGGCCCGCACCCAGAAAGACTGGCGCCTCGCGGCCCGCGCCTACTCGGCGATCATCGAGCGGCACCCGATGAGCGCCGCCGCCGAGGTTGCTCGGCTCTCGCTGGGCCAGCTGCAGGTCGATCAGCTCGGAGCGCCGGGGCAGGGGCAGGCGCAGTGCGAGACCTACATTCAGCGCAACCCCTCCGGTGCGCTCCTGGCCGAGGCCGAGCTGTGTCAGATTCGCGCCTTTGCGCGTCTTGGCCAGAGCGCGAATGAGCTCGCAGCGATAGATTCGTTTCTCGCCCGATGGCCCAACGACTTCAACGCGCCACGCCTGGTGCTTCGCAGGGCCGCGCTTCAACCTGCGACGCCTCATTGACCACACCCCGCGGGGTGCTGTGGGGTTGCGCCTTGGCGTTCTGGGCTCTGAGCTGCCACTGCACCGTCGATCGCGTCGTCGCCATCAGCGGTGGCGGCGTCGACGGCGGCGAGGTCGCTGATGCGGGCGGCCTCGAAGAGCTCGCGCTCGAGCGGCAGTGGGGCGTGTTCGCTGACGCGCTGCCCATTCGAAGGTGCACCGACGGAGGCGTGTTGGTGGTCGACACCCTCGACGATCTGCTCGAAGGCGGCCCGGGCTTGAACGACCGAGCCGCCGCGGGCACCACCCTTTCGCTGCGAGAAGCCTTGTTTCTCGCGACCAACACCCCGGGCCCGCACTTGGTGACCTTCGACCCTGCGGTGTTTCCCCCCGGGGCGGCGACCACCATTCACGTCACCGATGACGCGCTGCCGTACCCCGGCGGGGTGCTCGTCGACACCTGCATCGACGGGCGCGGCCGTGGGGTGATCGTCGAGTTCGCTTTCACCGACCGATGCGCCCACTTCTGCTCGTGGGCGCTCGGCAGCGGCTCCCAGCTCACCGGCCTCGTGCTCAAGGGCAACATGGGGAAGATCGGCGTCTCCGAGGCGCTGGTCGCCGGCAATCGACTGATGATCGCGTACCAGGCGCTCCAGGTGACCAACGGGTCGGTCATCGGCCCGTGGAACGTGTTTGGCCACGGCACCTACGGCGTGCGCCTCGACTTCTACTTCGGCGCGAACCCCACCCAGGTGGTCATCGATGGCAACTATTTTGGCCTCGAGCCCACGACGATGCGGGGCCTCGATCTCAGGGTCGCTGTCACGCTCTTCACCGGCGCGCGCTTCACCAACAATGTCGGCAACGCGGCGCTGCAGTTGACCGGCACCGAAGGAGGCACGGTCGCCTCGAATACCCTGCTTCAGGTCGGCAACGGAGCGCCGTACGTCACGGTGAGCGGCTCGGGCTGGCGAATCGGCCCGCTCAATCACTTCGAGGGCAGCGTGAACAACTTCACGAGCGGGGGCAATTCGTTCTTTCAAAACGTCATCGTCGGCTCGTTCACCAGCAATGGGCTCACCGCACCAATCGCCGACGCTGGCCTGGGCTCGGTCACCGGCGCCTGCCCCACCGATGGCACCGTCGAGGTGTACACCCGCTCAGGCTCGACGTGGGCCCCCGTCAGCTCTGTCACCTGCACCCCCGCTTCGGCCTGGAGCCTGGCGTCTCAGGCGCTGGCCTTCGGCCTCGAGGCTGGCACCCTGTTCACCGAAACCACCAACGGCAACACTGGGCCCTTCAGCCCGACCTTCCCCATTCCGAGCTCGCCATGACTGCCGCCGTGTTGCTCCTCACGTGCTTGTCTGCCTCGAACGGGCCGGTCGAGGTCACGCTCTTCGGGTCGAACTCAGACGCCCAGCTCACCGCGGCCATCACCGCCCAATTGACCGACCTCGAGGTCGTGCTCGAGACCGTTCGCGAAACCGAGCCATGGGAAAGCACCGAAGCCGGGCAGCTCCGGCAGGTTCGCCGGTTGCTTTTCGGCAAGCGCACCCGGGTGGCCATCTGGGTCGAGACGGTGCCGTGGCGAGTTCATGTCGCCGACGTGTGGACCGGCCGGCACGTACAACGCGACCTCGTCATCGACAGCGGAGGTCGGGAGGCGGCCGCGTTGATGGTGCGCAGCGCGGTGGCGAGCTTCGTCGAGCAAGACGCCGAGCCGCCGAGCAGTGTGTTGCACGACGAGCGGTTTCGGCTCTCGGCCCTCTGGCACGCCACCAAGTGGGCTGCCGCCGTGCCGTGGGCCCAAGGGCCGGTGGTCGAGGCGTCTTGGGTGTTCAGCGCGCCCTTTTCTCTCACGGGGTGGGGTCGGTTCGAGCTGCCCACGACCTTCACCGACGAGCTGGTTCGCGTCGACTTTCAGCGCAACGAGGTTGGCCTGGGCGTCGACTGGGCCCTGCACCTCGGCCGGCTCACGCTGCGCCCACGCGTGGGGTTCGCCATGCGCTTCGTTCGGGTCACGCCTCGGGCGATCGCCGAGGGCGTCGACCCCACGCCGCCAGGCACCGATGTGGGCGTGGTCGCACTCGTCGGTACGACGTTGGCGTTGCGGCTCGTCGGGCCGCTCGACCTGGTGCTCGAAGGGTGGGGCGACATCGCCCTGCGTGACACCCGGTACCAAATTCAGAAGGTCGATCAATCGATCACCGCGCTCCAGACCTGGCGCTTCGAGGGCGGCGCGGCCCTCGGTGTCTGTGCCAGGTTTTGAAGCAGGGGTCGAGCGGGTCTTGCTATAACGCAGCGAGCCGAAATGAAGCTCTCACGACGCCTGACCCAACTCGCGCTTCGATTGATGCCGCGGCCCGTTCGCTTCAACATCATTCGCAATGGCATGAAGCTCAACGACGACGAGCTTCGGCGCGTTGACGCGGTTCGCATCGCGAGCACCATCGATGAGTACGTCGCGGCGATGACCCTCGTGCATGACGGCTACGTCAATCGCGGCATCATGGCACCCCACGAGTCGCGCATACGAATGACGCACTACCTGGCCCTGCCCTCGACCATCGTCTTCGTGGCCCTCGAGTCGGGCCAGGTCGCCGGCACCCTCTCGCTGGTCAAAGACGGCCCAGTCGGCTTACCGATGCAGAAGATCTACGGCGACGAGATTCAGGCGTTGCGTGATCAAGGTCGTGCGGCCGCCGAGGTCGGAGCGCTCTGCATCACCCCGGGCCGCCGCGGCAACGGCATGTCTTTTCTGCTCTACAAGACGATGTTTCTCACCGCGTGGAAGTTGCTGGGCGTCGATGACCTGGTCATGGCGGTGCACCCTGACGCCGCCGACCTGTACGCTGCGACCCTGACCTTCGAGCGCATCGGCCCGGTTCGCGAATACCCCGCCCTCGATCGCTCGGCCCTCGCGGTTGCCATGCGGCTCGACTTGCGAACGTTCGAGCAGAAGACCAAAGACGCGTGGGGGGCGCTGCCCAAGACGCCAGCCAACCCTCATTGGCTCTATTTCGAACGCAACGACCCCCAAATTACGCTGCCGACCAGCCAAGCCATCTTTGACGACTTGCTTGATTTGCACAGAAAGGCCTCGATGAAGCTGGCGTCGCTGCGGCCCGACATCGTGCTCGACCTCGACCCGAAAGAATTTCAGAAATTTCGCGGAGAAATGAGCAGCAAAGATCACCCTCGTTTCAAGTAGCGCGCTATCGCAATTCGCCGAAGAGGGGCGAGCCCTCTCGCAGCCGCGCGTTCTCGCCAGCGGCACCCCAGTAGTCAACGGTGCGGCCGAGTACTTTGAATCTGTATTCGTTGCAGCGCGAGCGATCGAAGGCCGGTGGGGTGGTCTCGATCACTCGCCGCAGATTGTTCGACATGGCCACCGACTCGAGCGCCGTCGCGCACTCGAAACCCGCACGTTTCGCGCAGTCGAAGGCTTGCTGCTGCACGGCCACGTCAACGCCAGGCGCTACAAAGCGAAACGCGTCATGACCCAACGCGGCGTGCAACCGCACCTTCTCAATGCTGGGCAGCGGCAGGCTGGGCACCGCGGCGCCGTTCTCTCGCAGCAAGGCAATGGTTTCGAGCTCGAGCTCCATCACGCGTGCCGCCTCCGCCTCTGCGTGCGGCGAGCTCGTCGAGTGCAGCAGGCCGGCGAACGCTTCGATGTCTCTCGCGGCGTCTTCCCAGTCGTGAACCTTCGCCGCACGCAGAATGCGCAACCTCACGAAGTAGTAGGGAAATTTCGAGGCCGGCGAATACACCACATCGCCCCACGCCATCGGTCCCTCCATCTGGCCGGTGATTCGATCGAAGTCGCGCATGTGTCGCATCCACCCGAAGTCGATTTGGCTCAGCTGTTCGGCGGTGAGCTCGAGCCCCGTGCCCGCCATCAACGACTGGCGTACCTCGATCGGCAGTCGCACCCGGCGCTCCTCTTCGGTGACGCCGAAGAGCCGGGTCAAGTCACGCGTCGCATCACGTGAGCCTTGCAGGGGCTTGAAGAGCGGGTCGCTGGCAAGTCGTTCTGCGAGCTCGCAGAAGCGCCCGACATTGGCTCGAGCAAATGCCGCGTTCAGCGCGAGCGTCTGTTGAATCTCTTCGTCGCTGACCTTGTTCACTGGGCCGGTGTAGCCGTCGTCGTCGACCTCGGCTTCGGTGACCACCGACGCATCGATGGGTTCACTGGCTGCACCGTGAATCACAGGCGGCGCCTCACTCGGCACGGCGGCTGCCAGGCCTGCTGACCGAGGTGTCTCGGGCACCGGGGGCAAGGTCACCACCGCACTGGGCTCGAGCCACCACCAGAGGGCCATCACCACGAGCCCGACCACGACCGCCGCGAGTATCGACTTCATTCCGTGACCTCCTGACAGCACCCGAGTTCGCGAGTTCCAGCTTCGCGGCACCGCTGATTCAGCGTCCTGCGCTCCATGCGTCGATCTCTTCGGCCAACTGGCGATTGAGCGACTGTCGCGCGAGCCCCGCCAACTCCAGCGCGCGTGGCCGATCATCGGTCAGCGCTTGCGCGAGCGCAAAGCGTGCTCGCGCCAGCACCGTTGGGTCGATTTGCGCGTCACCGAGCAACTGCAGCGCACCTTCGGCGTACGGGCGGGCCAGCTCGGGGTGATGTTGTGCGATCAACGATTGAGCCGCCAAGCGCATCGGCTCCGAGAGCCGAAACGATCTCTCGCCATACACCGCGCGCGCCACCGCTTGCGCCTGCCGGGCCGCTTCGTCTGCCTCGGTGAATTGCTCGGCGGCCAAGGCGCTCCACCCCAGCGAGAGGAGCGGATCGAGCTGTGCCGGCAGCGCGCCCTTTCTCGCCTCTGCAGCGGCCAGCTCATGCGTTTCGAACGCGAGGCTCAGGTTGCCTCGGGCCCGGGCCAGGTCTCCGCGCAGCCGCAGCAGGCTCAGCTGATCGCTCGCCGTCTTGCCCAATTTCTCTGCGGCCTCGAGGTGCTTCGCTGCTTCGTCGAGCGACCCCAACTCGAGGTACGAGCGCGCCAGGTTCCGCTCCGTCATCGCGACATGGCTCGGGTGCCCGGGCAGCTGGGCGAACATCTCGAGCGCCCGCAGCTTGAGCGCAATCGACGGCTCGTGCTCACCCACGTTCGCGTTCAGCGCCGCCAGGTTGCTCAAACACATCGCCAGCTGCGGGTGCAATGGCCCCAGCTCGCGCTCGACCCCCTCACAGGCTTCGCGCTGAAAGGGCAGGGCGTCGCGATTTCGGCCTCGCCCTGCAAGCACTCCCGCCAAACCATCGAGCGCCACCGCATACAGCCGATGTGATTTGCCCAGCTGGGTCTCGACGACGGCGCGTTGCGACTCAGAGGCGGCTTGGGCTTCGGTGAAACGTTTTTGATCAGCGAGCAGCGCGCTCAGCCACGACAGGCGCTCGGCCTCGAGCTCGGCAGCGCCATACATCGTCTTCAGCGCGCTCTCTGCATAGGCGTTGTAGCGATACCCGTCGTCGGGCCGTTTGCCGTCGAACCCGACGAAGTGCATCAGCTGCACCCATGCCCGCACCGCGATCGACTCGACGTGACTCGCGGCGGCCGCCGATGCCGCTTCTTCGAGCGCCGTGAGTGCTGGCCCGAGTGCTCCCAGCCGGCCATGCGCGATGCCCGCCCAGAGCGAGGCCTCAGCGATCACCGGCAAATACCCGGTCGCGTGCGCGGCCAGCACCGCTTTTTGCGCCGTTGCCAACCCATCATCGTAGTGCCCAGCGGTGATCGCGATTGACGCCTCTCCGATGAGCCCGCGAGCCTGGCTGACCTCGCGTGCCACCGCGCTCGGAGGCGCCGCCGGGGCCGCTGCCAACGCCCGCGCATCGTCGCACGCCGAGACCGGTGGCAGCGTCTGCAGAATCGGCCCAACGCGTTCGAGCATCGGTGCGTCGACGCCTTCGAGCGCCGACCTCACTGAACGAAACAGCTGGGCGCGATCAGCCAGGCAGCTCAGTTTCTGGGCGAGCACTGCCTCTGATTGCTGACCGTACAAACGGGTCGCCTCGCACGCCCGCACGTGCGCCGCGCGCCATTCACGGGTGTAGGTGTCGAACCCAGCATTCACCGTGTTCAAGGCTCGGGTCGCCAGGGGGCTGGCTGTGTGCTCGAAGGCGTTTCGCACGGTGGCGGCCGAGGCCGAGCTCCACTCCTGATCAATCGACGCTGCCTCGGCTTCACAGCTCGCGCGGGCTTGATGGCGGCGAGCCAGCTCGACAGCTCCGAAGACTCCGCCCACCAGCACGATTGCGGCGATCGCCGCCACCACGCGCTGGGTCACCCGCATGCGCCGGCCGCGGTGGAGCGCGGTGATCGCCTCGCGCATTGAAGCGAAGCGGCGCTCGGGGCTCGGCTGCGTGCCTCGCTCGATGATCTTGCGAAGCCACCTCGGCGCAGCCCCGCGCGTGGCCTCTGCGAGTGAGAAGCAGAAGCTGTACTGATCAGATCGCGCGTCGACGCTCAGCCCAGCCCGCTGCTCAGGCGCCATGTACCCCGCAGACCCTTCGTCGACCGCGTCGGGCGGCTTCGTGAGCGAAAATGCCAGACCGAAATCGCTGACTTGCGCTCGCCCACCCCGGGTGATCAACACGTTCTCGGGCTTGAAGTCGCGGTGAACCAGGCCGACCGAGTGCGCCGCGTCGAGCCCTTCGGCGGCGTGGGTGAACACCTCGAGCACCTCGTCGATGCGACGAGACGCCGCCGAGAGCCACTCTCGAAGTGAAAGCCCGTTGACCAGCTCCATCACGATGAAGACCTGATCAGCCGCGCGGCCGATGTCGTACACCGACACCACGTGGGGGTGCGAGAGCCGCGCGAGCGCTTGAGCCTCTGCGACCAACCGGTCTTGCAAGGTCTGCGTGCCCAGCTCCGGCCGCAGCAACTTGAGCGCCACGTTTCGATCGAGCTCGGGGTCGAAGGCCTCGTACACCACGCCCATGCCGCCTGAGCCGATGACCCGGCGAAGTACGTAGCGGCCCAGCTGATCACTGTCATCGCGTACCGGCAACGAAGCGCCCACCACTGCGCGGCAGGTCATGCACCCGTCGAGGTGCGATGAGACGTGAGCCAGGTCGGCTTGACCAAGCTGCCCGTCGACGAAGCCCAGCAACACGTCTTCGGTCGGGCAGGGCATTCGCGAACAGACATATAGTCCACCCCGATGGCCAACGGCCCCAACTTCTCCGAGCTGCTCGGTGCCGGCACCCAGGCTGAGCTCGACGCGCGGTTCGATGAGGCCCGCAGCACCTGGCCGGGCGTCGACCTGAGCGCCAGCGATTTTGCGAAGCACGTGAAGCGCCACGCCGCGAGCGGAGTGCCGGCCCACCTCTCTGATCTCTACCTGGCCTGCGCGGTCGGTCAGCAAAACCGAATCGCGCTCGAGGCCTTCGAGCGGCACTTCATGTCGCACGTCGGCTCGTACCTGGTCCGTGTCACCGTCGACAAAGACCTCGTCGCCGAGGTGAAGCAAAAGCTTCGGCAAGCAGTCGTCATCGGAGAAACCTCAGGCCCCAAGATCCTCGAGTATTCAGGCGCTGGAGCCCTCGGGGGCTGGCTGCGAATCACCGCCGTTCGCACCGCCTTGAATCTGGTTCGGGGCGCCGCGCAGACCGAGGCGCTCGAGCCCGATCACGCGCCGATCGTCGTGCTCGACCCAGAGCTCTCGTACGTCAAAGCCCAGGCCCAGCACCTCTTTCGCGATGCCTTCACCCGCGCCGTCGAGCTGCTCGAACCCTCTGAGCGCTCACTCTTGCGCCTGCACTACGTCGAAGGCCTGACGATGGATCAGCTCTCGCGCATGTTTCAGACGCCGCGCTCGACCATCGCGCGGCGGGTTGAGGCGGTTCGCAAAGACATCTTGAGCGGCACCGAGCGGCTGCTCACCGAGGCGCATCGACTCACGCCCTCCGAGGTGAACAGCTTGCTCACCGGCGCTCGCAGTCACTTGCAGCTGACGATGAGCCAGTTTCTCAAAGAGTAATCACTCCTCGATTTCGAAGTGCTTCACCACCGCGCTGCGGGTCACCGAGCGCGCCTCTGGGTGTTGCCGCGGCAGGCCCTGAATCCACGTGATGCCTTCGGCGAGCGTCGAGAACGTGCGCTGGGGAAAAGGCGTCTTCGAGATCATGTTGAAGCCCGTCATGAACATGCGAATCATCGACGGCCCCAGGCCCTTGCCCAGCACCACCGTCCCGCTGCCGATGCAAATGGGGTTCAGCTCTTTGATCAGCTCGCCCGCACGCCTGCGCACGTCGTCGCCAATGCGAGTCACCGTGTCCAACTGCGGCACGAGGGTCAGCAGCGTCACTTGGTTGGTGTGCTGCTTCGCGGTGAGGTGGAGCTGCTTGAACAAGAGCTCGATGTCTGGCACCGAGTTCTTGGTCAGCTTGGCGATCACCACCGAGCCAACGTGCGCGATGTGCACATCGGGTTGGCGCACCAGGTCTTCGATGGCGACGACAGACGGTAAAGCGGAGCTCACGGACGACACGATACCAAGGCGATTCGACAGAGATATGAACGGGTTACGAATATTTTGGCGCCAATGTGGGATGCCGCGCGCGTGCCCGTGTCAGGGGGGCACACACCGCAGCACGAAAGCCCCAAACCATGAAAACCACGACCACCCTGTTGACCCTGATTGTTCTCGCCATCGGCTGCGGCCCCGGTTCTCTGACGACCGACCCCAATGCCAGCGAGGCCGACGCACTTCGGTCGAAGAAGACCCACGACGGCGGCTCGGCAACCGATGGCGGCTCGGCAACCGATGGCGGCGTCGCCTGTCAGCCGCTCCCGAAAGCGCCGCTCGCCAACCCTGCCGCGGTGTACTGCGAGCAGCTTGGCTACACCCTTTCGAGCAAAACGACCGAGGCCGGCGAGCAAGGGTTCTGCAACTTTCCCGGCGGGTTGCAGTGCGACGAATGGGCCTTCTTCGATGGCGCCTGCGGTCAGGCCTTCTCATTCTGCAACCTCCATGGCGGCACCATCAGCACCGAAACGAAAGACGAAGGCGGCTGGACGTCGGTCACCGGGGTGTGCACGCTGTCGACCGGCGCGCGTTGCTCCGAAGTGACCTTCTCTCGTACCTGTGGCTGTGAGTAATTGACCATGCGACTTCGAACCCTCTGCATTGGCCTGGCGGTGCTCAGCCTGACCGCCTGCGCCCTCGCTGAAGATGAGCGCACCCCCATCGGCCCTGGCAACCCCTCGTCGGCCTACTGCCAGCAAGCCGGGTTTACCTTGAGCGCGTCGGTCAACGACGCGGGGGTCGAAGCCGCGCTGTGCAATTTCGCTGACGGCGGGGCGTGCGAGGAGTGGGCGTTCTTTCGGGCCGAGTGCGGCCAAGAAGCGTCGTACTGCTCCACTCACGGAGGCCGGGTCACCAACGTGAAGACCGCCACCACGAGCGCAGCCACCTGCACGCTCAACGGAGTGACCTGCGACGAGGGCTCCTTCGCCAAGACCGGCAAGTGCACCGCGAGGTGAATTCGTGACGGTGACTCGTTGCGTCGTGCTGAGTCGTCTCCTACAAGCCCGTCACTATGGATTCGCAGCAACCGCCACAGCACCGATACGAGCCGTCAGTCATCGAGCCCAAGTGGCAAGACGCCTGGGAGGCCGCGAAGGCCTTCAAGACGCCGACCGACCTCACCGAGCTGATCAAGAAACCCAAGTATTACGTGCTCGACATGTTTCCGTACCCGTCGGGCGCGGGGCTGCACGTGGGCCACCCCGAGGGCTACACCGCCACCGACGTGCTCGCCCGGCTCAAGCGCATGCAAGGCTTCAACGTCTTGCACCCGATGGGGTGGGACGCATTCGGTCTGCCCGCCGAGCGCGCTGCGATGCGCGATGGCATTCACCCCGCCATCATCACCAAGCGCAACGTCGATAACTTTCGCCGGCAGATCAAACGCCTCGGCTTCAGCTACGACTGGGATCGCGAAATCGATACCTCGTCGGCCAGCTACTACAAGTGGACGCAGTGGATTTTTCTGAAGCTGTTCGAGCGCAACTTGGCCTACCTGGCTGAGGTGCCGGTGAATTGGTGCCCTGCACTCGGCACCGTGCTCGCCAACGAAGAGGTCAAAGACGGCAAGTATGTCGAGACTGGCGACCCGGTCGAACGCCGCATGATGAAGCAGTGGATGTTGCGAATCACTGAGTACGGCGACCGCCTGCTCGCCGACCTCGACGGCCTCGATTGGCCCGACGGCATCAAGGAGATGCAGCGGAATTGGATCGGCAAGTCTGAAGGCGCCGAGGTCTCGTTCAAGCTCGCGGGCAGTGACGCAAAGCTCACCGTCTTCACCACGCGGCCCGACACCTTGTTCGGCTGCACCTACACCGTGCTCGCGCCTGAGCACCCGCTGGTCGCGCAGCTGACCACCGCCGCGCAGAAAGAGGCGGTCGCGAAGTACGTGGCCGAGGCGAAGAACAAGTCAGACCTCGCGCGTACTGATTTGCAGAAAGAGAAGACCGGTGTCTTCACCGGCGGCTTCGCCATCAACCCCGCCACTGGCCAACAGGTGCCGGTCTGGGTCGCCGACTACGTGCTGCTCTCGTACGGTACCGGCGCGATCATGGCGGTACCGGGGCACGACGAACGAGATCATGCCTTCGCGAAGACGTTTGGGTTGCCGATCATCGAGGTGGTGAAGGGCGGCCGAGACGTACAGGCCGAGGCGTACACCGGTGATGGCGTGGCGGTGAACTCGGGCCCCCTCGATGGGTTGCAGACGGTGGCCGCGAAGGCGCAGATGACCGAGTGGGTCGAGAAGCACGGCCACGGCGTCAAGCGCGTGCAGTACCGGTTGCGCGATTGGTTGTTCTCGCGGCAACGCTATTGGGGCGAGCCCTTTCCCGTCGTTCACCTGGCTGATGGCAGCATCGTCACGGTGCCGGCGTCGCAGCTGCCGGTCGAGCTGCCCCACGTCGATGAGTACAAGCCGACCGCCGATGGCCGGCCTCCACTCGCCCGCGCGGGAGACGTCTGGCTCGGCGTGACCTTGCCCGATGGCCGGCACGGGGTACGTGAAGTGAACACGATGCCGCAGTGGGCTGGCTCGTGCTGGTACTACTTGCGCTTCATCGACGCGCGAAATGATCACGAGGCGTGGTCGCAGGCGCTCGAGAAGTATTGGATGCCCGTCGACCTCTACATCGGCGGCGTCGAGCACGCGGTGTTGCACCTCTTGTATGCGCGCTTCTGGCACAAGGTGCTCTTCGACTGCGGCCTCGTCTCGACCAAGGAGCCGTTTCAGAAGCTCTTCAACCAGGGCATGATTCTCGCGTACTCGTACAAAGACAAAGCGGGCAAGTACTACCTGCCGACCGACGTGAACGACGCGGGTGACACGGCGACGGCGAAGGCGACCGGCGAGCCGCTGAGCAAGCAAGTCGAGAAGATGTCGAAGAGCCGCTACAACGTCGTGTCGCCTGATGACGTGGTGCGTGACTACGGCGCCGACGCGTTGCGCCTGTATGAGCTCTTCATGGGCCCGCTCGAGCAGGTCAAGCCGTGGCAGATGTCGCAGGTCGCCGGAGTGCAGCGTTTTCTCGACCGAATTTGGCGCCTGGTCGTCAACGAGGGCACGGGGTTGCCCGTCGACAAGCTCACCCTTGCCGATGAGGCCAGCGAGCCTGAGCTTCGCAAGGCGTTGCACAAGTGCATTCAGGCAGTCGAGCGAGACACGCTGAACCTGCGCTTCAATACGGCCATCAGCCACATGATGACCTTCGCGAACGAGGCGACCTCGGCGAAGACTTTGCCGAAGTCGGTGGCGCTGACCTTCTTGAAGGTGCTCTCGCCGTATGCCCCGCACTTGGCTGAAGAGCTCTGGGCTCGGCTTGGGCAGACGGGTTTTTGCTGCCAACAGGAGTACCCGAAGTTCGACGCCTCGCTGATCGCCGAAGACTCGGTGACCTACGCGGTGCAGATCATGGGCAAGCTGCGCTCGGAGGTAAAAGCACCCGTCGCCGCGACGGAGGCGGAGGTGCGTGCGCTCGCCGAGGCCGATGAGAAGGTCAAGGCGGCGCTGGCGGGCAAGACGGTGAAGAAATTCGTCTTCGTGCCGAAGCGGTTGGTGAACTTCGTTGTCGGCTGACGCGCTCACCCGAGAAACGGAACTCTCATGGTGAGCCCGTCGAACCATGGAACGAGGCCACCGAATCTCATGGTGAGCCCGTCGAAGCATGGAACGAGGCCACCGAATCTCATGGTGAGCCCGTCGAAGCATGGAACGAGGCCACCGAATCTCATGGTGAGCCTGTCGAACCACGCCCTGGTCCTCCTGCTGCTCCTCACCAGCTGCGGCTACCGATTCGTCGCGCCCAACAGCACGTTGCCGAAGGGCGTCGACAAGGTGCAGGTGCCGGTGTTCAGAAACAACACCTCTGAGCCTGGGGCCGAAGAGCTCTTCACCGATGCCCTGCGTGAGCTCTACTTGCACTCGGGCAAGCTCGGTGACGACTCGTCCGAAACGCAGATCGAAGGCACCTTGCTCTCGATCTACTCGACGCCGCTGGTGGCATCGCCTGGCCGATTGCCGAACTACCGAGTCAACATCGTGGTCGCGCTCAAGCTGATGCGTGGCCCGCAACAGCTCAATCAAGTCGTCGTCTCCGGTGGTGAAGAATTTCCCAGCGGTGCTGACCTGCTCTGGGCCGAGACCTGGCGAGGTGCGGCCATTCGCCGTGTCGCCGAGGCCATGATGCGCGAGGGCGCTGAGCGACTCGCCACCGGCTGGTAGGGTCTTAACCACCCGCGACGGCTCGTGAATCGACTGTGGCAGGCGGGTTGCTGAACCGCCCGCATGCTCTTGCGTCTCCTTCTCATCGCCGTGGCCGCCACGCCGCAGTCCAAAGCCGCCGAGTTGGGCGTCCCGGTGGCGCTCTTCGAATCAGCCGACCCCCGGCTTGCCTTCATGAAGGCCCCGCTTCGAGAAGCCAACGACGAGCTCGGCACCTCGTCGTCAATCGGGCGGCCGATCGCCCACGCCTTCGGCTCGTGTCTGTTGACCGTCGTGACCGTGGCCAGCGGCAGCCTCTGCGGAGACGTCAGCACCTCGGTCGCCGTCACCACCAATCAACTCGGCGAAATCGTCTCGGTCGAAGCGCTGGGCTCGTTCAGCGGGTTGACTGAGATGTACGGCGGCGAGAACACCACCTTCGCGCTGACCGATGACGGGCTCGCGCTCATCACCCTGAGCTAACCCCTCGACATGGGCATCGATGCCGACGCCGGCGTCTCGGCGAGCGAGTCTCGGGTGACCGTTTTGACCGACTGCTCGATGACCCGGTGAAACACGAAAAGCCATCACACCCGAGGGTGGAATGGCTTTTTCAGGTCGGCACAACCGATGCGAATTACTTCGCGGCGGGCGCGGCGAACTTCGACGACACGCCGTGCGACAACCGGGCGACTCGGCGCTGCGCATTGCGAACGTGCAGCACGCCCTTGCTGGCGGCGCGGTTCAGCAGGCTGGTCGCCGCCTTCAGAGCGTCTTTCGCCTTGGTGGCGTCGCCAGAGGTGATCGCCTCACGCGCCTTCTTGATCGCCGTCTTCACTTCAGACTTCACGGCGGTATTGCGCGCATTGCGCTTGAGAGACTGACGGTGACGCTTCTCGGCAGAGTGCGTATTGGCCAAGGTACTGCTCCTTCAAAGATGATGAGAGGTGGCGCTCCTACCGTCGCTGATGCACGGAGTCAACGCTTGTCGCGTGTTTCGTGCCTCTGGCGACCCCAGGCCCGGTTCTGCAAACCGCTGATGTTTTGGCCTTTTCGCGGGGCGGGCCCTAGTTGATGACCGGCAGGGCCACCTGGCACTGGTCTGCTGGGGTCAACCACTTGAGCGAATTCAGCCAGAAGCGCTCGACCTGGTAGTCCGTGTGCTGCGTCCACTCCGAGTCGAAGGTGATCCACTCGTCGCACCAGACGAAGACGTGACCCTTGCCATACGGCGTCGCCCGCGCCGTGTCGTAATCGCCGGGGTTCGGCTCGTAGCTGACCACCACGCCGCCGTCGCCTTGCACCTCGTAGCCGTTGTCGACGCCGACCTTCTTGATGTTCTCGGTCAGCGGGTGCGTTGCCCAATGCACCACCGGCACCGTCGAGCCGCCGACCTTGCCGAGAATCTGCTTCGAGCCGTAGTTGATGTTGTAGGGCGCGAGCAGCAGGTTGACGTTCTTGACCTCGGTCGCGTCGCTGTAGCCGATCAGCGTCATGATGCCTCCGCCCGCGGCCACCCAGGCCTTGAGCGCGTCGACCTCGGCTTGCGCGTAGACCCGGCCGATGCCCGTGCCCACCCCGGCTTTGGTGCCGTCTCGCACGTTCTGAATGACGATGACCTGGTACGGAGCCAACAGCGCCGCGGTCAGCGTTTGTTTGTCGAGCGAGACTGCCCCCGCCACGCTCTTGCCGTTGAGCCACTGGTTGAAGACGTCGCCGACGCCCGCGGTGCCTTTGTACCCGAGGGTCGCGATCTTCAAACAGTCACACACGCCGTCGCCGCTGACGTCGACGTTGTCGATGATGCCGTCGTTGTCGTTGTCGAGGCCATCGCAGATTTCGGAGGTCGAGCCGCCGTCGCGTTGACTCCCGATGCCGCCGCCAGCGCCAGTGCCCCCACCCGTTCCGGTCCCTCCGCCAGTGCCGGTGCCGCCACCTCCGCCATCACGCCGGCCTCCGCCGGCGTCTGGGTTGAAGATGATGACGTCAGAGCCACATTGACAGGCGGTCAGGTGCGTCAGTGCGAGACACACAGCCAACAGACGAAGCAGGGGAGAACGCGACATGAGCTTCGAGCATAGCAACCGAAGCTCGGGTTAAGCGCGCTGGGGGCCCCGGTTCATGAAGGTGACACCTGCGAATCACACCAGAGAGAACACCGTGTAGGCAGCGATCACCACGAAGACCGCCGCGGTCTTGATCGCGGTGATCGCGAAAATGTCACGGTACGACTGCCGGTGCGTGAGGCCGGTCACCGCGAGCAGGGTGATCACGGCGCCATTGTGCGGCAGCGTGTCCATCCCTCCGCTCGCCATCGCGGCTACCCGGTGCAGCACCTCGAGGGGGATGTTCGCGGTACCTGCAGCTGCGATGAACTGTGCTGACATCGCAGCCAGGGCGATGCTCAGGCCGCCCGAGGCCGAGCCGGTCACGCCGGCCAGCGTCGTCACCGTCACCGCCTCGTTCACCAGGGGGTTGGGTATCGCCGAAAGGGCGCTCTTGATCACCGCGAACCCGGGGAGCGCGGCAATGACCGCCCCGAACCCGTACTCCGAGGCGGTGTTCAGCGCCGCCAACAGCGCCCCGGCGATGGCCGCTTTCGAGCCCTCGGCGAACTTCGCGGTCACCGGGCGCCAGGCGAGCACGATCACCGAGGCGATGCCCACCAGCAACGCGAGCTCGACCGCCCAGACCGCTTTCACGCTCGAGATCTGCGTCACCAGGGGGTGTTCGAGGCCGGCCAGGGTGGTCTCGGTCGACGGGGCGTACCAACGCTCGAGAAGCCCGGTGAAGACCAGGTTCAAGGCCCCCACCAGCACCAGCGGTATCAACGCCACCCAGGCGCTGGGCAGCGACGCCTTCGCCACTGGCTCTGGTTCGAGCAGGTGGTTCTCGCCATACCCCTCTCCTCGGGCCTTGGCCTGGCGCACCCGGGTGCTCAAGTACGCGATGCCGCAGCTGAAGATGAACAGCGCCCCCAGCACCCCCAGCCCCGGAGCGGCCCAGGTCGTCGTCTTGAAAAACGTCGTGGGAATCAGGTTTTGAATCTGCGGCGTGCCGGGCAGCGAATCCATCGTGTACGAGAAGGCTCCCAGCGCAATCGCCCCGGGTATTAACCGCTTGGGGATGTTCGCCAGTCGAAAGGCCTCGGCGGCGAAAGGGTAGACCGCGAAGACCACCACGAAGAGCGAGACCCCTCCGTAGGTCAGCAGGTTGCACACCAGCACGATCGACAACACCGCCCGGTTTGGCCCCACCACACCCAGCAACCCCGCGACGATCGCCTTCGAGAAGCCCGACAGCTCGATCACCTTGCCAAAGATCGCACCCAGCAGAAACACCGGCAGGTAGTTGCGAATGAAGCCGACCAGCTTGTCCATGAACAGGCCCGAGAAAACTGGCAGCACCGCTGACGGGTCGGTCAGCAGCACCGCCAACAGCGCGGCGATCGGCGCGAACAAGATGACGCTGAACCCCCGGTACGCCACCCACATCAGCAGCCCGAGCGCCGCCAGCGCGATGAGCAATGACATGCCCCGCCTCATAGCGAATCGCAGTCATGGCGATCGTATCCATTATTATATTCATGGTTAATAGAGGCATGACTCTCATTGACGACCGGCCCCGAGTCGTGGCCCCATGCGGCCCCGTGAGCACCGTTGCCGAAGAGTTGCACCGCCGGGTGGCTGTCGCCGACGGGCACGCCGACTCATTGATGTGGAACCGCGATTTGACCCAGGCCTCCGAGTCAGGCCACGTCGACTTCCCCCGGCTGCGAGAGGGGGGCGTCAAAATTCAGTGCTTCACCATCGTGACCCGGGGCCTGCCCGTCATCGATGGGTTCACCCCCTTCATGCTCAAGAACCGCTGGCCCGCCGAAGCCCGCCGCTCGGAGTGGACGCGGTGCACCTGGCAGGTCGACCGCCTCGAGCACTTCTGCCAGGCCGACGGGCGCGCCGCGATTACCGGTTCGAAAGCCCAGCTCGAGCAAAATCTTCAGGAAAATCGCATCTCTGCGGTGATTGGCATCGAAGGGGGCCACGCGCTCGAGGGGGAGGTCGACCGGGTTCGGGCGCTGCACCAGCGAGGGGTGCGCTTCATGTCGCTCACCCACCTCGGCAACAACGAGCTGGGAGGCACTTCGACCCCGATGCACGGCAACCGACCGCTGACCGCGCTGGGGCACGAGGTGCTCGACGCGATGGCGCAGACCGGCATGGCGGTCGACCTGGCCCACGCCTCTGCGGCGATGATTCCGCAGCTCCTGGCGCACCCGAAGGCCCGGGTCTTCTCGAGCCATACCGGCGTTCAGGGCGTCACCCCCCTGTGGCGAAACCTCCCCGATGAGACCCTGCGGGCCATCGCCGAGAAGGGTGGCGTTGCGGCCATCATTTTCGCGCCCCAGTACATCGGAGGCCGGGCCTTTGATGACGTCTGCAAGCACATCGAGCACGCCGTGTCGGTGATGGGTGAAGACGGGGTGGCGCTGGGGTCTGACTTCGATGGGCTGGTGCCGCTGCCCAGGGGCATGCGCGACGTGCGCGACCTCCCCAAGTTGACCGAGGCGATGGTTCGACGCGACCTGCCGGTGCGAATCATCGAAAAGGTGCTGGGCGAAAACTTCCGCCGGTTCTTCGGCGAAGTCCTCTGAGAAACGTTTGACTCGGTTCGGGCGGTGACGCACAGTCCGTTTCGTCTTTCTCCCCTGAAAAAAACTCGATGATTCGCGCCACTCCCCGACTCGCTGTCTCTCTTCTCGCGCTGTTCTTCGTCGCCGCATGCGGTCAGCCCAAAGCCGGTGACAAGTGCGACACCTCGGGGTTTCTTTGCGCCGACGCCGCCAACGCGCTCGAGTGCAAGGTCGGGTCGTGGGTCTCACTGCCATGCAAGGGCCCCGGTGGCTGCGTGCGCACCGCTGACCTGGTCAAGTGCGACATGACCGGCAACGACGTCGGTGACAACTGCGCGTCGACTGCCGACACCAAGGGCCTCTGCACCAAAGACGGCCTCGGTACCCTGCAGTGCTACGACGGCAAGCTGGTCAAAACCAACACCTGCCGCTCGTGCTCGGTCAACGGCGATACCGTCGTCTGCAACCCGTAACGACCCACACCGTCACTCTTCGGCGCGGGGTCCCAGATCGAGATCAGCCTCGTCCGGCGTGAGCTCGAGCTCGGCGAGCGCTGCTCGCAGACCGGCCTCGGTGCGCGCTCCCATCGATGCGTACTCGTCTGCGACCACGTCACCCTTGCAGTACACGCTGAGCGTGCCGAACGACGACGACGAAAGCTCGATTCGAGCCCAACCATCCAACTGCTCCTCGCTCGGCCCCCACTCGTGTGCGCACGGCGGTTCATAGACCCGGTTGAACAGCATGAAGAGCACGAGCCACTGCGAGAGCCGAATGCCGTCATGCTCCCAGCCCGCCGCGTTCGTCTGAAGCCATGGGTCGGGCTCGGCGAGCGCATCACACCGAATGCCCCACTCAAACACGCCCTGTTGCTCTGACCCGAAGATGAGGTGCTCGTTGCGAACCTCGATGTCGTCGAGCTCGGCGAGGTGCAGCTGCTGACTGCTTCGAAGCCGGGTGGTCGCGTACTGCTCACGGAGCATCGGAGGGAGCAGGACGCCCAACCTTCGCTCGGCGGCAGCGATGCCGGCCTCTGAATCGCCCTGCCGAACGCCCCAAAATCGGCTGCGCACTTGAGCGGGAGTCATGTTCGTTGACCTGCCTTCGGTGCGGCACCGTCGTCATGCACTTCAGACCCGTTCACCTGCGCTCGGCCGCCGCGAAAAAACGAGCCAGTGCTGTGTTGAATGCCTCGGGCTGCTCCACGTTCGACAGATGCGCCGCGCCCACGATCACCTCGAGCTTCGCGCCACCCAGCAGATCTGCCATCGCCTTCGCCTTCTCGAGCGGAGTCACCGCATCACCATCACCCACCAGCACCAACGAAGGCCCGCCAAATCGAGACAAAATGTCTCTCGCGTCGACTCGCAGCGCCATCGCACGCGTCGCCGCGGCCGCCGCTTGGGCACTCACCGAGCGCATGATCTGCTCGAGTCGTTCTCGCAGCGCGGTCGGGGCTGCTGACGTCAAAAACTTCGGCAGCATCGACGCGATCAGTGGCTCGATGCCCTTCGACTCGAGCTCTTTCGCGGTCGTCTCGCGCTTCGCCCGGCCCGCCTCGTCGTCGGCGCCCAGCTGCGTATCTGCCAGCACCAACCCGCGCACCCGGCCAGGGTCACGCCGTGTCAGCGCCATCGCCACGTAGCCCCCCATCGAGACGCCGCCGATGAAGGCACTGGGCAACTCGAGCCTGTCCATCAGCGCGAGCACATCGTCGGCCATTGACTCCATCGTCATCGAGCCCGCACTCGAAGCAGACTTGCCGAACCCGCGAAAATCGGGCGCGATGAACCTTACCCCGTCGGGCGGCTTCTCGAGCTGCTGCCAATACATCTGCCCGGTCAGAGGAAACGCGTGGAGCATGATCAACGGCGAGCCCTGGCCCGACTCTTCGAAACGAAGCATGGTCAAAACCACTTTCTCGAGCGAAACCACACGATCATCACCACAGGTATCAACGGCACCAGTACGACCATCAACCAAAACATCGCCGTCGACTGCACCTGAACGAAATTTTGCCCGAAAAACCCGACCACGAATGACAACGGCAGAAAGATGCTCGCGAAGATCGTCAGCTGCTTCGTCACCTCGTTGGTGCGGTTGGCGACGACCGACAAGTGGGCCTCCATCGCGTTGCCCAACAGGTCTCGCGCCGCGTCGATCTGCTCGTAGATGCGTACGAGGTGGTCGTACACATCGCGAAAATACAGGGTCGTGTTCTCGCCGATGTACGCCATGCCCCGCCGGGCCAACAACCCCACCACGTCGCGCTGCGGAGACAGCACTCGCCGAACCTCGGCCAACGTGCGCTTGACCTTGAAGACCTCCTGCATCAGGTCGGTCGAGGGGTCGTTGAAGATGCGTTCTTCGATGTCTTCGAGCGCGTCGTTGAAGGCGTCGAGGAGCGGGAAGTTGCGGTCGACCAAGGCGTCGGCCAGCAAATAAGCAACGAAATCAGCGCCTCGGCCCAGAGTGGCCTTCGGGTCGGCCCCGATGCGCGCAATCAATGCCTCGAGATCTTGGTGAGGCTGATCGTGCACCGAGAGCACCCACGTCGCTCCGACGAACAGGTGCAGCTCGTGCATGATCACGTCGCTGACGTCTCCGCCTTGCGCGGTGAAGCCCTGCATCACGATGAACTGGTGACCGGGGTATTCTTCGATTTTGGGGCGCTGATCGAGGTGTAAGCAGTCTTCGATTTCGAGCGAATGCAGGCCGAATCGGGCCTTGAGGCTCGCCAACAGCTCGGCATTCGGGGGCTGCAAATCGACCCACATCGGGCCCGGCAGGTCGAGCAGCTCCGCGCCTCCCGTCTTCAGCTGGTCGCCGTCAAGCACGCAAACTCGCAACATTGGTGATCTCCGACCGTCGAATTGTTCGCTTCGCAGACGCAGGGGTTTAATCTCATTTCTGGAGTGGAACGTCTTCTGCCAGCTCGCCTCGGGGCGATTCTCGCGTTGGAAACCGACGTCGAGTTCGGCGATCAGCTGCGTCGCGTGCACGAGGCCGCCGCCAGGGCGATCAGCAAGTTGGGCGAGCTCGACCTCATCAAATACGAAGACTCGCCCATCGATGGCACCGCCGATCTCTCCTTGTGGGAGGAGGTCGCACCTGTCGTCGGCAACACGATTTCAGACGTCAACGCGCTGCTCACCGAGCTGACCGCGCGGTTCCCCTCCGGGCAATTCTTGGCCGAGGAGCGCCGCTTCAAGGTCGATGAGCTGCTTCAGAAAGCCGCCAAGGAGCTGCGCGACGCCGTCTCAGCGCTTGGCATGCGCATTCGAGACCCGAGCGTGGTCGGCGACCGGTGGAACTTGATCGCCGAGCTCCAGACCTTTCGCTTTCAGTTTCGCGATCGCATCGGCGCAATGGTCTTCGAGACCGCCTCGGCCCTCGCCGAGTGCCGTCGCCGCGAGGTCGACCCCGGCTACGATGAGCTGCTCGCCTCGACGCTGATCGTTCGCTCGACCACCGCCGACCTGCGCCGCTTGATGCACTCGCGCATCTCCAAGGTCTCTGAAGCCGCGCCAGAAGACGTGGAGTGGAACGCCCAACAACTCGAGAAAGAGCTCCACGCCTTCGGTCGAACCGCCGCCTGGCGTGCGCTGCGCGCACAAGACAAGAAGAACGTGCTCGAGTTTCGGCAACGTCTCAAAGAGGTCGTCACCCCGACGATGTCGAAGATCGACCTGCTGCAGATCGTCGAGCCCTTCGTCGAGTTCGTCG